>JAHFOS010000054.1 GCA_023261545.1 bacterium
GCACAGAGAGTTCACCGAGCCATGCTAAGCCTGAGCGTAGGCCTCCGACATAATTTTGAATTTTCAATGGATTTTTCCTCTTATTCTTGTCCGTTCTCTGTGTTCTCTGTGCCCTCTGTGCCCTCTGTGCCCTCTGTGGTAAAATATTCTTTTAAAAAACTAAAAGGGTGACACTAAATATACATTTTAAACAGGCTCTAAGCATTTTGGCAATACCGATCTGACTCGATTTTTAATACTCGAATATTATTCAATCGCATGCACCACCAGCCCGCTGCGCAGTTTGGGCTCGAACCATGTTGACTTGGGCGGCATGATGAAACCGGCGTCGCTGACCTTCATCAGTTCTTCCAGGCTCACGGGGTGCATGGCGAAGGCCGCCCGGGCCTTGCCGCTGTCCACGCGCCGCGCGAGCTCTTCCAGGCCGCGAATGCCGCCCACGAAATCCATGCGCTTGTCGCGGCGCTGATCGGTGATGCCCAGCAGCGGTTCGAGCACATGGCGCGCCAGCAGGCTGACGTCCAGGTTGGCCACGGGATCACTGGCCGCGGCGAACGACTTCAGAATAAGGCGATGCCAACTGCCTGCGATATACAGCGAAAAGCGGCGCGGCGCGCCGGGCTTTTCGGCCCGGGCGAGCGGCTGGATGTCGAAATCCTTGCCCAAGGCGGCTAGAAACTCGGCGGGCGAACGGCCCCCGAGTTCGCTCACCACGCGGTTGTAATCGAAGATGTGCAGCTCGTCATGAGGGAAGATGACGGCGAGGAACCACGCGGCCTCGGGGAGTCCCTGGCCCGCCAGCTCCCGGGCGGCGCGCGCCGAGGCGGCGCTGCGGTGGTGACCGTCGGCGATATAGAAACGCGGGATCTTCGCGAAGATGGCCACCACGTCTTCCATCCAGCGCGCGTCATTCGCCACCCATAGCAGGTGCCGCACGCCGTCCGGAGCCACGAAGTCATTGTCCGGACGCCCAGCGGTGATTTCCTGAATCCTGCGCCGTGCGGCGGCTTCGGCCCGATAGGTGAAGAACACCGGCTCGGCGTGCAATTTAGTGGCCAGGATGTGCCGCAGGCGGTCGTCCTCCTTGTCCGGGCGCGTCAGCTCATGTTTCAGGATGACTCCGCTGGTGTAGTCCTCGGCGGAAACGCAGGCAGCGAGCCCCGTCTGGCGCCGTCCGTTCAGCTCCTGGGCATAAATGTAGAGGCAGGGCTTTTCGTCCCGGCGCATCACGCCCTCGGCCAACAGGCGGCGGAATTCAGCGTCGGCCTTGGCGTAAACCACGGGCGCGTAGGGGTCCTGGCCTGGAGGGAAACCGATCTCAGGCTTCACCACCCTTAGATAGGAGTGCGGCTGGCCCTCGGCCTCGCCGCGCGCCTCCTCGGTGTCCAACACATCGTAAGGGCGGCAGGCGACCTTGCTGGCGAGATCGGGCCGCGGGCGAATGCCGCGAAAAGGCTTGATACGGGCCATGGCGACTCCTCGAAGCCAGCGCATGATGCGTACAACAGCCGGTCTTCCAGCGCGTGCCGGTCCTCCACACTTCGGCGAAAGCATTCGGACCACGAATCGCGCTTCAGCATTGCGATACCAGCAACCCGGCCCGTTCGTGCTGTGCTGAGCCTGTCGAAGCATCGAAGCATGGGCGGGCCGAGGCATCCCGTCATTCACCCTTGTGGTCCTTTAGTGGCCATTCGACAGGCTCATCCCCCGAAGCGGGGGATAATGGCGAGCGGCGAGCTACTTCTCGGCAGGGCTGAAGGCTTACACTTCAGCCATGGCCCGGGCCTCTGACGCTCCCCCCCTCCCCCGTGTTTACCGCTTGCTATTCAAGCGTTTTGGATCCCAGCACTGGTGGCCGGCCCTCTCCAAGCGCTACCGCCGGGAGGAGGTCTGCCTCGGCGCCATCCTCACCCAGAACACCGCCTGGACCAACGTGGAGAAGGCGTTCACCGGATTGCGGGACGCAGGCTGGCTGGATTTGCGGCGCCTCGCCAGCGCGCCCCTCCAGGACATCGCGCGCGCCATCCGCCCCGCCGGGTATTTCAACCAGAAGGCCCTGCGCATCCGCGCTTTCGCCCATTATGCCGAATCCCACGGGGGACTGCGGCGGCTCTTGACCCAGGAAATCGCGCCCCTGCGCGCGGAACTGCTGGCCCTCAAAGGCATCGGACCGGAAACCGCCGACTCCATGATCCTCTATGCGGCGGACCTTCCCGTCTTCGTGGTGGACGCCTACACGCGGCGCATCCTGGCGCGCCTGGGGGCGACCGCCCCTGACGCGAGCTACGCGGAACTCCAGGATTTTTGCACCAGCCGTTTGCCGCGCGCGGCCGCGATCTTCAACGAATTCCACGCGCTGCTGGTGCGCCTCGCCAAGGAGCACTGCACCAAGCGTCGGCCGCGCTGCGAGAGCTGCCCGCTCACACGCGCGTGTCTCAAAAGATTGGCTGCCGCGTGAAAAAGCGCCTGCTCATCACCGGAACGAGCGGCTTCCTGGGCCGCCATCTCTGCAAGCTTGCGGCCACGGACTTTCAAATCCTCGCCGCCGGGCGCGACCCGGCTCGCCAGCCGCGGGGCACCGAACCCGTGCTGGTGGATTTCCTGCAACCCGAGCAAGCCGCAAATATCCTGGAGCGCTGCGCTTTCGACGCCGCCGTGCATGCCGCCGCCATGGCCGAGCCCAATATCTGCGAAAAGCAACCGCGGGATTCCCAACTCGTCAATGTCGAGGCCACCGCGCGCATCGCCGAGCTGTGCGCGCGGCGCGGCGTCCCCATGCTGTCCATCTCCACGGACCTGGTCTTCGACGGCACGCGGGCGCCCTACCGCGAGGACGACCCGATGGCTCCCATCAACACTTACGGCCAGCATAAAGCCAAGGCAGAAGAATCCGTGCTGCGCGCGCATTCTGGAAACGCGGTGCTGCGGCTGCCCATGCTCTACGGCAGGCCGGATTATTCCGAGCGCAATTTCCTCGCTTCGCTGCTGCAACAACTCGCCGCCGGCCAGCGGCTGCGGCTTTTTAGCGACGAAATCCGCACGCCGGTGCACGCTGAAGATGCCGCTCGCGGCATCCTGCTGGCCCTCAAACAAGGCTACGCGGGCCGTTTGCATCTCGGGGGCACCGAGCGCGTCTCGCGCGCGGAATTTGGCCGCACGCTCACGGAAGTCATGGGCCTGGGCGAGGATCGCATCGAAAACATGCGCCAAGCCGACTGGAAAATGGCCGCCGCGCGCCCCGCCGACGTCAGCCTAGACAGCAGCCGGGCTGGCGGGTTGGGCTACGCGCCCCGGAACGTGCGCCAAGGCATTACGGACGCCCTGGCAAAATAGCCGCGAATTTTGACTATTGGGTTAGAAGTTTGGTAAGCGTTCACCCATGATACGGAATTCCCTGCCGTTCGCCCGTTATCCCCAGTTTTGGGGGGATGAGCTTGTCAAAGGGTGAACGGCAGGGCGGTCTCGGCCCATTCATGCTTCGACAAGCTCAGCACGAACGGGCCTGGTGGCCGATATCGAAATACGGATGTGCAATTCAAGGCCTGAACGCTTACAAAATTTGAATACCAACTTCCACCACAGAGACACAGAGATCACAGAGAATTTCTCCTGCGTTCTCCGTGTTCTCTGTGTCTCTGTGGCACATCGTTTTTCGTCTTTTTGGTTCCGGCTCTGCCGGGTTAGGGCTTCGGCACCGCAGGCGTCGTGCTCGCGATTTTGTTGTAGATGTCGGGGTGCAGCTTCTTGAGCTCATCGACGATGCGCTCGGCCTGGGCCGTGCGCTGGATGCCGTTCAGTTCCTGACGGAACTTGGCGTTGATGGTGTCCGCCAATTCGCGGAATTCAAGTTTATTCTGATGGGCTTCCAAGCTGCTCTTGTAGATCTGCCGGCTTAGGTCCGGCAAACGGCCCGCCGACCTGAACAGCAGGGCGTCGTTCAGCGCCGTGGCGTTGAAGGACGCATCCCGGATCTGCCGCGCGCGGCTCAATTCCTCTTCTCGGATCATGATCAAGGGGTACTTGAAGGAACTCCTTTGGGCTATGGCCCGCGCCTTATCCTCGGGCGACTGGTTGGAAACCTGGGTCTGGATGACGAATTCATTCATCTCGCGCACCTCGACCAGGTACTTTTGGAGCACCTCCTTCTCATAGCCGATGAGGTTTAGATCCTTGGCGGCCTCGATCACACGCTGCTCGATCTGTTTCCAGACATTGATAATTTCATCAATGCTGACGGCCTGTGGTTGCGGCTGGGCCGGTGCCGGGGGATCGGCGGCGGTGAGGGCGCAAACAAAGAAAGCTAGGGCGGCGGGTAGAGCAAGTCTCATGGGTCTGACCTTGGAAACGGAAAAGCCCATCCTAATCGCGGCCCGGGACCTGCACCTTTCCAGATTCCCAGGCTGCCATGCCAGAGCCTTCGATCCCCAGCATTTCCGGGTCCAAAATGTCAGGCTTGCTGCCCCTGAGATTTCACAAGCGGTATTTTGCCACCCGCTTGCACGGGATTCACGCGCAGGCCCTTCTGCCGCCAGCGCAGGTCGTAGAGATCGGTGCGCCGGTCGAGGAGATTGCGCACCGTGCCGTGCGTGTGCAGCTCCTTCAAGAGGTCCAGGTCCACGTCGGCGATGAGCGTCATTTCTGTATTGGGCGTGGTCTGGGCGCGCACGCCATCGGTGGGGAAGGAAAAATCGCAGGGGGTGAACACCGCCGATTGCGCGTACTGGATGTCCATGTTGCTCACACCGGGGAGGTTGCCGACGCAGCCGGTGATGGCCACATAGCACTCGTTCTCGATGGCGCGCGCCTGGGCGCAGCAGCGCACGCGCGTGTAGCCGTTCTGCGTGTCCGTCTGGAAGGGCACGAAGATTATTTGCACCCCCTGCTCGGCGTAGATGCGCGATAGTTCGGGGAACTCGATGTCATAGCAGGTGAGGATGCCGATTTTGCCGCAGTCGGTGTCGAAAACATTCAGCTTGTCGCCGCCCACCATGCCCCAGGCCTTGAACTCGGCGGGGGTGACGTGGATCTTGAAGAACTCCTCCCGAGTGCCGTCGCGCCGGAACAGGTGCGTGAGGTTGAGCAACCGGCCACGGCTCAGGTACGGCATGCTGCCCGCGATGATGTTGATGTTGTAGTTCACGGCGTATTCGGCGATGAGCTTGCCGATGGGCCGCGTGTACTCGGCGAGCTTGCGGATGGCCGCCGACTCCGGCAGATCGTTGAACCGGGCCATGAGCGGAGCATTGAAGAACTCGGGCAGCAGCAGGAAGTCGGCCTGGTAGCCGCTGATGGCGTCCACGAAGAACTCCACCTGCTGCATCAGCGACTCCAAATCCTTGAAAGGCCGCATCTGCCACTGCACCAGTCCGATGCGCGCCACCGTCTTCTCGCTGCTGATGAGCTTTTCGCGCTCCAGGTAGTAGATGTTGTTCCACTCCAGCAGCGTGGCGTACTCCTTGGATCCGCGGTCGCCGCTCAGGTAGTTGCGCAGCACCTTGATGACGTGGAAATCGTTGGCGAGCTGGAAGGTCAGCGTGGGATCGTAGATCTCGCGCAGCTTCACCTTCTCGATGTACTCATCCGGGCGCATCTGGTCGGAGTGCTTTGAGTAATTGGGGATGCGCCCGCCGGTGATGATGGACCGCAGCGCGAGGTTCTCGCAGAGCTGCTTGCGCGCGTCATAGAGGCGCCGGCCCAAGCGCATGGATTGGTATTCCGGGTGCACAAAAATATCAATCCCGTAAAGCACGTCGCCCTTGACGTCGTGCGCCGAAAAGGTCCCGCGCCCGGTCACCTGGTCGTAGGTGTGCTGATGGCCGAGCTTGCCGTAGCGCACGATGAGCGAGAGCGCGCAGGCCACCACCTTGCCGTTCACCTCGATGCACAACTGGCCCTCCGGGAACTTCCCGAGCAGGATCTTGAACTGGTGCTTCTCCCACCAGGGCCGGCGCAACCCGCGGTAGGCCAGCTTCATCACCTTGCGGATCTCCCCGTAATCCTCCAGGCGCAGCGTGCGCAGGGTTATCCTGGGTTTTTCCTGGAGGGGTGCGTTCATAAGGTGCTGACCTTTGGGTTCAAAAAAGTGAATCGTGATCTCTGTAGCCGCTGAGGACTCGGACGATCTCCACTGCCGCTGACATGATGCGATAGAAAACGATATGGCTCGTCACAGGTAAAGAACGAAGCCCGGGCAATAACTCATCTCTCTGCCTTCCCGCCTCCGGCCAAGCCAGTAGCCCTCGGCAGCGGCGATGGAGCAACGCGATATAACGATCCGCGGCCCGGACGTTGTCCCTTGCGATGTACAACCAGATATCGGCCAGATCTTCGACGGCCTGCTCGGAGATGATCAGCCGCCGTTTTTCCACCCGCGTTTTCTTTCGCGTCCTTTTTCCTTAATCACACGAAGGACATTCCCGTCGAAGATTCGCGATTCTCCCGCATCAAGCTGCTGAAGGCCCACTTGAAGCTCCCGGCGGAGGTCCGCGCGCATGGCTTGCCGGATTTCTTCACGCTGTTGCATCAAGCGCAGGCCTTCTCGAATCAACTCGCTGGCGGTGCTATATTGCCCTCGGGAAACCTTGTTATGGACCCAGCGGTCCAGCTCTGGGGTGAGGGATATGTTCACGATGGCATCTTTTCGGAGGGCATTGTACACTTCCCGGTGGGACTTGTCAAACCCCCGACCTTCCGTCTCGCCCATCGTGTCGCCGACAGGAAATCGGACCCACGGAACGGCTAGGCCAGCCGCGCAAGGTAGTCCTCGTAGCCGAAGCGGCGCACCACCTCCACGCGGTCGGCGCGCGGGTCGTAGAGCGCGATGGACGGCAGGCGCACACCGTTGAAGGTCGTGGTCTTGACCATGGTGTACTGGATCATGTCGAGGAATTCCAGACGGTCCCCGGGGCGCAGCGGCGCGGCGAACCCGTACTCGCCGATGACGTCCCCGGCCAGGCATGACAGTCCCCCCAACCGGCAGCGCCAGGGCGCGTTCTCCGGCGCCAGCGATCCGCGCACCTCGGCGTGGTAGGGCATCTCCAGCACGTCGGGCATGTGACAGGTGGCGGAAACGTCGAGGATGGCCGTCGCCACGCCGGAATTGCTCACCACATCGAGGACGGTGGAAAAGAGTGATCCGGTATTCGCCGCTACCGTCTCCCCGGGCTCCAGATACACCTGGAGGCCGTAAGTCTTCTGGAAGCGCTCGATGACGCTGCAGAGCAAATCGAGGTCGTAGTCGCCGCGCGTGATGGCATGGCCGCCACCGAAGTTGAGCCACTTCATGCGCTTGAGCCAAGGGGAAAACTGGCGCTCGAAAGCACTGGCGGTGCGATCCAAGGCGTCCGCGCCTTTCTGGCACAGGGTATGGACGTGCAGGCCCTCGATGCCTTGGATATCATGGCCCTGCAGCTCGTCCGCGGTCACTCCCAACCTGGACCCCGGAGCGCAGGGATCGTAAAGAGCCACGCCCGTCTCCGAGTGCTGCGGGTTCACACGCAGGCCGAAGCTCTTGCCTGGCCGCGCCAGACAGACCGCTTTGAAGCGCTCCCACTGGGTCAGGCTGTTGAAAACGATATGGTCCGAGAGGTCGAGCTGCTCGCGCATGTCGCCCTCGCTGTAGGCCGGGCTGTAGCAATGCACCTCCAGCCCGAAGCGCTCGCGCCCCAGCCGCGACTCGTGCGGCGAACTCGAACACACGCCCTGGAGGAACTGGCGCATCAACGGGAAAGTCGCCGGCACCGCAAAAGCCTTGAGAGCCATGAGGATTTGCGCCCCGGTGCGCCGGCGCACCTCACTGACACGGCGCAAATTGGCTTCGAGCGCCCCAAGGTCAACCACAAAGGCCGGCGACTCGACGCGCGCGGGGTCGAAGTTTGTCAGGTATTCGTTGGACATGGAAAAGAGGACTTGTTGGTGCTCACGCGATCCGTGCCGCCCGGCACCACCAGCCGCGACTCGCGCAAATTGCCCTCAGCGTCGTAGGCCTGGCGCAGGGTCACGCTACAGACCCTCAATCATTTGGCTCGGCGCCGTCGGAAAGCACGCTCGTCGTCTCCAGAGTGCGCGGCTCCGCCAGGGTATCATCTTGTAGATCATTATGCCCCCCGAATTTTCCTTAAATGCGTTTTTGGGGGAGCCCAAACATGCTTCTAAGGCTATAAAATGGCCTATTTTTTGGCTTATCGCGTTGAGTATCATATGGTTAGCGTGGTCCGACCCCAAAGGCTCATAGGCGCTAACTTGTTTGGGATTTTCGAGTATTTTTGGCACATTCTTTAGAAAGTCCAGAAAGTTGATTTTAAAAAATACCAATAAAAATGCATCTTTCGTGTCTTTGGCGTCCTTGACAACCAATCAAGTTAGCGCCTATGCCCACAGGCACCCAAAACCTCGCTCGCCGCCCCCACCTCAGGCCGCAACGCCGCGCCTTCACCATGCCGGTAATCCTCGGCACGCGGCGCCTCGCCCCCGGACGCGCCGCGCCGCGAGGACGTGGGGGCCGGGGATGGGCCAGGTTTACGGGATCGGCCGCGTGGCATGAGAGTTAAGGATCGCGATACAAAGTTGCACCATATTTTCGATTACTCTGCCAAAAAATCCACCACCATGGATTTCTTTTCGCCAACAATCTTCACGCGAATTGTGATGTAGCCTTTCTTCCCAGGGGTCACCTTCCCAACAGTTTCGAATTCTTTTTCAATAAATTCGCCATCGGATGCCCGATATGACACAATAAATTTTTCTGGCAAATCTGTTGCAAAGAATCCATGCCCCACACTTCCACTAGGGCCAATATCGCCGCCCACAGATTTCTTTTTTCCAAAATACACATGCGCCTCCGAAATTTTTGTGCCTCCAATATTTTCAATTTCAACATGAATACTTCTTATGGAAGAACTTGCCGTATTACATGACGACATCATTGCACTTATTGTTAACTGTAATAGGGCAATGACAAATTTATTAGAAATCATTCTTTATTTCCAGGAAAAATGGTTCTCGAATATCTCCCCCATCCAAGAAAAGGAACCTTGTCCAGAACCGGATACCTTGAGTCATGCCAATGTTCTGGAAATTTATAATCGACATATGATTTACATTGTTCAATTGAAAACGGAACGTTATTTTTATTGCCAATCGTCATCATCCATCGTAACGCAAGAACATTTGTGCCGTCCGGCATGCCGCCTCCAGCATCAGAATGCGCGCCACTAAATGGCTTCTCCCAATAGTCGGCTCCTTGAAATTCTTTGATATCATCGCTGCCGTATTTTTCCTGGGGAGCAATGTATTTCCACTTATTCTTATAGCAGCCCATGATTGACGTTAATGGAAATAAACTTCGATATTCGTTCTTGGCTACGGCGTGCGCTGTGTACTGGACATTGGGCGGTATATCTAGTCTTATCCCATAATTTATGTTAAAGGCGTCTGGAAGTCCAGTTTGGGCTACGGTATCGAAAATCCCTAAAAATCTTATTTTTGCAGATGGATACTTGTCATAGATCATGTTTGCAAATTCTCTCGCCTCTGCCGCTCCTCGACTAAATCCAATTATGTCAATATCTGTGTCTCCCATTCCATTCTTATATATACTCTCAAACTCATTGAACATCCAGTCTAGCCTCTCCCTCTCGCCAAGACCTGCCAGATTTCCAAGTAGCTTATCCGTTCTTGTGCCAACGCCGTGAACATATCGCCTGGCTTTTGTATTGTCATATGAATCAAAAAGCGCCGCAATGTGCGTGGGTGTGCGTTCAGCATCATCTTTATCATTCCCCGTCCCATCAAAAGCATATAGCGCCAACCCTATAGGATCGATCTTGTTGATCGGATCATTGCCCACGTAGGCGTAAAGGTTGGGAGACCCCGAGGCGACCTCGCGCAATGGGTCCCGCGCCAGCCATTTCCCCGTGGTCGGGTCATAGTACCTATGCCCGAAGTAGTAGAGTCCCGTCTCGGCGTCGTAGTATCTGCTGCTGAAGCGGAAGGGGAAGTCGTTTTTCTTGGGGCCGGCGCTAGAGAGGAGTTCGCCGAAGGGGGAGTATTCGTAGGCGGCGACGATGGTGCCGGATTCGTTGGTGTAGCCGGCGATGTTGCCGCGCGCGTCGTGGAAGGGGAAGTAGGAAACCGGAGTGCCGGGCACGGCGGCGCTGCCGCTGGCCGGGTATTCCTGGACTTCCAGCAGGCCGCCCACACCTGCGGCGCCGTCCAGGGTGCCGGAGACGTCGGTGCCCCAGGTGTAGGAGCGCAGGAGTTTGCCGGTGGGGTCGAATTCGGCGAGGAGTTTATAACCACTATCCCAGGCGAAGCGGATTTCGCGCTTGAATTCCCAGCCGCCGGCGCCGCTGTTCAGGGTGGGGTTCCAGGCGTTGACTTTTTTCACGGTGCGGCGGCCCATGAAGTCGTAGGCGAATTCGAGTTTACCTTCTTTCAGGGCGGGTTCCATGGCGGAGCGGCCGGATTCGAAGGCGCTCAAGTTGGGGGTGTTGGCGGATTCGCGGACGCGCAGGCGGGCGGTGGTGACGGCGTGGAAGTCGAGGGTGATTAGGACGGATGAAGACCCCTCACCCTGGCCCTCTCCCGAGGGAGAGGGGGAGCTTGACGAGGGTGCGCTGGGGCTGGACGTGGAAGAAGTGGAACTGGACGAGGACGACGGGGATCTGGAGGCCTCGCTGTTTGTCACTTCAATGCGCGACCATTGTCTGCCGTCCCAGGAATCTACCGTGGGCAGCGGCGCGGCAGGGGCGGCGCTCTTGAAGCGCAGATAGCCGAGCGGGCGGGCGGTGGGGAGGTCAAGCTGGTAGGTGATGGTGTTGCCGGAAAGAACGGGCGCCGGCAGTGGCCCCGTAGCCGACGTGGCCGCGCTTGACCCTGTGAGCGCTGCCGTCGCGGATGGCGCAGCAAGAGTCAGTGTCGTGCTCAGCCCGCTTGCGGGCTGCCGGTTGCGCAGCAGGCGGGGCTCCAGGCCCGCCAGGCGGTCCAGGTCGTCGAAACGGTAGCCGGCGATCACATCGGTGGATTTATTGCCGCGGCCATCGAAAGTCTGGGGTGCTGCGTCAGGCGGCAGAATAACTGCGCCGGCCTGGGTGGCGACGAGGTCGGCGTTCTTGGCGCTATCGTAGCGCGTGGCATAAACGCTGAGCGGCAGGAAGGTGGCGCCACCGGCGTTTTGCGCCTTGAAGCTGGCGGCAAAAAGGCGTCCGCCGCGGGTGGCCTCGTAAATCGTAGCGGCCGCGCTGCCCGGAGCGCCGGCCAGGACGCGCACGCTGGCGTCTTCGGCGGCGGTGCCGCGCAGGCCGATTTGGCCCTGGGAATAACTCACCACAAGCTGGTTAAGGGGATTGGCCTCTCCGCCGCTGGTGCGGTTGCCGATGCCGTCGTAGGCGTAGGTGAAGGAGCGATTCCACACCGGCAGGCCGCTCGCGAGCGTGTTGGCCGTGAGCAACTGGTCTGCGCCGTCGTAGCTGTAGGAGGTCTCGACCTCGATGCCAGGCGCGATGAGCGGCAACCGTTGCCGGGTCTTCGCGATGCGCAGGTTGCGGTCGTGATCGTGTTTGGCGCTGAAAAGCAGCGTGCCGGTGGCGTTGCGGAACTCCACCCCGGAGGCGATGTCCGCGTCCGGCCGCCAGACGCGACTTTCCTCCAGCAGCAGAGCGGTGCCGCGGCGGTAGCGCACCTTCTCCGGCAGCGTCGAGTTTTCAAGGTACGAGTAGGTGAAACTGTGCTCGCCCGACTTGGCCGTGGACAACAGCCCGCCGGCCTGCCAACCGTATTCCCGCTCTAGCAGCGTCGTTGCGCCCTTCACCAACCGCACTTTCTGGAGCCGGCCCGTGGCCGGGTCGTACTCCTGCCGCAACTCGACCCCGGGCAACTGGGGCAGCGTCTCGCGCAGCGGCGCGTCGTCGCTATTGTATTCGTAGTTCACCACGGCGGAATCCGCATTCGCGGAAGTGGAGGTCGTGGAAAGCAGTCGTCCCGCCTTGTCCCACTCGAAGGCATCGCCAGCGCCGCTGCTGAGCGTGATGGCTTTGGGCTCTCCCGTGCTGGCATGGTAGGAAAGCGTGGCCTGCATTCCCGGACGTTTCACTTGCTCCGGCCGGGCCGCCGCGTCGTAAGCGAAATGCTCGAACTCACTTCCCGCCGAGCCCCGGGAAACCAGATCACCGGTCAACGGCGAGTGCTCGTAGCTCGTCAACACCGGCTGGGCCGGACCCGTGGGATAGGTTTTGAGCGTGGACATGAGCCCCCGGTCATCGTACCCGAAGCCCAGCTTGAGCATCCCGGCGCCGTGGCGCTCAATGACCTGACTCCGCCCGTCGAAATCGAAGCCGCCCTCGTCGCCCTCGGGGCGACGCTCTGTCGTAATCCGGCCCACGCCGTCGCGGCTGAACTTCACTTGCCGGACGCCACCAGCACTCCAGGGCAAGCTCACGGTCGTCGTCTCGCCCGCGTTGTTCAAGGCGCGACTCGTGAGGCCCGTGCGCACATCCGTATCCCCCATCCCGCGTCCCAGGCCGTCGTGGCTGTAGGCATGGCTGGCCAGCAAGCGCCCGTTCTCACCGAGGGTCTCAGCCTTCTTGAGACGCCCGTTCTCATAGGTCTGCGTGACCCGCGCGCCGTCGGGAAGCACGCTCGTCTCCAGAGTGCGCGGCCCCGCCGCGGAAATATCGTGGGCGACCAGCGCGTGCTGCTCGCGCCCATTGACGCTCGACCAGCTCTCCAGGCCGTCCACGGCGCTTTCACTGATCGACACCCGTCCAGAGGGTTCTTCGGTGCGATGCCGCCAGACGGTCTTGCCCTCCCGGGTGCTCACCTCGGACTTATCGGTCGTCACGCGATCCGTGCCGCCCGGCACCACCAGCCGCGACTCGCGCAAATTGCCCTCAGCGTCGTAGGCCTGGCGCCATGTCACGCCGTCTGGACTCACGGTCTCGTCCAAGTGCCCGGCGCTGTCGTAGTGCCGCCGCTCGGGCTGTGCCACGCCGCTGCGCTCCACGCGCACCACGCGGCCCAGGGCGTCCGAAACCGTCCGCGTCGTGTCCGTGAAGTTCGTGCCGTCCCCGGAAGAACTTTCCGAACGCCATGTTCCCGTGTCCGGCTCCGCGCCGTAGTCGTAACGCCGCGGGTGCGCCGCCGTGCCACTGATTTCCTTGAGTTGGCCCCCGTGGTAGTGCCTTTCTTCCACCGTGGCGCCGTCCGGGCCCGTGACCGCTCGCGTCCAGCCCTCCGGGTTTGTCGTGTAAACAATCTGCGTCGTGCGTCCCAATTCGTCCACCTCGGTAAGCTGGCGGCCCAGAGCATCGAAGCTGCGCGAACGGCTCACGGAAAGATCGCCGCCGGATTCAAGCTCGGAGACCACGCGCCCAGCGGCGTCGTAGCCGTAAGCCATCGTCACCCCGGCCGTCGTCGCGCTGGCGACTTTCCCGAAGGGCTTGTAGGTGGTGTTCGTCACGATGCCGTTCTTGGCCCGGAAGCTCTGCGGCCCGAACCAGCCCCAGCTCTCGTACTTCTCATAAAGCCCGCCGAGATAGTCCGTCTTGAGGGGACGGCCGAAAGAGTCCATCTCGGAGGAAATTTCGGACCCCACCACCAGGCCGCCCCGCCGCACCTCGCGCTCTTTTAGATGTCCGAAGGCGTTAAAGCGCTCGCGCACGACTTCAAAAGGCCCCTGCCCGTCGGCATCAAAGCGCTGGGAGGTGCTCTCGATTTCGGTGCCCGCGTTAAGCTCTTGAACGGTTGTGCGCACCTCGCCGGAGGGGGATTTGACATCCTCCGGCCACCAGCCCTGGCGGGTGAAGACCGTCCGCAAGTTGCCGGGATCATCCCAGGCGACCCCGGGTTTGACGGCGCTCCGCACTTCGCGTACCTTGCGCCGCTCGCCGCTGTAGGCTGTGAAACTGCGCGCGACTTCTGTGCCCGCGACGCGGCGCACGACCCGCCGCGGCAACTCGACGATGTTTTTGGGGGCCGCCATTTCGCCGGCGCTCAAGGCCGCGTCGTAGCTGTACTCCGCTACCTCGCACTGTGCCTCCACAGCCGCGGGACCGGCACCCTTGAAAGGCAAGATGTGTTTCTTGAGCCACCCCGTGTCCGCATGGTACTCGAAGCGCTCCCAGCTTCCGTCGGGATGGGTGATGCTCTTGAGCTTGGCCCATTTCGGAGCGCCATTTTCGTAGCGATCCTCCCCGGACGGATATTCGTAGCTGGTCACGGCCACACTAGCGCCCTCCTGAACGCGCAGGCTTTCCAGCAGCCCCTTGGCGCTGAACGTGGCAAGTTCGCGGCGCTCCTGTTGCAATCCAGCCAGCTTGTAAACCAAAGTACCGTCTTCCTCCCGGCGCACGCGGTTGCCGTTCCAGGCTATCTCATGGGTCTGCGGGTCATAAGCGTAGGAAATTTCTGGAATGGGGTTGCCCACTTCATCCTTCTTGTTGAGCGCCCGAATGCGCCCGTCCTGGCCGTATTCGAGCTCGGTGACGATGCGCTTGGCGCCGTCATGGGTTTTGTACTCGATGCTGGCGATATGGCCGAGGTCCCATTTCAAGGTGACGTCGTAGCGGGGGGAGGATTCGGTGGTGTAGAGCAAACTGGGTGAATAGTAAGCACCGGGTGCAAAAATACCCTGCTGCGAATATTCTCCCTTATACACCGTCGCCTTTCGGCCATCCACATGCCGGACAGAAAGCAGCCGTCCGTCGTAACCAAAAACGTGGACCACCCCCGATGTGAACTGGAGTTCATAGGCCGAATCCCAGTAACTTTCCGGTGTGGCGTCGTGCAACACGCAGGTCGAGTGGCCTAGAGGCGTGCCTGTCGCGGAGAACTTTCCAGCTTCGACATCCCACGGAAAGTCAAAAACGCACTCCGTGCCGTCGGGCCGGATCACGGATACGCGCTTCACATGGTTGTTGCTCTCCGCGTCATCGAAATAAAGCAGATTGATCGCCCGCGTGTCCAGGGAGTAGGCGTAGGGCAACCCGCGCTCGTCAACATCCGGGTAGGTCCACTGCGGCGCCAGCCGGTTGCCGCTATAGGCTCCCTGGACGAGGTAGGCGTGGACAGGAAGTTCCTGGGAAACGCGCGTTTCAATTGGCAGGATGGCACAGGGCTCCGAACGGCCCGGCACCCAGGATAGGCTTCCGGTGTCTGTGCCCAGGCCAGCAAGGTCGGCCTCAACCTCCACGATGCCATCCAACTGGACGTTGCCGTTCTCAGCGGTTCTGGCGCCAACTACAGAGAGGGGAAAACCCCAGTCTGGAAAGGGGGCCAAGCCGGTCAGCTCCGCCGCTGGCGTTGTCGGGATAGGATAGGAGATGGACTGAGGATCAACGCGACCGGACAAATATACGGGCACCGTCTTGTGATACATGGAAACCGAGTAGCCGAAATAATATTCTGAATCGCCTCTACTGCGAAAACCTCTGTAATCCATGATCCGGCCATATTTCGGTTCAAGTTCCTGACCGTTCAAGGTGTTGTTGGTGCCGGGTACAAGGGCAATGGCGCGAGGTGCCCATGCCTCGGACATGGCCTTCAATTCCCCTGCTGTCTCACCGATAACCAGGATTTGATCGAAACTGGCTCCAACGACGGCGTCTCCCAAATGGGATGTGCCAAAAACAATGGGTTGGATCTCCTGGAACGGTGCTGGGTAGGCCCCATTCCTCGATGGCATACGGTACTCTTCCCGCCAATCATAAACATACAGCCGGTTTTCGCCTTCCCAGAAAAATCCATCCTCCGTTTTGTGGATTTGCACCAGCGACGCAAAGACATGAGGGGATCCATGGAAGTACTCGCCAGAGAAATTCCAGGGCGGAGATGCGGGCAGCGCCGACGGCGCCGACAGCCTCTCGCATTCGAAATCAAATGGTGTGAAAAACTCATGCTCATCAATATCAGCGCAAACGGAACCGAGGCTAAAGGTGATGGGCTTCCATGTCTGGGTGAGCAGCGTGGGGCTGCCCACCCACAGCCACAAGCCGTTGCTTTCGATGATTTCCAGGCTGTGCTCTAAAATTTCCAGATCTGCCGGCAAGATGGGCCTGCTATTAGAGGTCCAGAATTCACTAGAATTGAAGGCTAACTGCGAGGCCAGGATTTGCGTTTTTTCACAAATGTATTTCGCATTATCGCTAATATCTTCCCTATCCCACCCCCCCGGCCCTCCGCCCCTGGCGATAACCCTATTGGCTATTTCATTGAGGGTGTTCAAAACCATCCAGATTTTTTCCATAGAATTGACAGCCCCGGGGCTAAAGGCTCCCTGCCTTAGCAAACGCTCTAAGCGCTGGTCCATGAAATTTGCGGGGAAAATGCTGTTCTGCATTTCGGCCACGCGTTTGACGAGTCGTGTCATGCGCTGGCTGCTCAGCAGGTCGAAACGCTGGATGTCGTAGCAATCCACCAGGCAGGTCATTTTCTCCAGGACTTTCCAGACTTCCTCGAAATGCTCCCGGTAGATGGCCGCGCCGTTGAGGCGTCCGTAAGCCAGGGAAATACCAAGATTTTCCGGCACACGCAGCCAATCCCCGGTGGGATTGCCGATGGCGGCCAACAGAGAAGCCTTCGTCCAGCCCTCATAGACAGGTCCTGCGAGCGCGGGATCGCGATAACGCGGCATCAGCTCCTCAAGCGCCCGCTGCGCTTTTTCCAATTCCACGATCCAGTTCTCGCTTGGCGTGCACGTCCAGATGCCTTCGTGCTGGTCCCAGTGTTCATTGCCATTCAGATCGCTGAAGAAAAGAGTGGCGCCTTTGCCCCAGGAGCCATCCGGAGTGCTCCAGGATTTCTGGTGGTTCACGCGCTCGTCCACGCCTTCGGTATATCTGTTGTCACCATCCAGATCTTGCCAGATGTCCCCCTTGACGGTGATCGAGTATTCCCAGAACATCAAGATCTTGATGTCGATGTCCAGGCTGCCATCGCCATTGGTGTCCCGGAATAACAGCTTCCCCTGGATACCGCGGTTTGAAGGGTCGAAGATGGGCAGCGAGTCCTCGCCATCCAGCACGCCATTGTCGTTACGATCCAGATAACTGTATATATGGCCGAAGAAGGGATATTCCGGCACTGTCCACGTCCCCTCCGGATAGATCCTCCGCGAATATCCATCGCGGTAGCGATAGTCGCCATCAGGGTTTTCGTAAACAGGTTCGCCCGGGTCATGATGGTTATTGCGATTCTCGTCATGAAAAAACAGGGTCTGGCTGAATGCCTGCGGCAACCCCCCATTGCTGACCGGGTATCCGTGGAACGCGGGTGGTTGCACGCTGGCGTAAGCACAGCGCTGGAGAATAGCCGGCACCAGGACGTCATAGAAGTATTTGCGATACTCCTCGGGCAGGCGCTGGTTGTAGGAAAGCATCACTTCGGCTTTCAGCGGCCCCAGACACGGACACAAAAGCAACGCGGCGCCTAAAACGCGGCGGCAAATGCGCGAGAACGCTGAGAAATGCCGACTCATGCCCTCAGCGCCACAGCGGCGTGAACAGCTCCAACCCCAGGACGTTTCCGCTGTCTTCAATAGCCGGGCGGTCGGGGCGGCGGCCGAGTTTGATTTCCAGGAGGTCGTCCAGGCCGTCGCCGTCGCTGTCGGTGTTGGCGTTGGATTTGTTGGGGTCGAGGCCGTAGCGCACTTCGTCGCCGTCGCTGAGGCCGTCACCGTCGCTGTCGCGGCGGGTGGGGTCGGTGCCGCGCTGGGATTCCTCCAAATTGCTGAGGCCATCGCCGTCGTCGTCGGCGCTGGCGGTGTGGGTGAGGTCGCCGAAGACGCGCAGTTCCCAGAGGTCGTCGAGGCCGTCTTGGTCGGCGACGTGGATGATGCGGTCCAGGCGGGCGGTGTTGCCGGCCTTGTCGGAGGCGAAGACGGCGACACGGTGCGTGCCGCTCGGCAGGGACTTGAGGTCGGTGGAGAAGGTATCGCCCTGCCAGGACCATGACAGGGCGCTTTGGCGCACGCCGTCCAGTTCCAGGCGGGTGTCGGCTTTCACGAGCCCGGAGCCCACGTCCACGACTCTGCCGGAAATTTTCAGCGTGCCGGATGCCACCAGCGCCGCTTCGCTGGGGGTGAAGAACGTCAGGATCGGCGCGGAGAAGTCCTGGGATTGCGGGGGGAAATCGAGGCCGCTCAGGGCGTTGTCGAAGTTGTCATCACCCCCTGCGCCGCCTGATCCACCCGCGCTGCCCGTGCCGCCGGAAACCAGCAGCGTTTTCAGGGCCGGCGCGCTGTTGCCGAGCTGGGCCAAGGACCCAAGGGGCAGGCTGAATTCGGCCCGGGGCCCTTGTGCGACGAACTCCATGCCAGTGATCGAACTCCAACGCCATTCTCCGGGCTTGGAGCCGGAGAAGCGGAACCCCGCGCTGCCCTCGATGAGCACATCGGCGCCCAGCGCGCCGATGGCGTAGCCGGTGCGGGGATTGGCGTCGCTGTCCAGATACAGGCGGATCTCGCGCGGATTGTTCTCCAGATTTCCCGCGGCTTCGTAGCTGCCATAGAGCCGGCCCGAATCCGTGGCCAGCCACAGGTAGCGCAGGTCGGAGGCTTTGTTTCCCGCGTCACCAACCGGGTCGGCCCCGAGGGCTCCCGTCTCCGCCCAATCCGCGAAAAGGCCCTCCACTTGATAGCGGGTGGGCGTTGGCGGATAGGCGATACCGCGGCCGGCATCATCGAAAAGGTCGCCCTGCAGCAGGGTCACGGCCCGTTCATGCTTCGATCCTTCGACAGGCTCAGGATTCAGCACGAACGGGCTCGTGGCCTTGTCGTGAAGCCACAGCAGCCGCACGCTGTTGCCCGCCCCGGGGCCCAGGCGCGCGCGCGGTAGGGCGAGTTCCAGGCGGCTTCCGGAGGCGGCCCACGGCACGGGCAGCGCGGCGCTCCAGCGCCATTCCGCGGGCGCTTTGCCCTGGTAGCTGTAAAAGTAGCCGCCTACGACCAGGGCGTCGGCGCCCAGGGCGAATCCCCCGCGATAGCCGGTGTCGTCCTTGCCGTCCGTGTCCAGAAAAAGCAGGTTGCGCTGGGATATTTTCTCGGAGTCGAGCGCACCCGCGGCTTCCAGCAGGAAGTAGAGCCGCCCGGCATCGCTGCTGGCGCGCAATCCCGTGAAATCCGCTCCGCCCGCGCCGTCCCCTTTGCGATCCTCCGCCAGCAGCGGGATATTTTTCCAGTCATCGAAGTTGCCATCGGTGCGGATGGCCGTCGCGGGCCTGGGAAATTGCAGCCAGCGGCCCTCCTGGTCGAAAACGTCCGGCCTGCCGGGATTGTCGGCATAGGGATAGAAATTGAAACTCGTGGCTCCCGCGAGCCAGCGACCCGGTAGCACGATGCGCACGCCCTGGGACTCGGGGGCCGTTTCGAGCAGGGCGGCGACCTCCCACTTCCAGTTCCCGCCGCGGCCCGTGTAGCGCCAGAGGACGAAACCCCGGATCAACCACTCCGCGCCACCGCCTTCCAGAGCGTATCCCGTCGCCGGGTTCTTGTCGGCGTCCAGAAAGATGAATACGCGCAGCGAATTCAAAAACCAGAGCTTGATGGCCTTGTCGGTGTTGAGAACAAAAGTGTGCGCGCCAGCCTTCTCGGAGACGCTGACGCCGACGAAATCAACCGAATCGCCCTTGGCCACGTCCCCGGAGGCGTCCAAGTAGGCATCGCCAGCCCCGGTTGCCGCGAAGGCGCTGGCGAGACTCGCCCCTAAGACGAGAAGCCAGGCTGCCGTGACGCGAAAGTTCATCTTCGGAAAGTCCGGGGATATGTTGGCGCGACAAATCCCTGTCAATGGGGAACTACCTGATTATCTTTCCGCCAATCGGAGCCATACTGACTAGTGTCTTGGCTTACGCACGCCAGAATCTTCGATGAAACAACTCGTCATTTCCGCAGAACAGATTTCGCGCGCCCAGAACGCCCCTTGGGATACGACGGAACTTTCCCGCTCAGTTCCAGAGAAGGCAAGATATGCTGGAACGAGAAGTTCTCTACGCTGACAAAACCACGGGCATTTTCCAAGGTCATCGCCACCAGACATCCGTCCTTGTCGTAATCCAGCAGCGTGTTCTCGTCAAGTTCGCGGGTCTCCGCGGAAACGCGGTCGCTGAATTCCAGGTAAAGCGTAGCCGTGTCTTCGAAATATTTCACGTTCACGGTCGGTCCCGCCTCTTACAAATTCACCGCCTGCCACGGCAGCCCATGCTTCCCCAGGCGCTCCATGAAGGGGTCCGGGTCCAGTTGTTCCATATTGTACACGCCCGGTTTGCGCCAAGCTCCGGTCGCCACCAGCAGGCCGCCGATCATGGCGGGGACGCCGGTGGTGTAGGAGATGGCCTGGGAACCCACTTCCTCGTAGCAGGCGCGGTGATCGCAGACGTTGTACACGAACATACGCTGCGGCTTGCCGGCCTTCACGCCCGATATCAGGCAACCGATGCAGGTCTTCCCGCGCGTGAGCGGTCCCAGCGAGGCCGGGTCGGGCAGCAGGGCCTTCAAGAACTGGATGGGCACGATTTTCTGGCCCTGAAACTCCACCGGGTCAATGCGCAACATGCCGACGTTGCCCAGCACTTCGAGGTGCTTGAGGTAGTTGTCGGAGAAGGTCATCCAGAAGCGCGCGCGCTTCAGGCTGGGGAAATGCTTGGCCAGCGACTCCAGCTCCTCGTGGTAGAGCAGATAAACCTTGCGTGGCCCCACCTCCGGAAAGTCGTAGGTCATAGACTCGGAGAGCGGCGGCGTCTCCACCCAGCGTCCGGCCTCGAAGTAGCGGCCCTTGGCGGTGACTTCGCGCAGGTTGATCTCGGGGTTGAAGTTGGTGGCGAAGGGCTTGCCGTGGTCGCCGGCGTTGCAGTCGAGGATATCCAATTCATGGAGCTCGTCGAAGTGGTGCTTCTTGGCCCAGGCGGTGAAGACGTTGGTGGCGCCGGGATCGAAGCCGCTGCCCAGGACGGCGGTGATGCCCGCCTTGGCGAAACGCTCGTGGTAGGCCCACTGCCATTTGTACTCGAATTTGGCGACATCGCGCGGCTCGTAGTTGGCGGTGTCCACGTAATGCACCCGCGTCTCCAGGCAAGCGTCCATGAGGGTCAGGTCCTGGTAGGGCAACGCCACGTTGATGACGACTTCGGGCTTGAAGTCGCGGATGAGGGCCACGGTCTCCTTGACATTGTCGGCGTCCAGGCGCGCGGTGCGGATGGGCCGGCGGATTCCCTTGGCGATGGCGTCGCAACGCGCCTGGGTGCGGCTGGCCAGCATAATATCGGAAAACACCTCCGGAACCTGCGCGCACTTGTGGGCCACCACCTGGCCCACGCCTCCGGCGCCGATAATCAAGACCTTGGACATGGGTTTACTCCTGAAATCTGATTCTGGACAGGTAAATCCGTTCGTGCCTTGTCCCCAGTTTTTGGGGATGAGCTTGTCGAAGCACGTCTTGAACTTTAGCGATCTGTAGGCCCATTTTCACAACAGCCGCCTCACGCCTCCAGATACGTGTACGACTGCAGCGAGCGCGAGTAAGCGTCGAGGATGTCCTTCGTGCCTTTCATATCGAGGACTCCGCGCCGCTGTTGCTCGGCCAGCAGCATGCGCACCTTCTCCTTCATCACCGCCGGGTCGTACTGCATGGTGCCCAGCACGGCTTCCTTCGATGAGCCACGGATGACCTCCTCGATATAGAAACCGCCCGGGGCCTGGGGGTCGGCGTAGATGTGCGACTCGTGCAGGCGGCCGAAGAGGTTGTGCATGTCGCCCATGACGTCCTGGTAAGCGCCGGTCAGGAAGATGCCCATGTAATAAGGCTCGCCGCTCACGGGGTCGTGCAGCGGCAGGGACGAGAGCGGGCCGCCGCGGCTGATGAACTGGCCGATGCGCCCGTAGGAATCGCAGGTGATATCCGCGATGGTGCCGTTGGTTCCGGGCATCTCATCCAGGCGGTGGATGGGCATGATGGGCAGGAGCTGGTGGATGGCCCAACTGTCCGCCGCGGACTGGAAAACCGAGAAGTTGCACAGGTACTGCTGGCTCAGCTTCTGGGGAATGAGCTTGAGCTCGGCAGGCACCGAGCGCGCCTTGCGCGCCAGCGCGTGGACGGTTTCGAGCCCTTCCCAGTAGATGCTCTCGATGAGCGCGCGTTCCTCAAGGCCCACGAGCCCGAGCTTGAAAGCCTCCAGCCCATCCTCGCGCAGCCGGTTCAAGGTGTGAAAACAGGCTGGCAGCGTTTCCGGAGTCATGCCCTCCAGCACGGCGCGGATCTTGTCCGCGCGCTCGGAGCTGCTTTTCGCCTGGCGGCGCGCGGGACTGAGGCGGTGGCTGGCCGAAATAATATCAATCACCCTGGTGATGATGCAGGAGTGGTGCGCGGTGAGGAAACGGCCGCTCTCGGTGATGATGTGCGGCGGCGGACAGTCACCCTTCTGGCAGATTTCCTGCACGCGCCCAAGGATGGCCGCGCAGTACTCCTTGAGCGTATAGTTCTTGGAGCTGAAGCGGTTGGATCGCGTGCCGTCATAATCCACGGCGAGTCCGCCGCCGATATCGAGGTATTGCAGCGGGGCGCCGAGTTTCCTGAGCTCCACGAAGAAGCGCGTCGCCTCGCCGAGGCACTTGTCGAGGAAGGCGATATCGCTGATCTGGCTGCCGGCGTGAAAGTGGAAGAGTTCGAGACTGTCGAGCAGGCCCTCCTCGCGCAGCCGGTCCACGGCGGTGACGATATCGCAGGTGCTCATGCCGAACTTGGCCTGGTCCCCGGATGAGTTCGACCACAGTCCCTGGCCGGTGGTGGCGAGGCGCCCGCGAATGCCGATGAAGGGCTTGATCTGCAGCCGGCGCGCGGCGACGATGATGCGCTCCAGTTCCATCAGGCTTTCGATGACGATGACGACCTTGTGTCCCATGAGGATGCCCTGCAGGGCCAGGCCGACGTATTCGTCATCCTTGTAACCGTTGAGCACGATGAGCGCGCCGGGGTTCTCGTGGTAGGCGAGCACGGCCAGGAGTTCGGCCTTGGAGCCGGCCTCCAGGCCCTGGCGGAATTCGCGTCCGGCGTCCACGATCTCCTCCACCACCTCACGCATCTGGTTGACCTTGATGGGATAGACGCCGACGAAGTGCCCGGGATAGTTGGCCTCACGGATGCACTCGGCGAAGGTGCGGTGCAACAAGCCGATGCGATGGCGCAGGATGTCGTGGAAGCGCAGTACCAAGGGCACCTCGATGCCGCGCCCGCGCAGGGCCGTCACCGCCTCGTGGAGGTCCACGAGCACCTCGCCGCCGCCGTTTTCCACGCGCGCGCACAGGTTGCCTTTGTCGTTCACCTTGAAGTAGCCCTCGCCCCACTGGCTGTAGCGGTAGATGACGTCGGCATTGAACTTGACCTTGGCTTTCTTATCCACGGCTTACACCCTCCGATAACGCCAGAATGACTTCGCGCACCACCTTGGTGGCGAAAACATCGCTGACCCCGCTGGCATCGAGCGGCGGAGCGAGCTCCACCACGTCGGCGCCGACGAAATTCATGCGGGCCAGCACCTTGATGAGCTCGATGAAACAGAGGAAATCCTGGCCTCCCGGTTCCGGGGTCCCCGTTCCCGGCAGGAAACAGGGGTCGAAGAAATCGAGGTCGCAGGTGAGATAGACCGGCCGGCCGCGCTCCAGCCGCTCCAGCTCGCCCAGCAGGGCGGCCAGGGTCGGCTGCAACGTGCCGTGTTCGCGCATCCAGGCGAACTCCGCGCGCGTGCCCGAACGGATGCCGAATTGCAGCAGGCGGTGGCCCGGCCCCAAATGGTCGGCGACGCGGCGCAGAATAGAGGCATGGGAGTAGTGATAACCCTGATAACCATCGCGCAAATCGGCGTGAGCGTCGAGGTGGACGATGGCGAGGTCCGGGTAATCCTCCAAATAGCGGGCGATGGGGCCGTAAGAGACGGAGTGCTCGCCGCCCAGGAGCAGCAGGCGCGCGCCCGCGCGGCGCAGCGGCGCGGCCTTGGTGAGCGCGAAGAAAAGGTCGGTGCCCTGGCGCCAGACCTTTTCCTCCTGTCCGTCGTCTGCTGACGTCAGATTGCCGAGGTCGTAAAAAGCTGGGATTTCCTCCAGGTCGCGGTCGAGGTACGGGGAGTAATTCTCGATATCGGCGGAAACCTTGCGGATGGCGTCAGGCCCGAAACGCGCGCCCTTGCGAAAGCAGGCCGTCCCATCGAACCCGAACCCGAGGATGTGCAAACAACCCCTCTGCCACTCCTGGGCCCGTTGGGCGCAGGAGTAGAGCTGCTGGGGTTGGATAAGATCTCTCATCGGTTGGAGCGGCATTTTCTAACGCGCCACACCGGTTCACAATGCCGTCGGGAAAAATCGTAAGCGTTCCGCCCATGGCTCGCGCCTTCGCATTGCGGTGTCAACAGCTAGGCCCGTTCGTGCTGAGCTTGTCGAAGCATGAACGGGCCGTGCCGTCAGCGTCGTCCGCCCTTCGACAGGCTCAGGGCGAACGGCGGGAGGCATTGTCGTAACATCAAAAGGGCTGAACGCTTACAAAAAATCGCTAGCCGGACGTCAGACGCCAGGTCCGGCGGGTCTTGGGAAGCCAAGCCGCTTAACCAAGCCGCTGACGCTGACTCAGTGAATGAGCATGGCGTCGCCGTAACTGTAGAAACGGTAGCCGGCCCGCACTGCCTCTTGGTAGGCCTCTAAAATCAGCGGGCGCGTGGCGAAGGCCGCCACCAGCATCAGCAGCGTGCTTTCGGGGAGATGAAAATTGGTGATGAGCCGGTCCACCACCTGCATTTCGTAGGGCGGATGGATGAAAAGGTTCGTGAGCGCCTGAAACGGGCGGCCCTGGAGGAGCTCCGGCGCCGCGGCTTCGAGCGCGCGCACCACGGTGGTGCCCACGGCCACCACCGGGCGCCCTTCGCGTTTTGCGGCTGCCACGGCCCGGGCGCATTCCACGCTGATGGCGCAGGGTTCCCCGAGCAGGACATGCTCCTCGATGTTTTCGCCGCGCACCGGGAGGAAAGTCCCCGGACCCACGTGCAGGGTGAGCTTGGCGATATGCACGCCCCGGCGCCGCAACTCCTCAAGAAGTTCGGGCGTGAAATGCAATCCCGCCGTGGGCGCGGCGATGGAACCGGGGAGAGCGGCGTAAACGCACTGGTACCACTCCTCGTCCTCGGGACGGGCCGGACGCCCAAGATAGGGCGGAATGGGGATCTCGCCGAAACGACTCATTTCACCCGGATCTTCGTGCAGCGGAGGATCAACGCGCACCTTGAAACGCCCGGCTCCAAGTCTTTCCACGACCTCGAAGCTGCGGCCAGCCTCTTTGACCGACAATAAACGCTCGCCTTGGCGCATCCTTCTGGCGGGACGCGCCAGCACCAGGTGCAGCCCCCCCTCGCAGGGTCCCAGGAAAAGCAGTTCACCCGCTCCGCCGCTCGGACGGCGGAAACGCGCCCGCGCGGGAAGCACCCGTGTATCGTTCAGCACCAGCAGCGCGCCTTGGGGAAGCCATTCCGGCAACTCATGAAAAATAGCGTGGCGGATGGCTCCCGAGGCCCGGTCCAGCACCATCAGCCGGCAACCATCGCGCCGCTGCGCGGGCTCCCTGGCCACAAGTTCCTTGGGCAACTGATAGCCGTAGGCGGACCGCTCTTTGTCGATAGAATTCAATGTCGCGTGAAAAAAAGCACATTGTACCGGCCGCTTCTGGTTTAGTATGAGGGGGTCTATAGAGGGATGCCGCCCATGGGGGAAATGTTCGATGTCGAGAAGCTCGCCGGGGAGCTGGAGCTCGAAAAATCCGATATTACCGAGCTTTTGAAGGACTTCGCGGAATACCTCGCCAAAACTTTGCCCGATTTGGAATTGGCCGTGGGGTCGGGTGATCTCAAGCAATGCCGTTCGCTCGCGCATGCCATCAAGGGCAGCTCGGGCAACCTGCGGGTGCAGCAGATTTATGACTTGGCGTCGAAGATGCAGAGCCAGGCCGATGCCGCGAACCTGCCGTCTCTGTCTCCCCTGTGCGCCGAAATGAAGGAGCTGATCCGCAAATTCTGCGCGGAGGCTCAGACCCTCTAGGCTTGCGCCTCTCCAGGTTCTGGGCCGGGGACCTCAAAAACTGGAACTCCGGTGAGCTGCACGCCTTGGATGCCGACGAATCCCGGCACCTCATCAATGTATTGCGGGCCCGTCCCGGCCTGGAAATCGAACTGCTGGACGGCGCCGGCTGCACCGGAAGCGCGATCCTCCGCGAGCAGCGCGGACAGATCGCCTGGATCGAGTGCCGCGATAAAATTCACCTGGAGCGTGGCCGGCAAATCACCCTCTGCGGGCCAGCCCCCAAAGGCTGGCGCCTGCCCTACCTGCTGGAAAAACTTCAGGAACTGGGAGTTGCCTCCTGGATTCCGCTGGAGAGCGCCCGCGGCGGGCCGCCCGAAAGGTTACACCCGGAAAAGCTGCGCTCCCGACTGCGGGAGGCCTGCAAGCAAAGCGGTTGCCCCTGGCTGACGGACATTGGCTCTCCGCTCGGCTTTCCAGCCTTGATGAAGCGCGAAGGGTTGGTGGTACTGGAAGCCACGGGCGCAACCTGGCGCGACCTTGCGCTCCCGGCGCACGATCTGATCCTGGCCTACGGACCCGAGGGCGGCTTCAGCCCCGAAGAACTGGAACTCCTGCACGGCCGCGGCGTCCAAAAATTGCGGCTCGGCCCCCACGTGCTGCGCATGGAGACCGCGGCCATCGTGGGAGCGGGACTGGCGGCGGCGAATTTTGCCGGATGAGGCGCGAAACCGGAATAGAAATGCAATTTAAGGCTCATCCGACTAATGCGTACCTCTGGCAAAGTTTTCTCCCCAGTTTTTTCCTAATGCTCCGTATTCTCAACTCGGATTTATCCACAGATTACACCGATGGGCACTGATAAAAGAGCCCAGCCCTGATTGATTATTTTCTGTGTTAATCTGTGTCC
>JAHFOS010000276.1 GCA_023261545.1 bacterium
CTGGGAGTCGAGAGCGCCCTCGGCGGTAATAACGAGGTCGGCCTCCCGCAGGCGGTCCTTGAAGCGCGCGACCTCCAGGATCAACCGCGCCCCCGAGACCAGTTCGCCGCCGAGGAAGGCGCGAATGAAAAATCCCATGCCACCGGCGGCGCCGGAGCCTGCCAACTGCCGAAACTCCTGTCCGCGCCAGCGCTCTACGATAACGGCGTAGTGTGCCAGGTTGCGCTCCAGCGTCTTTACCTCTTCGGGGGAGGCGCCTTTCTGGGGAGCAAAGACCCGGGCGCTGCCGCTGCGGCCGAGCAGTGGATTGTCCACATCGCAAGCAGCCAAGAAACTGCACTGGGAGAGCGCCGGCAGGGCGCCCGCCACCGCAATGCTGGCCAAGTGACGGAGCGCGCCGCCGCCGCGGGGGATATCCCGACCTTCCCTGTCCGTGAGCCGGAAACCGAGCGCCTGCGCGGCTCCGGCCCCGCCGTCCGTGGTGGCGCTGCCGCCGAGCCCCAGGACGATGCGCCGACTGCCGCGGCGGAGAGCATCGGCGATGAGCTGGCCGAGGCCATAGGTCGAGGCGGCCAGCGCGTCGCGGTACCTTTTTTCAACCAGGTGGAGCCCGCTCACCTCCGAGAGCGCGATGACCGCCGTTCCATCCCCGAGGACGGCATAGCGCGAACCGCGCGACCGGCCGAGGGGGTCCAAGGCTCGGAGGCGCCGCATCCTGCCGGGAGTGAGACGGAGAAAGGAATCCAAAAAACTATCGCCACCGTCCGCGAGCGGCAGGGCGCAAATACGGGCTCCGGGCAGAGACCGGCGCACACCACGGGAGATCGCCCGCGCCGCCTCATTCGCGCTCAGGCATTCTTTAAAGGCGCCCGGCGCGGCGATGACCCGGATTGCGGGAATTGAAATTTTCATTCAGAAAATATTTTTCACGGCCCCGCCTCCCGCCCCGGTGCCTCCCCCGGTGCCGGTGGCTTTGACGCTGTCGCCGCCGGGCTCGCCAGCGATTCCTCCAGCACGCGGCGCAGGTACTCCGGCAGGACCAGCCTCAGGCGCGCCATGATCTCGGGGTGAAAGATCCGCCCGGCGGCGATGGCGTGAATCGTTCCCTTTTCCAGGTCCTCGAAGCTGGCGTTGATCTGGCGCGGGGCGCGCGGGTTGAGCTGGGCGTTGAGCTTCCAAAGTTCCTGGGCCCGGGTGAGCAGGGCGGCGCTGCGTTTCTCGTCCCCGCGTCCTAGCCACCAGAAGTGCTGGACCAGCAGCGACGAGACCAGGGCCGAAAATTGGTCGCCGCTCATGTCCTTGATGCGCTTGGCCGTGGTGCTGGAGACATATTCGCGCAAGTCTGAAGCGCCCGAGGTGGCTCCGGGGAAATGCTCGCTCGCGTAGCGGAACAACTTTTCGGCCTCATTTTCCTGGCCGGCGATGAACAGGATTTCCAGGGCCTCCTGGAGGAAATAATGGAAGGCCGAGCGCACGCCCACATCGGAAGCCTTCTCGCGGGCGAAGAGTTCGACTTGGCTTTCGAACATGCGCACGATGGCCCAGACCTGGCGGTAGTCCGGCCAGGAAACCACGTGCGCGGGCGCGTCGTTTTGGGCCGGAAAGTAGATGAGCATGCCCTGGCGCAGCAGGTGCTGCAACGACTGGTAGAGGATGCGCTCCAGGTCCACGCGGCGCTTGCCATAGTGGCCCTTGATGAGCCCCTGGCGCGCCCAGTAAATGGCGTGGGTTTCGGGGATCCTCCAGTCCAAAGGCCCGAAGCGCGGATCCTCCTCGGTATCGGCCATGAGGTTGATGTCCATGGCATAGTTGGCGCGCAAGCTCGCGGCCACGGCGCGCGCCGCGCCGCTCTC
The DNA here is from genome assembly GCA_023261545.1 of bacterium. Lineage (GTDB taxonomy): Bacteria > Planctomycetota > JADGBV01 > JADGBV01 > JADGBV01 > JAHFOS01. The sequence goes on from JAHFOS010000276.1 coordinate 1,854, forward strand.
TCCGTTCCCTGAAAGCGCCGCGCGCACGCTGCCGGCCTGCATGTCCTTGAAAGCGCCGAAAGTATTCTGGATATCCCCGGCCAGCTCCGTCTTGTAGTAGAGGTGGCTGTCATCCATGTTCTTGCCTATCTTGTGGAAGTAGATCCAGGCGAGCTCCCAGTAGAGCAGCATGTTGTCGGGGTTGTACCGCAACCCGTGGAAGCGCAGGCGATCCAGCCCGTTCTGCACCCAGCGCCAGCGCTCGCGACTGCTGGGGATCTCGACGGAGATGTTGTAGGACATGTTCCAGGCGGCGTAGGCCCACACCATGCCGTTGTGGGGCTGGAGCTTGCCGATGAGGTCGTAGAGCTGCACCAGTTCGTAGAAGCGCTTGTCGCGCGGCATCTCGGCGGCGCGCATCCACAAAACCTGCACCAGCATGGATCGGAACACGCCCATGCTGAGCGCGAAGCCGAGTTCGGGGGGCGGAGCCTCCA
>JAHFOS010000198.1 GCA_023261545.1 bacterium
GGATTGCGGCCCCGCTGATCCATGCAATTCAGCCGCCGCTCGGCGCCTCGCTCGACTCGCCGATATGATCCATGCGATAACGCGAGGGGGACACACCGAATTTGCGATGGAAGACCTTGGAAAAATAGAGCGGGTTCTGCCATCCCGACAGGTACGCCACCTCCTTCATGCTGAACTTATTGCGCCGCAGCAGTTGCTCGGCTTTCTCCAGGCGCATGTCCATGATGGCCTGCCACAGCGATCGCTTGTGGTGCTTCTTGTAAAGGGTGGTGAGGTAGCCGGAGGTGAGGCCGACCTCTCCGGCGATTTCCTCCACGGTGATGTCGTGGTTGTGGTAGCTTCTTTCGATGATGCTGTTCACGCGGTTCAAGGTCAGATCGGTGGTGGAGAGGGGCTCGGCGGGAGATTGGGCCAGCACGCGCAGCAGCGCGCTCAACAGCAGTTTCAAAAGGCAGAGGGTGTAAGGGTCGTCCTCGTTCTCCTTTTCCGGCCACGCCACGCGTTTGAAGATCGCCGCGAGCGGCAGGCCGGTGAGTTCGGCCAGTTCGTCCGTTTCCTTCGACGACAGGGTGTAGAAAACGTAGGCGCTGGAATACTGGAATCCGACTTCATAGGAGTTGTGGTAACGCTGACCCATGTAGAAGTACTTGGCGTTCTTGGCGAGGAATTCGGAGCCGTGCCGGTACTCGATATGCACGACGTGCGGGGGCGTGAGCAGGATGTGCCCGTCGGGGACGTGGAAGCGCTCGTTGGGCGACTCGTAGAGCAGGCGCCCGCCGGAGACGATCTTGATTTCCCAGTCCTCGTGGATATGGCAGCCCGGGGGCAGGGTCGTGCCGCGGGAGTCGCCATGCGGAGAGGCCGTGTGCACCCGGCCCTGCAGGCTGTCGAGGTGGCGGAAAAGGGAGTGCAGCCCCTTGACGATTTCCTCTTTGTCCCCGCTCATCTAAGGAAATTCCATGAACAGGGGAATTTTACATGTGAGCGGCTCTTGTCTAAACGCTTTTGGCCCTTGAGTGGCACCCCGTGGCCCTTAGAGTGGCACCTAGAATCCCAAGGATTCCAATGGAGGGTTTAAAGATGAAAAGTATCGCGCTGGCGGCCGTTGGGGCCGTTCTTATGGGAATTTCCTGCGCCGCGGAAGTGGCCGCACCCTCCAAGCCGGAGCCCAAGCCCTCCAAGGTGGAGATCGCCAAGCGCGCGGACGGCTGGCACCTCCTGAAGGATGGGCAGGAGTACTTCGTGCGCGGCGCCTGCGCCTGGGATTACATGAAGGAACTCAAGGAGGCCGGAGGCAATTCCATCCGCACCTGGGGCGCCGCCACCGACCCGGTCCTCTACGACAAGGCCCAGGCGCAAGGGCTCACGGTGTGCGCGGGACTGTGGCTGCCCCATGCGGATGATCGTACGTTTAACTACAGCGACGCGCAGCAGGTGGACGCAATGGTCCAGCGCTTCAAGGTTTACGTGCAGGCCAACAAGAACCACCCCGCCCTGCTGATGTGGGGCATCGGCAACGAGATGGAGATCGGCATGGCCGCGCCGGACCCCATGTGGCAGGCCATCGAAAAGGTGGCCAAGATGATCAAGGAGGTGGACCCCAACCACCCCACCATCACGGTTATAGCGGGCGCCAGCGAGCCCAAAATAAAATCCATCCTCAAGTTTTGCCCGACGCTGGACGCCCTGGGCGTGAACACCTACGTGGCGTTGGCAATCACGCCGAGCTTCCTCAAGTCCTTCGGCTGGGAGAAAGCCTACCTCATCACCGAGTTCGGCACCCCCGGCGACTGGGAGACGCGCAAGACGTCCTGGGGCGCCGCTCTGGAGATGAACAGCTCCGTCGCCGCCCAGTACATCATCGGCCCCTACACCCAGTCCATTTCCGGCCAGAAGGGCTGGTGCCTGGGCTCCTACGTCTTCTTCTGGGGCACGCTGGAGGAATCGCCGCACTACAATTTCTCCGGCAGCCACACCTGGTTCGAGATGTTCCTGGATTCGCGCGAGGCCATGAACACCGCGGACGCCATGCAGCTCGTCTGGACCGGGCGCTGCGCGGCCAACCGCGCTCCAGAAATCACGTATTGGGACTCCACGGTATGCCTGCGCACGGTGCCGGCGGGTTCGCCGCACACCGCCGTGATGCGCGCCCGCGATCCCGACGGCGACATGGCGCGGGTGCGCTGGGAAATTCGCCCAGAAAAGAACGCGCCGGGCCAGAAAAACCCAGTCCCGGTGAGTGGCTGCTTCGATAAAGCCGAGGGCGAAGACGTGTCTTTCAAGGCGCCAGCGCAGCCTGGAAACTACCGCCTTTTCGTTTACGCCTACGACGGCAAGGGCAAGGTGGCCGTGGCCAACAATCCCTTCGTGGTGGGCCCGGCGGCGCCGTAAAACCGGCCGCGCGCCAGTCCCGAGAGCCAGGACCGTACTTAGCTGAGCAACCGGAAAGCCGGAGGGGTTGCCCCCCGCGGCTTTTTCGTCTGCTGCAAATCAGTATTTTCCAGATCGAGGTGGAGAGACAATGAAGATAAAATGTATTGAAGTAAATTTTTTTAGTTTAATAATGCCCGGCACATGATTTTAAAGTTTTTTACGCTACCATAAGATGGTAAAACGTTTATTTATTGCTTCATAAGTCGGAAGTATGAAACCCGGGGTCATGCTTTTCCTGGTGATCGCCGTGATAACGGCGGTTTACGAGACCGCGGTTTTCGGCGTGCTTGAGGACCGGCCGATCTCCAGCGCGGCGAGCATAAATCAGGCCACGGAGCGCGACAGTGGCGATCTGTCTTCCGCCATCAAAAAAATAGAAGATCAGCACCGCCGCGGGATTGCGCGTCTTGGGGCCTACACGCTGCTGTATGTCATGCTCGTCGCCGGGCTGCTGCTTTACGCCCGGCGCCGCGAGGCGGAGGTGGCCCGGCGCACGGTGGCGAACGTGGGGAAATTTCTGGCCCACGATCTCAAGAACGAGCTGGCCACGGTGGCGATGGCGCTGGAGGGGCTGTCCTACAAGGACCAGGAATTGGCGGCTTCCAAGACTTTCCGCCGCGCCGGGGAGTCCCTGGAGTGCGCCCTGGAGATCGTGAAGAAACTCGAGCGCTATCCGGCTCCGCAAAACGACGAGGCGCGCGAGGCCCTGGACCTCGCGGAGATGCTGGATGCCGTTGCCGAGTACACCGAGATGGCTTTTGCCGGCGTCCAGGTCACGAAGGCCGCCGCTGCGTCGCGGGTGCTGGTCCGCGCCCAGCGCGCGCGTCTGGACGCGGCGCTGAAAACCATCGTCAACAATGCCGGAGAGGCCATCGGTCAGCCGCGCGAACGGGGGCGCATCGCCCTGGAGATTCGGTCCACGCCCCGGGACTGCGAAATCGTGGTCCGCGACAACGGGCGCGGTATGTCGCCCGACGTCCTGAAGCAGATTTTCAAGCCGCTCTTCACCTACGGCAAGCCCGAAGGCGTCGGCATCGGGCTCGCCAGCGCGCGGGACTACGTGGAGGAGCTGGGCGGCCACATCGAGGTCGCGAGCCGGGTTGGCGAAGGCACGACGGTCACGGTACATTTGCCCATCAGCCAGAAGGAAAACGCATGAAAATCCTCATCGTGGACGACAACGAACGCCTGGCGCAATCCATGGCGGACAGTATGGGCGAGCTCGCGCCGGAGTTCCTTCAGGACAAGGTGGAGGCGTGGGCCATTTCCGACCCGGCCAAGGTGGACGCCGCGGCGGCGGAGTTTGCGCCGGACATCGCCATCGTGGATGTGAAGCTCGGCCACCCGACCCTCGGCGGCTACGAGGTGGTGAAAGGGCTCTACGCCATCCGCAAGGATATCTTCGTGATCCTCTTCAGCGCTTACGCCGAGGAGTACGAGGTGGAGCGCATCCGCAAGGAGCTGGGCATCGCCCACTATTTTCCCAAGCCCTTCAAGATGAGCGACCTCATGGAGTTCATCGCGACGCATTACTCCGGTCAGACCAAGGAGGGCCTGATGGAGAAGTTCCTGGAAAGCGAGGGGCGCGGCGGACGGCTCACCCTGGAGCAGTTGGCGCGCATCCTGATCGACCGCAACCTGGTGCAGGAAATCGGCCCCGAGGGCTGCATGATGCTGCTCAAGATGCACGTTGACAGCATGGCCTCCAAGGACGGCTATGCCTACTATTCCAACCAGCAGCTCAATGAGCTTATCGGCCTCAAGTCCGACATCCGCAACGAGCGCGGCCCCTACAAGCGCGACCAGTTGGTGGAGAAGCAGCTCATCGAGTACGAGCGCAAGCGCTGGTCCAGCAAGTACCGGCTGCCCCTGGATTTCGCCAAGCGGGTTTAAGGGTGTGGTTCGAAGCCGGTTCACAGAGGCCGTGCGTATCGCTGTAGAATTTCGGCTCCGCGATGGCTGGACGCCTGATATTATCAGCGAACGCCTCCTCATGTCACGTCATGCCGGACGCACCAAAATAGCCCAATTTGTGGCTTATATTCTTGATAATCAATCATTTAGATTGGTCCGACCTCGGGGGATCCGGATGAAAAAATTATTTTAAATTATTTTAAAAATGGTATTGAAGTATAAAAAATACGATTTATAATGGTTTAATTGAAATTGAAAGCAGAACGAAGGCTTCTTTTTAATTTTAATACAAATTTTTTATACAAGGAACTTGATATGAGCTTAGTTAAATTCAAATTAGCGGGGCTGATGCTTCTGGCTGCGCCCTGCCTTTTGCCTGTTACAGCGGACGAGGCGCCGGGGGATCAAAGCGCTGCCCCCAAGGAGGTGAAGCTCAGCCCAGAGGCTTTGGCCCTGCTGTCCTCTCCGGAGATGAAGGAGAGCAGCCTCAGATCTATCGAGCAGAACCACAAGCGGCAGTGGCAGACTTTCGTGGCTTCGTTGGATCAGGGTGTTCAAGAATTGTTCGCGACGAAGATGCTCGAATATACACGCAAGAGCGGCGAGCAGACCATGTCATTTCTGACCAAAGGCAAGGCCACCCCAGAGGACTTGACCAGGCTCATGACCAGCAAGATGGCCCTGGACAACGAGGTCTATAAGATCCTCGGCACCGAGGACTACGGCCGCTACCAGGCTTACGAAAAGGCACTTCCCGCGCGTCAGCAACTCATCATTTATGAAGATCACGGCTTCAAGTTGGAGGATGCGAACCACGCGGAGCCCTTCGTCGAGGCTATCGTCCAGGTGGCTCGCGAGCAGTCCGGAGGTGCCGTGCCCGTGTCACTGCTGAACACCGGGTTCTGTTCGGCCTTCGTCCAGGTGAGTAGCCAGCAGTATGGCGGCGCCGGGTTCTATTCGGCCTTGCGCGAGCGGGCCTCGTCCTTGCTGACCCAGACGGAGCTGGCCTCCTTGGACACGGCCTTGGCCGGTCTGAAGCCGACGCCCGCGGCAGAGGCGGCGCAGGCGCAAGTGCAAGTGCAACTTGGGATTCAGGCGCATTGAAGCGCAGTCCCCTGGATTCTGGACTTTCCCCCCGCCCCATCCGTGGCGGGGGGATCCGGGGCACGGACACATCGTTCTCATTTGAGGTCAAAAGCGCGCCATGAACCACTTCGGTTACATTCTGGCCGGGCTGATGATCATCGCCTTACCCGCGGTTTGGTTCGTGGCCAAAGATGAGGCGCGGGGGCTGCAACAGCGCCTCGACGCACAAGAGCTGGCCGCGCGTCGGCGCGAGGAACAGCACCGCGAGGAAATCGCCGGATGGGAACGGAGGCTCAAGGAAAGCAACGCCGCCCACGAGGAGGATCTGCGCCAACTTCGCGAGCGCTTCATGGTGAAAATGATGGGCGATCTCGACCGCGTTCTGGATGAAACGAAGCGGATCACCGAGGAAAGCGGCCGGATCACGGAGGGACTGGAAAAGGCCATGACCATGGTCGAAGATCGATCTGCGGTACAGGCTCCATCGGCCACCGCGACTTTATCGAAGACAGAGCCTGCCGATTCCGCTTGGCCAGCTTCCGTCGCCAGGATGCTGAACTCTCCCGCCATGAAAGAACAAGTGCAATTGCAGGCAGAACGTACGCTCGATCTCCAGTGGCGCCCCTTTCTGGAGAGTTTGGATCCGGCGTTGCGGGGACGTTGCCGAGAAATGATGCTGGCCCAAGGGCGAAGGGTTATGGAGACCGGCATGTCGTTGCTGACCGCTCAGCGATCTCCCGAAGAGAAGCAAAGTAGGATTGAGCGCATGATAGAATACACCAAGGCCGGTGATGCGGAGATGCTGGCGCTGCTCGGCCCCCAGAACTACGAGAGCTACAAGGCCTATAGGAAAACCATCCCTGTGCGCCAGCAGTTCGCGGACATCGAGGAGTCTGGTTTTAAAATCAAGGATGCCGCCCGTCGCGAGCAACTCGTGGGATTGTTGAAGGATACCCTACTGGAAAAATTGCCACAGCAGGACGGCGCTACTTTGATTTTTTCCACAGATCCAGAATTTTTTGAGATAAAAAAACAGGCTCTGTTTGTTTTTGTGGATCGATCCGCTTCGTCGCTCAACCAGGAGGAGGCGCGCGCATTGCGGCAAGCCGTGGAACAAAAAATCCGCATGGATGAAGCGCAACGTCTAGGTCTAGTGGCCTTTCGTTTGAGACAGCCTTTTGCGGAAAAATCGCAGGTGTCGGGCAACCGGAGTTCCGCTCCGTGACAGCGCAAATCCCAACATTTTTTGAGTGAGGATAAAGACATGAAGCACCTCGGAACCATCCTGGCGGGATTGATGCTGCTCGCGATGCCCTTCATCTGGCTCGCCGCCAAGGAGGAGGGCAAGGATTTACGCTGGCGCTTGGAGCAGGAGCAGGCCGCCCGGCGTGACCTGGAACAGCGGCAGCGCGAAGAGCTGGCGAACTTGGAGCGGCGGATCGAGGAAGCCCAAAAGGCCGGTGAGGCTGAGACGCGCCGGCTGCGGGAGGAACTGCTGAAGACGCAGAGCGAGCGCGACCGGGCGCTCGCGCAGGTCAAGGCGCTCAAGGACGATAACGACAGGCTCAAGGGCGACCTCGCGAAGGCTCAAGCCGCCGCTGCCGAACAGGCCGTAGCGGCGGCTGCGCCCGTGACGCCCGGGGAAGGCGCGAAAGAAACGCCGGACCCCGCGAAAGCCGCGAATGATCCCGGCACGGCCTCCGAGGCCGTGATGCGTATGCTGAACTCTCCAGCCATGCAAGCGCAAATACAAACTCAGGCGGAGCGTACGCTGGATCGCCAGTGGCAAGCCTTCTTGTCGCGCCTGGACCCGGCCCTGCGAGAGCAGTTCAGGA
>JAHFOS010000055.1:0-25940 GCA_023261545.1 bacterium
ACCGTTCACCGTCGAGAGCGGCAACGTCACGACCTTGCGCCGCGGCCGTCCGCGGCGCGCGCAGCGCATCGTGGTTTCGACTCGGGTCGTCACGGGTCAGATCAGCACCCTGGCCCAGGTGGGGATCGCGGGCTGGCCTGAGGAGGTTCCGCTGCCCGCGGACCCATGGCTGGCCCACCCGCATGGGCGCCAGCAGGTGTACGATTCGCAGCGCAGGGAGGTCTTTCATGGGCAGCTCCTGGCCCAGCTCGCGGAACACGGATACGCCGCCGCGCGCATCGTGAGCAGCTCGCTATACGGCGGGGCTGACACGCTCTTGAGACCCGTGCTGGGCGCGGAGGGCGTGGAACCTCAGGATTGGGTCGCTGGCCAAAGTGAGGGTGCGATGAGTCACCCTGAAGGGGTGACGAGTCCACGGCAGAGCGAGGCGGGAACCGTGGCCAAGAATCTCGAAGTGGACGTCGAGGCGGGCGCGTGCTATTCCGTGGAGCAACTGGTGATCGGAGGGGTGGAGCCCGAGCGCGGCGGGGAACTGCTGCGCGTCAGCGGCTATGAGGACGGGCGCATCTACCGCGAGTCGGATTTCGTCGCCTACCGCGACCGCATGCTGCGCTGGTACGAGGAGCACAACTACCTGGGAACCCAGATCACCTACCGCGTGTTGATGAGCCGCCGCTACCCGCGCACCAGTTTGCACTACACGGTGGTGGAGGGCGAGCGCTGGCGGGTGGGTCGCATCTCCTTCACGGGCCTGCGCCGCACCCGCGAATCCTTCCTGCGCCAGCGCATCGCGCTGCGCGAGGGGGAAAGCGCCCGCCAGTCCAGGCTCGATGAGAGCCGCGACAAGCTCACGGCGCTGGGGCTTTTCGAGCAGGTGGACACCATCGTTCAACCCACGGCGGACCCCGCGGTTCGCGATGTGGTCTTCAAGGTGACCCAGTCGCCCTACCTCAGCACGGCCTTCAAACTGGGGTATGAGAGTCCCGAGGGCTTCCAGGGCTCTTGGCGCGGTCGCATCGAGAACCTTGGCGGTCAAGCGCGATCGGTCTCCGTCGAAGGCAACTTCACCAGCCGCGAGAGCCTCAAGCAAATCACCTATCTCGATCCCTTCCTGCGTGGCCGCGAGCTCGCGGGGCGCTTTTCGCTGGCGCAAAAGGTTGACATCCTCTCCCAGCTCGACATCCGCAATGAAAGCTACCTCGTGCAGGCCGGACTCACCCGGGTCTGGCATGAAAAATTGCGCCTGACCGGTTCCGTCATCTATGAGGAGGATCGCCTTGAGCGCTCGCGGGTGGCGCAACTCATCAATCAGCAGGGGCACGTGCCTTCGCTGCGCTTGCGGTTCCTCGCCTCCAAGCGTTCCTCGCTCTTTTCCGAGGCCCCCCACGCGGGGTTGCAACTCGAAGCGGATCAGTCCCTCATCACCTACCTGGTCAAGGATGGAACCCAGGCGTACAAGGGCGACTACACCCTGAGCTACGGACTCCAGCTAGGGTCCCTGCTCCTCACCCCCTGGTATCGCTGGGCGCACGTCGCCAAGATCAGCAGCACCTTCGACATCCCCCTGGCCGACCGCTTTTTCCTTGGAGGACCGAACTCGATGCGCGGTTTCAAGCAGGATGCCATTTCAGGTCCTTTAGGGGTGGGCGGGGAGAGCCTTTCCTCCTTGGGCCTTCAGAGTTTCTATCCCTTCATGCCCAAGCTCGAAGGCACGGTTTTCTATGAGGCCGGCGACGTTTTTACCGAAGAAACGCAGTGGCGCATCCACCACCTGCATCAGAGCGTCGGGCTCGGATTGCTGCTGCGCACGCCCGTGGGACCCCTTGAGTTCCACTATGCGCAACCCGTCGGCCTTCCCCATGGCCGCCTGGGGCTGCAACTTGGCACTTCCTTCTAAACTGCGCGCCTCCCGAAGCCGATAAAGCAGCACCGCTCATGGACACGATCTCCCTCGTCGGCAACCAGCAAAGCCATTCTTACGGACAGGACGAGTCCCGCCCGCTCTATCCGGGCAATATCGTCAACGCGCTGGTGGTGGACAGGTTGGGGGAGGGGAAATACCTGTTGAAGCTCGGTCGCAACACCTTCGAGGCCGCGGTGGCCGCCGATCTCAAGGTGGGTCAGCAATACCAGCTCTTCATCGAGAAGAACAGCGTTCCGCCGGAGCTATCGCTGCTGGGCCAGCGCAACGGCGAGCGCCGTTCGCCATCCGAACTCAGTCCGGCGGAACAGCGCTGGCTGGATGGCTTCCTCACCAAATCCGAGCGCGAGGCGGATTCCGCCAGCCGCAAAGAGCTGCTTTCCTTCCTGCGCAGCCTGGGCTACGATACTGACCAACCCCCGGAGGAGGTGGCGCGGACGGTGAAGAACATCCTGACGCTGGTCGAGCGCATGGATGCCGCTCCGACGGAAGTGCGGCAGGCCATGGCCCAGACGCTGCTGAACAACATCGAGTCGTTCATCTCGGTTCACGTGGAAGGCCAGGCTCTGGATGCGATCGCTATCGAAAACGTCATCAAGTTGTCGGGCGAGATCCCACGTTGGAACGAGGCCGATCTCAAAGTCCTGGCGGGCCTGCTGCTCAAAATAGCGGCGCTCGACCCCGAACGTCAGCTTGATGTTCAGGCGTTGCTCCTGGGCCTCAGCGGCGAGGCGGGGGCGGAGGAAAAGCTCGGTCGTCTGTTGTCCGAGTGGCTGGCCGCCGCTCCCGGCGCGGATCCGGAAGCCGTGCAGGGACAGGTCACGCGCATCCTGGGCGATGTCAACGGCCGTTTCCTGCTTTCATCAGGGCTCTTCCATGAATCCCTGGGCGAGGTGGAGCTTCCCGGACGAGTGGATCGCCAGACGGCCATCGCTTCCTTCTTGCGCCAGGCGCCGGGCATGGATTCGGGCGCGACCGCGAGCCTGCTGGAGCAGTTCACGACCTTGGGTGGGAGGTTGGACAAACTTTCCTTGGGCGACGTGCTTTCGGCTCAGGACGCCTGGCGGGGGCAGGTGCCCCAGGCGCTCCAAGTCCACCGCACCGGGGCGCTGTTGTTCCTCTCCGAGAAACTTCCCGGGGAGCATCGGGATTTCCAGCAGAGCCCGCTGACAGGCGAAAATGAGCCGGATCGACTGCCGATTTTCCTGACGCGCAGGGCGTCGCTCGATCCCGCCAATGCACAACTGTCCCTCGCGCGCCTGCGCGATTTCACCAGCACGTCCCAACTGCCGCGCACGTTGTTCATCGAGCGCCTGTTGCAGAACTGGATCGGCGCGGGGCGGCCGCTCGCGGAGCTCAGGGCCCATATCGGATCGGTGCAGGCCTGGAACGCCTTCCTTGAGGCGCACCCTGAACTCAAACCCCAGCTCACCGAGTTCCTGTTCCGCGCGCCGATTTTTCCGCGGGCTGAGCGGGGCCTGGAAGGTCTTGGCGGCATGACCGCGGTCGAGGTCTTGCCGGAAACGCGCTCGCGGCTCATGTCCGCGCTCGAACTTCAGGGGTTTGGATCCTCCGCGCTCTCAGGCAAGTACCTGCAATCGGTGCTGACCGCGTTGCAACAGGCAGCGGGCAGCGGAGCTGTCCCGAACAGCCTCATGGTGCAGAGCGCGGCCTGGCTGGCCGCGAAGAATTTTGAGATGACCCCCGAATTGCTCCAGGCGCTGGTGAGCGCCCAGAAGCTGGAACCCACCCGTCCCGGGTTCTACGCCTCGTTGGCCGAGCTGTTCGCCATGAGCGAGGAGCTCCCCGCCAATGTCGCCGACGAAGTATCCCAATCCGGGGCGCGCCTGCCCGCTTCGGCCCGGGCCCTGCGCGAGGCGCTCTCCTTCTATCAGGCCGGTCACGGCACCCGCTTGCGGGAACTCATCCTGGGTCTCAGGGACTACCTCGAAGCTCAAGGCAAAATGACGCCGCGCTGGGAAAACCTGCTGCAAAACCTGGATCGGCACCTCGCCGCCGAGGACCGCAACTGGCTCGGCCTCAAGCAGTACAACTTGCAGGCCACGCGCAACGACACGCCGCAGCTTTTTGAAATCCCCGTGTATTTCGGCGATGGCATGGAGCGCGCGCTTTTCAAGGTTTATCACCGCCAGCGGCAGAGCGATGAGCAGGGAGGCGAGGACGACTCCTACAAGGTGGTCATCAACCTAGACCTCGAGGCTTTGGGGCCCGTGCGCGCCGACCTCACGTTGCAGAAGGGCCTGCTGCAACTCGACTTTTCGGGTGAACAGGCGGCGGCGCTCGCGGCCCTGCGCGGCAACGCCGGCTTCCTGGAGGAACGCTTCGCCGCGCGGGGTTTGAAGCCCCTGCTTTCCTTCCGCGAAAAAAAGGTCGCCGAGGAGGACGGGACCGTGCCCATCGCGCAATCCGTCGGCGTGCCGCACGCCAAGAACAAAATAGACCTTTCCGCGTAATCGTTCAGACCTTGAAGCACACAACGGCATTGCAGTACCAGCCGCCAAGCCCGTTCGTGCTGAGCCTGTCGAAGCATGAACGGGCCGAGACCTCGCGCTGTTCACCTTTCGACAGGCTCATGGCGAACGGTTTCTCGACAGGCATGAACGCTGACCTTTCCGCCTGATGGTCGCGCCGCGTCGTCAGCCGCGCCGATCCGAGGCAGCCGTCGCCCTGGGCGGTTCCAAGCTGGGCCGTTCCCTTCCGCGCGTCGTGGCCAGCGGTCGCGGCGAGCTGGCGCGGCGCATCATCGAGCGCGCGCAGGAATGCGGTCTCGCCGTCGAACAGAACGCCGATCTGGCCCAAGTCCTGGTCCAGCTCGATCTCGGGGACTCCGTCCCCGAGGAGGTCTTCATGGCCGTGGCCGAAGTGCTTTATTACGTCTTCGAACTCAACGCCAGCCTGAAGGAAAAACGAACTCCGGCCTTCAAGGCGGATTGATCCCAGCCTTGGGGTTCAAATCTGGAGCTCAGAAAAACACATGGGAGAAACGTAGGGCCGTGCTCCCGCGATGCTGGAGATCAAACCCGTTTTCGATGCCTGACGGGTGGGTTCAGCCGTGCTTGCGGGAGAAGTCCCCCATGAGTTGCGCCAGGGCTTCCACGGAGGCCAGCGGCACGGCGTTGTAGATCGAGGCGCGCACCCCGCCCACCGTGCGATAGCCTTTGAGCCCCTCCATGCCCTGTTTTTCGGATTCCTTGAGGAACTTCTCGGTGAGTTCCTCGGAGGGCAGGGTAAAGGTGATGTTCATGAGCGAGCGATCCTCGCGCGCCGCGGTGCCGCGATAGAGGCCGCCTTCGTCAATGAGGTTGTAGATCAGGCCGGCTTTGCGGCGCGCGCGCGCTTCCATTTCCGCCACGCCCCCTTCCTTGCGGATCCAGTCGAGCACCAGCTTCACCATATAGACCGAAAAAGTGGGCGGGGTGTTCAGCATGCTGCCGGCTTTGGCGTGCGCCGAATAGCGCAGGATCTCCGGCAGCTTGCGCGGATTGCGCTCCAGCAGGTCCTTGCGCAGGATGACCAGCACCACGCCGCTCGGACCCAGGTTCTTCTGGGCTCCGGCGTAAACCAGCCCCACGCCCGTGAAATCCAAAGGACGGCTCAAGATGTCAGAACTCGCATCCACCACCAGCGGGACGCCCTGGGGAGGACGCGGGTAGTTGCGGAATTGCGTGCCCTCGACGGTGTTGTTGGAGGTGATGTGCAGGTAGTCCGATCCATCCTTTTGCGTGAAGTTCTTGGGGATGAAGCTGTAGCGGGCATCCTTTGAACTCGCCACTGCTTCGACCGCCCCGATGGCGCCTGCCTCGGAGTAGGCTTTTTCAGCCCACACGCCGGTAATGACGTAATCGCCCCGGTTTTTGAGGAGGTTCATGGCGAGCATGGCGAACTGCAAGGTCGCGCCGCCCTGCAGGAAGAGGACCTCGTAATCCGCGGGCACCTTGAGCAGATCGCGCACACCGGCCACGGCCTCATCCATAATGGCGATAAAGGCCTTGGAGCGGTGAGACATCTCCGGCACTCCGATCCCGGTTCCACGGTAGTCGCTGAGCCCCGCCGCGGAGGCTTCGAGCACCTCAAGGGGGATCGCCGCGGGACCAGCGCTGAAGTTATGCAAGCGTGCCATGGAAGATCCTGAAAAATAAATCCCCACTATTGTCGCGCGGCGGGCAACCTTCAAGCGGCTCCCGGCGCCCGCCTCGCATCTTGCAGGATGAGGCTGGCTCGCAAACTCCTGACCATGGATATTTTATATTTCGACGTTGAGACCACGGGTCTCGATCCGGCCGAGGATCGCATCATCGAAATCGGCATGGTGCTTCAGGATGCCCAGGGGAAGGAACTGGCGGACTACACCACCCTGGTCCACCCCGGCCGCAGCATCCCCGCCGAAGTCACGGCGATCCACGGGCTGCGCGATGAGGATGTGCGCAACGCCCCTTCTTTCGCGCAGGTGGCGCCCGCCATCGAGAAGCTCGTGTCCCGAGCCGGAGGTCTGGCGGGCTACAACGTGGGTTTCGACCTGCGTATGCTGCGCCAGGAATTCCTGCGCAGTGGGATGTTTTTATCCATTTCCGGCAAGCGCATCCTCGACATGCAGAAGATCTATTTTCACCATCAGCCGCGCGATTTGAAGGCCGCTTACAAATTCTATTGTGAAGGCGAGCTCACGGATGGGCATCGCGCCATGAATGACGTGCGCGCCACCATGGCTGTTTTCGCGGCGCAAAAGCGTCGCTACACCATCGATCTGGCGGATCGCAAAGGTTCGGGTTACGCGGAACTCAATCCCCCCATAGATTCCAACGGCGCCTTCGAGTTCAATGAAAACGGCGAAGTGGTGTTGGCTTTCGGGAAGTTCAAGGGCAGGGCCGCGCGTCCCAAGGAGCCGGAGATGCGCAACTACCTTTCCTGGATGATCGGAGCGGGCTTTCCCTCCGACACCAAGAACATCGCCCGTACCCTGTCCGCCGGCAACATCGTCACGCGCGAAAACGCCGAGCAGGTGGCGCGCGGCCGCTGAGGTATGGCGGGGACCCCAGGGCTCGGATAAGCATTGAGGATCCCGAATTTTCGTTCCGCGACTCCGCGGCATGCCTGAGAAGCTCGTCATCATCGGATCGGGTCCCGCGGGACATACCGCGGCTATCTACGCGGGGCGTGCTCGGCTCCAGCCCGTCATGTTCGAAGGCATGATGGCCGGGGGCGTGGCCGCGGGCGGCCAGCTCACCACGACCACCGAGGTCGAGAATTATCCGGGTTTTCCCGAAGGCATTTCCGGCTCCAAGCTCACGGATTTTTTTCGCGAGCAATCGCTGCGCTGCGGGGCGGTGATCCACTCCGAGACCGTCGTGGGCGTGGACCTCAAGCACCGGCCCTTCCGGGTGCGATCCGCCGAACGCGAACTTGAAAGCGAGGCTGTCATCATCGCCACCGGCGCCACCGCCAAACGCATGGGGGTGCAAGGAGAAGAGACCTACTGGCAGAAGGGTGTGAGCGCCTGCGCGGTCTGCGATGGGGCGCTGCCGCTCTTTCGCGGCAAGGTGCTGGTGGTGGTGGGCGGCGGCGACTCGGCCTGCGAGGAGGCAACCTACCTCACCAAGTACGGCGCGAAAATTCAGATGCTGGTGCGCCGGGACGCCCTGCGCGCCAGCAAGATCATGCAGCAGCGGGTGCTCGCCAATTCCAAAATTGAGGTGCTCTGGAACACGAACCTCGAAGCGCTGGAAGGGGATGGCAAACTCCTGAGCGCGGCCGTGGTGCGGCAGCAGGGCAAGGAGAAGCGCTTGTCTTGCGGCGGGCTGTTCTACGCCATCGGCCACCAGCCCAACACCGCCTTCCTGGCCGGCCAGTTGGAGACCGATGCGCAGGGTTACATCATCACCGTGCCGGGTTCGGCGCGCACCAGCCTCGAAGGCGTTTTTGCCGCCGGGGACGTGCAGGACAAGGTTTACCGCCAGGCCGTGACTGCTGCGGGCTCAGGCTGCATGGCCGCCCTGGAGGCGGAGCGCTGGCTCGAAGCGCGGCACGCCGGGTAGCGGCGCCATGACCCAGCGGCTGCGCATCGGCGCGCGCGGCAGCCGGCTCTCGCTGGCGCAATGCCGTGATGGGCTGGCGCGCATCACCGCGCTGCTTCCTGATCTGCGTTTCTCCATCAAGACCTATGCCACGGCTGGAGACCTCGATCGCCGGCGCGACCTAGCGCTGGATTTTCCGGACGACTTCTTCACCGATACGCTCGACCGCGCGGTGCTGGCGGGCGAGATTGACGCGGCGCTTCACAGCGCTAAAGATTTGCCCCAAGAGCTTCAGCCGAGTCTGAGGGCCTTCTGGCTGCCCTGGCGCGAAGATGCGCGCGACGCCGTGGTGACCCCCATCCCCGCGCGGCCCTTTCCGAAAAGACCGCGCATCGGCGTGAGCTCGGCGAACCGGCGCGCTTACGCCCGGAAACGCTGGCCGAGCGCGGAGGTCATCCCCATCCGCGGCAATGTGGACGAGCGCCTGGTTCAGCTTGATGCGGGGAAGTTCGACGCCATTCTGCTGGCGGCGGCGGGGCTGAAGCGCCTGGGACTTGGCGCGCGCATCGCCGCATGCGTCCCGCCGGATGAAATCCAGACTCATCCAGCGCAAGGGGCGCTCGCAGTGACTTACCGCCGCGGGCATGAGGCGGTCGAGACGCTGCGCCGCCTGCTGACCCATCCGGTCGTCATCGCCGGGGCCGGCACCGGCCGGGACGGCAACTACTCGCTCGCCACCCTGCGCGCCCTCGAACATTGCACGCTGTGCCTGCACGACGCGCTGTTGGATAGCGAGATACTTTCCCATTGCGCGGGACGGCTGGAGTACGCCGGCCGCAGGGGAGGGGAGGGTGGCGCCGGGGAACGCGAGCGCCATGTCGCCGCGCGCATCATCGAGGCCGCCGACCAGGGCGAGCGCGTGGTGCGGCTCAAGGGCGGCGACCCCTCGCTTTTCGGGCGGCTGGCCGGGGAAATCGCGGCGCTCACCGCCGCCGGAGTGGACTGCCGCGTGCTGCCGGGAATACCCTGGCTGTGCTCAGCCCCCGCGGCGCACGGCATTTTTCTGACGGAGCGCCGGCGGGTGCGGCATTTCCACGTGGCCACGGGAACGGGAGAGGAGGGAGAAATTTTCGACCCCCGCGATTTCTCCAGGCGCGGGGCGGCCCCCATCTATTTCTTCATGGCCGCGGAAAAAATCGGCGAACTGGCGCGCCGGCTCATGGCCGCGGGATACCCGCGCGCGACGCCCGCCGCCGTGTTGCGCGGCACGCCGGGATCGGAGAACATCGTGCGCGGCCACCTCGGCGATATCAAGGCGCGCCTGGCGCGCTCGACACTGAAGCCGCCAGCCCTGGTGCTGGTGGGCGAGGCGGCGCGCGCGGAACGCGCCTATAAGACCGGAGATGGCCCGCTCGCGGGGATGAGGGTGTTGGTCCCCGGTACGCCGGGCACGCGAACAACGCTCACCGCCAAACTTGAGGACCTGGGCGCGCGTCCGTATCCCATCGAGGTCTTTCGGCTGCTGCCAAGCGCGGATCGTTCCTGGTTGCGATTTTTCAAGACGCTGGGTCGGCGCGACTGGGTGGTACTTTCCAGCGAGTCCGCGGCCAAGTTTTTCCTCCAGGCCCTGGAGGAGGACAATGGCGATGTGCGCCGTCTGCCCAAGCTGGCGGTGAGCGGGCCCGCGGTGGCTGCCGTGTTGCGCCGCCGCGGTCTGCGGCCCGACCTCATGCCGGAGGACTATACCTCGCGGGCTCTGGGCAAGGCCATGGCGGCTCTGAAATGGGAGGGCCGCAGGGTGATGATCCCGCGCTCGGAGGCCAGCCAGAGCGGCTTGCCGCGCCAGTTGCGCGCGCTCGGGGCCGAGGTCAACGCCTGTGTGCTCTACCACAATAGGGCCCTCGATGTTCCAACGCTTCCCCCCTTTGATGCAGCCCTGTTCTGCTCTCCTTCGGCTCTGGAGGCGCTTCTGCCTCGCCATGCCGCCATTTTGCGCCGCGCGCGCATCCTGGGCGCCATCGGACCGGTGACGGCGCGCGCGCTCCAGCGCCGCAAATTCAAAGTCCAGATTCAGCCGGCGATTCATGACGCAGATCATCTGGTTTACGCGCTGGCTTCCCACGTCTGTTATGGCCGGCGCGGAAGGGGCTGAGATAATATTTCAGCAGGTTGACGGGCCATTCGCCGTTCGCCCTTCACCTCCCATTTCGGGGGGCGAGCCTGATGAATGGCCACTGAAGGGCCACCAGGGATGGACGGCGGTGGGGGCACGGTCCGCACATGCTTCGACAAGCTCAGCACGAACGGACCTGGTTGCCGGCACCGAAAAACGGGGGCACGATATTGGGGCTGAACATCCGGCCGGCACCAAGGTGCGGCTCGACCTCGCCTATCACGGGTCCGCCTTCTCGGGTTTCCAGGTCCAGCCCGATAAACTAACCGTCCAGGGCGCGCTCGAAGGGGCGCTGGCCACCCTGCTCGCGGAACCGGTCGTCATCTATGGGGCGGGGCGCACCGACGCGGGAGTCCACGCCAAACACATGGTTTGCCACTTCACCCTGCCGCGGGCTTTCATCCTGGGCGATCTGTTGAGAGCCCTCAACGCTCTGACGCCCAAAGAATTGCTCATTTTCGACGCCCGCGAAGTGCCTTGGGAGTTTCACGCCCGCTACAGCCCGCACCGCAAGTTCTACCGCTATGGCTTTGATACCGGGCGCCACCCCGATCCCTTCGACCTCGAACTGCGCTACCACGCTCCCGGCCCGCCACCCGATGATGCCGTGATGCAGGGCGTGCTGCTGGGGATATCCGGCACCCATGATTTCGCGAGCTTCACCACATCGAAGAACAGCTCGCGCACCACGGTGCGCACGCTGGAGGCGCGGCTTGAGCGCGAAGATGAACGGCGCTTCGCCATCGTGCTCGTGGGCAATGGTTTCCTGCACAACATGGTGCGCATCATCGCCGGCAGCGTGCTCAGCGCGGGGAGGGGAACGCTTCGCCCCGCGGTCATTTTCGGGGCGCTGGACCGGCCGGATGCGCGCGGCGAGCTGGGCGAAACCCTGCCCGCGCACGGCTTGTGCCTGGAGCGCATCGAGTATTTTTAGCGCCGGGCGCTTTGCCCTAATAACCAATCAAATTCTGGAAAATTAATTGAATCTGGAACTCAGGAAAATACTGGATGCCACTCGCCCCATGTCGGCCCTGCGTGAAAGATTCGCCTATGTTCATCTTCAAAATCCAATTCCTGAGTTCCTGAGTCCCAGATAAAAAATATGGCCGAACGCTTCATCTACACCATGCGCGACCTGCGCAAACGCTTCGGGCAGAAACTGGTGCTCGACGACATCTCGTTGAGCTACTACCACGGCGCCAAGATAGGCGTCGTCGGCGATAACGGCTCCGGGAAATCCACGCTGCTGCGCATCATGGCGGGGGTGGACAAGGAGTACGAGGGCTTGGCCGAGCCCGCCAAGGGCGCGCGCATCGGCTATGTGTCCCAGGAACCGCGTTTGCAGCCGGGTCTGAGCGTGCGCGAAAACCTGCGCCTGGCTTTTCGCGATATCACCTCGCTCCTGGAGCGCTACGATAAAATCTCGGCGGAGCTCGAATCTCCCGGCATCTCCGATACCAAGATGCAAAAGCTCGTGGACGAGCTGTCGGAAGCCCAGGAGAAAATCGAGGCCGCGGGCGGCTGGGAACTGGATCGGCGCATCGAGCAGGCGGCGGACGCCCTTTTCCTCCCCGACGAGACGATGGATATCGGCAAGCTTTCCGGCGGCGAGGCGCGGCGCGTGGCGCTGTGCCGGGCTCTGCTGGAGCGCCCGGACTTGTTGCTGCTGGACGAGCCCACCAACCACCTCGACGCCGAGACCACCGCCTGGTTGGAGGTGCAGTTGCGCGAATATCCGGGCACGGTCATCATCGTCACCCACGACCGCTATTTTCTGGACCGCATCACGCGCTGGATCCTCGAGCTTGACCATGGCAAGGGCTACCCTTTCGAGGGCAACTATTCGTCGTGGCTGGAACAAAAAGCGCAACGTCTCGCCCAGGAGAGCGGCAAAGCCGAGGCGCACCGCCGCGAACTTTCGCGCGAACTCGAATGGATCCGCGCCAACCCCGGCGCCCGGCGCGGCAGGAACAAGGCGCGCCTCAGCAACTACGAATCGCTGTCCGGCGCCGAGTTTGAGGTGCATGAGGACAGCCTGGAGATCCAGATTCCCCCGGGCCCGCACCTCGGCAACCTCGTGGTGCGCGCGGAAGGCCTCGGGAAGAGCTACGGTGACAAAGTGCTGTTCAAGGATTTCAGTCTCGAAATTCCCCCCGGGGCCATCATCGGCATCATCGGCCCCAACGGCGTGGGCAAGACCACGCTTTTCCGCATGATCATGGGCCAGGACAAGCCGGATTCAGGCCAGCTCGAAGTGGGGCCCACGGTGCAGCTCTCCTACGTGGACCAGGCGCGCGACACCCTGAACGATGACAAGACGGTCTTCGAGGAGATCAGCGGCGGCCAGGATTTCCTCGAACTCGGCGGGAAACGCATGGCATCGCGCGCCTACGTGGGGCGCTTCAATTTCAAGGGACCCGATCAACAAAAGAAAGTGGGCAAACTCTCCGGCGGCGAACGCAACCGCGTGCACCTCGCCAAGCTGTTGCGCCGCGGCGGCAACGTGCTGATGCTCGACGAGCCCACCAACGATCTCGATACCGCCACCCTGCGCCACCTCGAAGAAGCCCTGCTGGGTTTCCCTTCCTGCGCGCTGATCATTTCGCACGACCGCTATTTCCTCGACCGCGTTTGCACGCACCTGCTGGCCTTCGAGGGCGGCGGGCGCGTGGCGTGGTACGAGGGCGGCTTCGCCGAATACGAAGCCAAAAAGCTGGAAGCCGGCGAGGACATTTTCCTGAGCCGCCGCGCGCGCTACCGCAAGCTGCCCGCGGCGGCGGGATAGGCTCGCGCCGCGGCAGCTCAAGAGATCCGACCAGCCGCCGCTGGTATTTTCAGGAGCATCCTCGGCATTCGTACCCCCTTATCGGAACGCCTCACAGCTTGCCGGCAAGGCGGGGGAAAAGAGTGTCCGAATTAAGGCGCCTCCGAAAAAAATATGTACTTTTTTAGGATTTTCATACCAGTGTTTGGTTGTGCAATATCGGAACCAAATCGAGCTGCCAGGGGAATTTTCCACAGATTGCACAGATTGACACAGATAATAATCAATCAGGGTAGTGTTTTTTTAATCAGTGCAAATCTGTGTAATCTGTGGATACTCCCCAAATTGAGGACGTGGAGAGCCGAGAACAAACAGGAGGGGGAGCCCTACCGAGGACGCATTCTTCGGATGAGCCCGAATTAAGTCACGAGGCCTGGAGCAGAAGCGCGATGCGCGCTGAGCCCGCCCGGGTCAACAACAGGGTGAGGCGCCGGGCTGATGCGCCCTTGGCGGACAGGAAGGGCCGAAGCGCTTGCAGCAGCCTGGTATCGGGTTTGGCTTCCAGAGCGCGC
Source organism: bacterium (assembly GCA_023261545.1). Classification (GTDB taxonomy): domain Bacteria; phylum Planctomycetota; class JADGBV01; order JADGBV01; family JADGBV01; genus JAHFOS01. The sequence goes on from JAHFOS010000055.1 coordinate 13,463, forward strand.
AATTCGATGGGACAGCCGGAAGCCATGGATTCGAGCAGGTGCAGCAGCTTTTTGGGTTTGGCGGGTGCCATGCCGAGGCAGTTGAAGGACTCGGCCAGCACAGGCGAGCCATGGGAAATGGCGCTGAAAAGACCGCTGTCGCCCAAGGGTTGAACCCCGTGGGCATGCGCCCAGGTCCCGAGCAGGCCCGCGCGCCGCAAGGTGGGGGAGGGCAGGAGTACGGACGGCCCTGCCTCAAGAGTGGCCGCCTCGGGCAGGGTCTCAGGCCTTCCCGCAAAGCTTGCGAAAGGCCGGCCCGCTGACGCTATCCGCGTCGCGCGCCGTGGCGCAGGGCCAGCGCGTGGTCCCGTGAAAGTGCCCGTGATTTCGAGTGTCTCTCCGCGATACTCCAGCACCTCAAAGTTCCAGGCCGGGGCGGATTTCTCCAGCGCGTCAAGGTCTTCTCCGGGCGCGAGCTTGATTTGTGCGGAGCGCGCGGTTTCTAAGCGGCGCAGGGCGGGTTCCAGAGCGGGCGCATAGCCGCCGCGTTGGCCCGCGGATCGCCGCGCCGGATCGAGGTAAACATAAGCGCCGGAGAGATCGGCACCCATGGCGCCAGGCCGCAGGAAATCCTCCACGGCGAAATTGGCGTGTATTTTTGGATAAACTGCCATGAGATTGTAATGGCACATCCGGAGCGCGATCCCGTCGCTATCGGAAAGTCGCAGGGGCAAGGCAAGGCTGGCCTCTTTGAGAAAATCGGCCAGATGCAGGGCGTCAACACCGGCGCCGCAGGCCGGCATTTCAATGCGCTTTACACCTTGGAGCAGCGCGGGCAGGGCCGCGAAGCGGTGGCGCGCAATCTCCGCGCGGCTGGCCATCTCGGCGAGTTCGCTGCTGGCCAGGAGTGCGTCAGCGTGCGGCGTCTTCGCCCGCAACTTGGCGATAGCCCGACCCACGCCTTTGAACCATGCGGGCACGACCTGGCCGGCTGGCAGCAGGCGATCCAGTTCCAGGGCGCTCAGTCCCGCGAGCCGGGCGCCGCCGAGGCTCTCGTACAACTGCACCAGCGCCGCCCACTCTTTTTCGCTCACGCCGCCTGGATAGTCGCCCCCCGTCTCTGTGTCGTTCCGCGTTGGTTCACGCGGCATGGATGGCACGGATGTGGTCAGCGATTTCGCCTCCGCATTTTTCCTTCGCCTGTTCAAGGTCGTACTGATCCTGCAAGTTCAGCCAAAATTGCGCTCTGGCACCGAAAAGCTTTTCGAGCCTCAAGGCGGTGTCAGCGGTGATGGACCGCTTGCCATTGACAATCTGGCTGATCCGGATGGGGGGCACGAAAAGAAGCCGCGACAGCTTGTTGATGCTGAGGCCGTGGAGCTCCATGAAGTCTTCTTTGAGGATCATCCCGGGATGGATGTTGGGAATTCTTTCAACCTTCATGAATGCCTCCTCTTATTTGTGATAGTCAACAATTTCAACGTCTTCAACGCCCCCACTAACTCTTGCGCCGCCGGTTGACTTCAATGCCGTGTATCCTACCCTAGATTCTTTGCTGGCAAAATCACACTTTCGTGGCTGAGTTTTCCGACCCCCGCGGCGATGCCGAACTCGTGGCTGCGGCCAACCAGGGCGAAGAGGAGGCCTTCACCGCTCTTTATGAGCGTTACCGCGCCTGGGTTTTCACGCTGGCCCAGCGCTTGCTCCGCGACGAGCACGAAGCCGCCGACGTGCTCCAGGAGACCTTTTTTTACTTTTTTGGCAAGTTTCCCGGTTTCAGGCTCGAATGTCGCCTCAAAACATTTCTCTACCCTGTCGTGCGCCACCGCGCCTTGGACCATTTGGAAAAGCTGAAACACGGCGGTTCCTCCCTGGAGGATCTGGCGCTGGAGCCCGCGAGCCAGCAGCGCGACGAGGTGCGGGAGCGCCGCGAACTCGCCGATCGGGTCCATGGACTGCCAGAAGCCCAGCGCGAGGTGCTGCTGCTGCGTTTCGCCGACGGCCTGGACCTCGCCGAAATCGCCACGGCCCTGGACATCCCCCTGGGCACGGTGAAGTCCCGGTTGCACACGGCTTTGAAGGAGCTTAAAAAAAATCTTGAGAACGAATGAACCTTTTGCAGGCTTCGGCCGCTTAATAGAAATATGGTAAGTGTTCACCCACTGATGCGGGCCTGTTCATCGCTGTGTCGGCCAGCCAGGCCCGTTCGTGCTGAGCTTGTCGAAGCATGAATGGGCCGAGTCGTCGGTGCCGTCCGCCCTTCGACAGGCTCAGGGCGAACGACTCGGGGGATCTGTCGTGGCACCAGAAGGGCTGAACGCTTACGAAATATGGAAGACGCGCAGAGCAGTCCAGATAGCCAAGAGGACTTCGCCGCCCTCGAACACCGGCTCCGGCAGGAGCTTCGGGGGAGCAGCGAGCACGAAGGCGCGCGCATCCCGCCGGCTGCCCATGCGGCCATAGCGGCGAATCTGCGCTTGCGGGCCGCGTGGGTCCGGCGCTCGCGCGTTTGGGGTGGGCTGTTCCGCAGGGCGGCGGCGGCCGCCCTGTTGCTGGGCGCGGGAGTCGCGCTGTGGTGGCAGTTGCAACCGGTTTCCGCGCCCGCGACGCTGGCCGTCGCGAAACCAAACGCCTCCGCTGATATCGTGGACGCCTATCTCCTGGCCTTGCAATTGCAGCAAGGCCAACGCCCGTCGCTTTCCCAGGATGTTAACGGCGATGGCCGCGTGGACAACGCCGATGCCGAGGTCATAGCCCGCCGTGCTGTCGCCCTGGACCCCAGGAAATCCTGATGCGTCTTTTCGGACTGCTGTTGTTGTTGATGCTAGGAGCCAAATTTAGAGCCGCCGCCGAACCGGGCCTCTCGTTCCAGACTTTCGACCTTTTAATCGAAGGCGCGCCCGCCGCCTGGCAGGTGGAGCTGGTTTATCCCGCTGCAGCCAAGATTGTGGGGCTCGAAGGTGGCGAGCCGCCCTTCGCGGAGCCCCCGACCTACGACCGCCGCGGCTTGGAGGGCGGGCGAATCCTGATTGCTGCCTACACGCTGGAGGAAGGGCGGTTTTCCGCCAAGACGTTGCGCGTGGCGCGCCTGCATTTCGCCGTTCCCGAGAACGAGGAGCTGTCGGCCAAGGTGCTCCTTCTTGCAGCGGCACGCCCGGGTGGCCGGCGCTACGAACCAAAAATTTTCCTTAGAGAGTCGGAGCCTGAATCCGATTCCGAGGTGATTCCTGAGCATTCCCCAAAGAAAGAGGTGGGCCCATGAAAAAATATTTTGCCATTGCTTCCTGCGCGTTGGTGCTGGCGATCACGCTGGCGTGTGAAAACGCTAGTCCCAAGGCGGTGGACCCGACGCCGGCGCAAAACTCTTTGAACAGCAACAAAAGCGGGGTATCGGGCAATGAGTCAGGAGACATGCTGGTATACGACGGGAACAACTGGATCCGTCGCGCACGGATTGACGGAACGCAATTCGGAGTGTCGGGCAACACTACGGGCGATCTGTTGAGCTTTGATGGCACGAATTGGGCCCGTAGGGCTCGTTTAGATGGCACGCAGTTCGATGTATCGAAAAACGCGACAGGTGACTTGTTATGCTTTGAAGAAGGATCTCCTAAATCCGGCGATCTCGATGTCGTGACAAGAGACGAAGCTGAACAGGACGACCCTTCTCCAGCGGTTGCAGTAGTTGGTAATAGCTTTTGGATGGCGCGCCCGAGGCTTGACGGCCTCCAGACGGTAGCCGGAAATATAAGTGAAGATTATTTGGTTTTCGACGGAAATAATTGGATGCGCAAGTCGGAGATGAAGGCCAACGAGCGTTCTCAAGCTGGTGTTTCGGGAAATGCCGCTGGCATAGGTAATTCCGCCCCCGTCACCCACCCCCAACCCCCGCCACGGCCTTTCATTCCCCCAGCCGAAGAGTTCTGGATCGTCGAGCGGCTTCCGAAACTTCCCCCGCCGCGGGGCGAGCGCTATCCCACCCAGGGCGAGCTGCACGCGCTGCGCGACGGCCAAGCCATCCCGCTGCCGCTCAAACACACCGAGGTCAATGCCGAAATCACGGCCTTTGTGGCCTCCGTCGCCGTGCGCCAGGAGTATCAGAACCCTTGGGAGGTGAAGATCGAGGCCGAGTACGTCTTTCCCCTGCCCGAGGATTCCGCCGTCACCGACTTCGTCATGGTCATCGGCGAGCGCCGCATCCGTGGGGTGATTCGCGAGCGCGAGGAGGCGCGCCGGATTTACGAGGAGGCCCGGCGCCAGGGCCATCGCGCCGCCCTGCTCACCCAGGAGCGGCCCAACATCTTCACCCAGAAGGTGGCCAATATCGAGCCAGGCAAGGAGATTGACGTGGAGATCACCTATTTCCATCCGCTGCACTACAGCGAGGGCGAATACGAGTTCGTCTTCCCCATGGTGGTGGGACCGCGCTACAACCCGCCGGGCGACCGGGACGGCATCGGCGCCACGGGGCGCGAAGGGCGCGGCGCTTCAGGGCAGAAAGTCGAGGTGGCTTACATGAAACCCGACGAACGCAGCGGCCACGATATCGGCCTCAGCGTGAAGCTCGCGGCTGGCGTGGAGCTGGAAAAGCTCTACAGTCCCACCCACGCCGTGGAGGTCCGCCGCGAGGAGGACAACCGCGCCACGGTGTCGCTGCGCGCGAACGACAGCATCCCCAACCGCGATTTCGTGCTGCGCTACCGTTTGGCCGGTGAGCGGCTGCGGTCGGTGCTGCTCACCAATCGCGGCGACAAGGGCAACACCTTCGCCCTGCTGCTGCACCCTCCGGCCACCATCGCGCAGAGCGAGCGCATGCCGCGTGAGATGATCTTCGTGCTGGACTGCTCGGGTTCCATGTCGGGAACGCCCATCGCCAAGGCCAAGCAGGCGGTGACGCGCTGCCTCAAGAACCTCGATAAGGACGACACCTTCCAGGTGATCCGCTTTTCCGAGCAGGCTTCGGAATTCGCGTCGGCGCCGGTCGCCGCCAGCGGCGAAAACGTGCGGCGAGCGCTGAGTTATGTCGCCAGGCTTGAGGGCGAGGGTGGCACCAACATGATCGAGGGCATCAAAGCCGCCTTGGACTTCCCCCACGAGGAGGGCCGCCTGCGCGTGGTGAGTTTCCTCACCGACGGCTACATCGGCAACGAGGACGAGATCCTGGCCGCCATCCACGAACGCCTCGGCGATACGCGCATTTTCAGCTTTGGCGTGGGCACGGCGGTGAACCGCCACCTCATCGAGAGCATGGCCTCCTTCGGGCGCGGCGCCGTGGCCTATGTGGGCCTGGAAGACAGCACCGGCCGCGAAGTGGATCGCTTCTTCGAGCTTATGGCCCGGCCCTGCCTCACCGACGTCGAAGTGGATTGGGGCGGGATGCAGGTCAAAGATGTCTATCCGCGCAAAATTCCCGACCTCTTTCCGGGCCGGCCCGTGGTCATTACCGGGCGCTTCGACGGCGATGGATCCACTGCCCTACGCATTCATGGCCGCGCGGGCCGGGATAGGGTCAGCACCACGCTAAGGGTGAACCTGGACGACGCCCGTTCCCGCCATCCGGCCCTGGCCAGCCTGTGGGCGCGCAGCCGTCTTCGGGACCTAGCCAACGAGCAGGTCTATAGCCCCTCCGACGAGCTGCGCCACGAGATGCTGAACACGTCGCTGGACCACCGTGTGCTGTGCCGTTACACGGCCTTCCTAGCCGTGGACAGCCTGTTGACCACCGCCGGCGACCACGGCGTTTCCGTGCGCGTCCCCGTGCCGGTCCCCGAAGGCGTGCGCTACGACACCACGGTGAAGGAATAGGGGCTCACCCCTCTAAAGCGTACTTCTGAAGGTGGCCGCCCTGTTCTTGTCTTAGTTTTCTGGTTCTCAATTCGGATTTATCCACAGATGACACAGATTTACACGGATTGAAGGGGTCAGCCTCGGTTGATTATTATCTGTGTCCCTCTGTGCAATCTGTGGAAAATCCCCCTGGAAGTGCGATTTGGTTCCAGCCTTGCCCGATTATTCGCCAGCATGAAAATCTTGAATAAGTACGCTTTGGTCGAATGAGCCGGAGTAGGCCCCAATCTCCGTCCAGGTGGTTCGCGCCGCCGCTAACTTACTCAGGGCTATCCACCCAGGCGAGGCTGTCCACGGAAATGAAGCTCATGTCCGTCAGATCGTCCTGGACCTGCTGCTCCATGACTTGGGCCATGTAGCGGTAGGCTTCGAGAGAACCCGTGGCGGGGGGAGCGCTCAGCCAGGCGCGCACCGGCAGCGACAACCCCATCAATAGGACTGCCGCACCCATGAACCGGCGGTATCCTTGGGCGCGTTCACGGGTCTCCCGGGCGCGAGCGAGCAGGTGTTGCGCCTGATCCGGGTCCGGGCGCCAGATCGTCTCATCCCCCGTTTGGCGCAGGATGGCGCTAAGTTTTGCGTCACTGATGCTCATAACCCATGCCCTCCAATAAGGTCTTGAGGTTCGCGCGCGCGCGATGGCGGCGCACGCGCAGGTTGACCGGCGTGATGCCGATGACCGTCGCGGCTTCGGCGTCTTTCATCCCCATCATATCCGTGAGCGTCAGGACCTCGCGTTCCCTGGCGCTCAAACGTTCCAGGCAGTCCCGCAAGAGGCGGCGGTGATCTTCCACCTCGGCGCGTTCCCCCGGGTCGCCTTCGGCGCTTTCCGGCTCGGGCAGCCCGTCTTTGAAAGTCGAGAAGAGCGCCACGAGTTTTTTGCGCCGCAGTTTCGAGATGCACATGCGCGAGGCCACGGCGAGGGCCCAATGGCCGAAGGGGGCTTCGCTGCGGTAGCTATCAAAGCGGTCGAGCAACTGGACCATGATGTCCTGCAGCATCTCCTCGCGGTCGTGGGTGTCCCGGAAATAGTGGGCGGCGATGCGGGCGAGATCCGGCAGCGCTTCAAGGATCAGCTTCTCCGGATCTGCCTCGGTCGGCGGCACCACGCTCCTCAAAAAGGCAGGGGCGCCCACAAGCGGGGCGCCCCTTTTTTCTACCAGGCTGAGGGTGGCCGTCATGGCCGGTTCGCAAGGGGCATCAATCAGGGTTGGGCCCGCCATCCATGCCTTCCGGTCCCTCGTCGCCGCCGTCCTTCTTGTGCTTCTTCATCTTCTCGAAGTGCTCGCGGCGTTCCTCGGGAGACATATTGCGGAAGTTTTCGCGTTCCTCATCCTTCTTGCGCTTCCAGGCTTCCTTTTCCTCGGGGCTCATGTTCTGGAAATGCTCGCGTTCCTCCTGCTTCTTGCGCATGAAGGCTTCCCGATCCTCGGGGCTGGCGTTGCGAAAGCGCTCCATCTTCTGGCGCATGGCTTCACGCTCCTCGGGAGTGGCGTTCTTCATCTTTTCCATCATTTTCTCCCGCATTTCCGGCGGCATGATTCCGGGTCCTCCCGGCGGCCCACCGCGGCGTTCCTCGCGCCGCTCCTTGATGTTTGACTTCATCTGCTGCAATTTGGCGACCTGTTCAGGGTTGAGCTGCGGCTTCAGGTTCTGGAAGAACTCGTGCATGAGCAGGCTCATGCGCACATGGATACCGCCCAGCTCGCGCCCGATCTGGACGAGGTGCTCGGGGTCGAAGTCCTCCTGCTCGCGGGCCTTGTTCATCTCCTCCTGGAACTTCTGCATCTGCTCCTGCAGCATCTTGCGTTTCTGCTCGATGCGCTCGCGGATCTCCTGGACGGCGGCAAGCTGCCGCTCGTCGAGGTTGAGTTCGTGCTTGAGGTGCTCGATCATCTGCGGGTTGCCCGGCCCCTCCTCGGGAGGAGGCCCCATGGGCGGGCGGCCCATGGGCGGGTGGTGCTTGCCCGGTGGGGGGCCGCCAGGGCCGCCCTCCGGTCCTTCAGCGAAAAGTCCGCCACCCAGGCAAAGCCCGGCGCCAGCCAGAGCCGCAATGATTTTCAGGTCAAGAAATCGCTTCATTTTAAATCTCCTGTCGGAATGCTGAACTCTTAGACGCCTTGAGGCCGGCAGCGTTACAGGTTTGTATTCCAGGGCTGTTTTGATATATGGAATTTTGACCCCGGATCCAGCGCCGTCTGAAATGTGATGAAATCCCTTGAAAATCTGCATCTACCCAGTGATTATGCCACCACCCCGGTTTCTTTCTCGATGATCGCCTTCAGGGCGCGGTAATCGGTTTTGCCGCTGCCGAGCAGGGGCAGGGCATCTAAGATGCGCACGCGGGACAGGCGGGCGATGTTGGCCATGCCGGCCTCGCGCAATAAGGTGTTGGCGGCCTCAAGTTCTACGGCGAAGGTGGAGAAAAGCCAGAGTTCGGTGCGTTTTCCAGGAACCTCCAGGGCTTCTACCGCCACCCCGGCGCCCTCGGTTGCGCCATGCGCGAGCCGCAGGGTGAGGACTTCCTCCAGGGCTGGCAGGCTCACCATTTCCCCGGCGATTTTGATGAAGCGTTTCATGCGTCCGGCGAGGACCAGGCGGCCAGCGGGGGTGAGGTAGCCCAGGTCGCCGGTGTTGTACCAGCGCTGGCCGGCTGCTTCTATGAAGGGGTCGCGGGGGGATCCCAGATAGCCTGAGAAGACCCCGGGGCCCCGGGCCAGGATCAGGCCGCGCGTGCCGTTTTCCAAGGGTGCGAGGCTCGCGGGATCGGTGATAAGGATTTCAACTCCAGGAAAGGGTTGGCCCACGCCCTCTGAAGGTGCGCCCGGGCGGTTCAGGGCCAGCACCGGGCCGCATTCGGTGATGCCGTAGCCTTCGAGCAACTCCGCCCCGGTGCCGAGCCGGCGCACGGATTCGAAAAGCGCCTCCGGGGCCTTCTCCGCCCCGGCGATGAAGTGGCGCAGGCTGGCGAGCTCGCCTGGAGCGGCGGCCTTGAGGATGCCGGTGAGGAAGGTGGGGGTGCCGCACAACAGGCTGGCCTTCCATCTGGCGCTGGCGCGCGCGATGCGCCGGCTCTGGGTGGGGCTCGGGTGATAGGCGGCCCGAAGACCCGCGCACAGCGGCAAAAGCGTGGTGAGCGTGAAGCCGAAAGAATGGAACGGCGGCAGGATGCCGAGCAGCGCGTCGCCAGGGCGGAAGTCCATGACCTCGATGGCGCCGCGCAAGTTGGCCAGGACGTTGCCATGGCTCAGGGGCACGCCCTTGGGGACGGATTCCGAGCCGCTGGTGAACAGCACCACCGCCGGCTGTTGCGGTTGCACGCCTTCGAGGCCCAGCTCACGCAGCAGCACCGCCGCGCTTTTGCGCGCCGAGAACCAGGCATCGAGGCGCGCTCCAACTCCGGCCTGCTGCGCGAGATCCTCCAGGAAGACGAGGCGCGACTCCAGGTCGCCGAGGTCCACCTGGTCGAGGCGGTCGAGGAAGCCGCGCGCGCTGAGCACGAATTCCAGGCCGGAGGTTTTGGCGGTATGCTCCAGCGGTACCCGCCCCAGGGTCCAGTTCAGCATCACCGGCGTTTTTCGCGCCAGCAGCACGCCGCACACGACGGCGCAGGCGCTGGCGGAGGCGGGCAGCAGCACGCCGACGCATGCCCCGGGCTTGTGGCGGAGCGCGTGCGCGATGAACAGGGCGGCTGTCTTGAGGCGCCGCCAGCTCCACACGCCGCTGATCCCGTCGGCGATGGCGGCGCAATTCCCCATGCGGTCCGCGGTCCGGAGGAAACAAGCCTGCACGCATTCGCCTTGAGGGAGGAGCACGCCGGGTCTTTGAGGTTCATCGGGCCAGCCCTGGGCCGTCTTTTCCTCCGTTCCGGCGGACTCACGGCGCAACAAACCCGCCGCGGCCAAGCAGGCGTCGGCGACGGTCTCGAGGTCGGCGACTTCGAGTTCGCCGCAGATATATTTTTCGTCGAGGAGAGCGGCGAGTTCGGCCTTGGCGAGCGAGTCCAGGCCGAGCTCGCGGGCGAAGTGCGCTTCGGGACGCAGCGCTTCGGGGGCGAGTCCCAGGCGGCGAGCCAACAAGGCCAGCACCTCCGCTCGCAGCGCCGGATCGACGGCTGAAAGATCGCGCGGCCGGGAATCGGCCTTGAGCCGCAGCTCGGGAAATTTCGCGCTCCAGAAGCGCGCGCGCACGAGCTTGGGCGCCTCGCCACCGCCTTCGTTGAAGAAATTTTCAAGGAAGCGATTGATGTGCGCGGCGTCGCCCGTGCGCGGGAATTGCGGCCCGGCGATGGAGATTTCGATAGCCACCTCGCGCCGCGGAGCGAACATCAACATATTTTCTATAAGAATGCGCAGGCCGCCGCGCAGACTGGCGCCCAGATCGGGAGTAGCGCCGCCCGTGAGCGCGGTGGAGAATGAGCTACCCCAGAGCCCGCGCGTGCGCACCAGGGCGATTCGTGCCTCCGGGGCCATGGCGAGCAGGCGCTGCACGCCCGAGGCGGCGCCGAGGCTTTCCAATCCCGAGCGCATGAGCTGGCCGGCGGGGTAGAGCAGGACGTTGTCGCCCGCGCGCAGCCCCGCGGCGGCGGCCTCCAGGGCCTGCTGCATGCGGCGGCGGCGAAAACTCCCCGAGCCCTTGGTGAGATCGGGGATGGGGATGGTGCGCGCGGCCTTCATGAGCGGATGGGCCAGGGGATGGTGGTAGAAATCCTCCACGGCCACGGGTCGCGGCGCGAAGTCCGCGTGCAGGTAGGCGCTCAGGATCAGCGGATCGACCTCGGCCGGATGGTTGGCGAGGAATAGGGTGCCCGCGCGTTGGTCCAGTTTATCGAGTCCCCGCACGCGCACGCGATAGCGCAGGGCCAGGGCAAGTTTAAGCAGGCCAGCGACGAATCTCATGACCGGCCGCGCGAAGGCGCCCCGCGCCAAGCCCAGAATGAAAACGACGGCTCCCGCGACTCCCGCCAGCGCGGCGAGCAAAAGGAACTGGCTGGTGGGGTCGAGCCAGTGTTTAAAGATAGCGAGGCCGATGGTGCCGCCGAGGAGGAAGGAGAAAGCGGCGATGAGGGCGCTTTGCAGCGCCGCGCCAGAGCCTTCGCGCCCTTCGCGGCCCACGCGCTCCAGGTACTCCGCGTCGATCAGGTTGGTGGCGATGCCGAAGAGCAGGCCCATCGCCACCATCAGCCCCGCCACGGCGACATACACCCCGCGCGCCGGCAGAGCCAAGAGCAGGCCTTGCGCCAGGGATGGCAAGGCCGCTATCAAAAGGGCGAGGGCCAAGGCACAACTCAGCGCCATGGCATAGCGGCGCGCTTGCAGCTTCGTGGAAAGAACGTTGCCGGGGATGATGCCCAGGGTGGCGAAAAGCGACATCAGGCTGCAGGCTTCGGGATTCCCCAGTCCCAGGCCCTCGGCGTAAGCCGTGACCGCCAGGCTGAGGGCGCCCGCCACGCCCCAGATCAGCGGGGATGAGAGCAGATAAAGCGGATGGCGTAGAAAGATGGCCAGCGTTTCGAAGATCAACCCGCGCACAGCCGGGCGGAAAGGGTGGCGCGATTCGCCGTAGCGGCAGGGCAGCGGCAGAAGCGCCGCGAGGGCAAAGGCTGTGAGTCCGGCGATCAGCCCAGCGTTGCGATGGTTCTCGTAGGCCGATGCGCCGCAGAACAGGCCGGAGAGGATGCCGACGATAAAGGCGATGGTCAGCGCGCCGTTCACGGCGGCGGGGCTGCGGCCTGAACGCGCGGCTTCCAGCGGCACGCAGGCCATCTTGGCCGCGCTGTGGACGCCCATCATGAGTCCCACCATGAAAAGGTAGGGCCAGGGACCGCCGGGCCAGCCCGCCATCCAGCCCAGGCCCGCCAGGAACAGCACCGCGCCAGCGGCCGTGGACATGACCGCGGCCTTGGGGAAGGCGCTGGCCAGCGGGCCCGAGACGCCGTAAGCCGCCACCGGGCCGAGCGTCATCAGCGACCCCACGACCTGGATCACCCAGGGTTTGTCGGCGGAGGTATAAACCGCGTCGCAGAGGTAGCCGAGCCCATAGAACTTGGCATACCCCATGGCGAAAGCGCCGCTGAACGAGACCAGGAAAAGGAGGGCGAGGCTCATGGATTTCTATTAGAGATAGCCGAGAGTTCGACTAGAAACGCGGCGTAGTCACGTCCCGTGGTGGCGGGTGATTTCAGGCTTCAACCCTGGCGATTAGAAGCCGATACGCGGACGCGGTGACTCGGGTGGCGGCAATAGAAGCGGCCGGATTTTTTGGTAGAGATCGTGGAGGGCCGAGTCGTGGCCCATGAGCGTTTTCTCGATTTGGGCGAGGCGTTTTTCCATTTCGGCGCGGCCCAGCAGTTCCTGGCGCATGCGCATGAAAACGCGCACGACATAGACGCTCATGCGTACAGCCTGGGGGCTGTTCAAGACGGTGGCCGCCATGATGGCGCCGTGCTCAGTGAATACGCGGGGTGATTTGCGCCTGCCGCCGTGGGATCTTGATGTTCCAATTTGGAATATCAAGTTATCGAGTTCCTCTCCGGACAGCACGAACGAGAAATCTGCGGGAAACCGGTCCTGATTCCGCGCGACAGCCTTGTTGAAGTTGCCCGTGGTCACGCCGTAGAGCACGGCCAAGTCGCTATCCAGAACGACGTGTT
>JAHFOS010000055.1:25950-26690 GCA_023261545.1 bacterium
GTGAAAATGCGCAGTTCTGACGCCAGCGGCACCAGATCAGTCATGTTTCTCGCCAGCCGACCTGGCGCTGGCCTGAAGGATGCGGGCGGCCTTTTCGAGTCCCACCGAGAGCAGGAAGCCGCCGAGTTGCGGTCCCCGATCTTTGCCGATGAGCGCGAGATATAGGATTTTGAAGAAGTCCCGAGGCTCGATGCCTTGGGCGCGCGCGAAGGTGTAGATCTCGGATTGCAGGGCGTCGGTGGGGCTTGAGTTCTGCTGAGTGTCGGAGCCAGGATCTTGATCATGGACAGCGTCAGAAATAGCATCCCCGATCATAGCCTTTGCCTTTTCAATAGCCTTCAATTGCTCACGTTGCGCAAGATACTTGGCAAAAAGGCCGACAAGCCGGCCCTGGTCGGGGCTCAAGCCCGGGCAGCCCTGGGTCTCGTCGCCAACGCGGAAGATGAATTGCTCCCCGGCGTAGCGCGCGAGCCAGCGTTGCGCGAGAGCGAGGCGATCCTCGGCCTTGCGGCGATCCTCGGGACCAAGTTCGCGCGGCAGATGCCCCATGTCCTGGAGCTTGGCGATGGCCCTCTCCGTCGTCAGACAGGTCTGGATCATCGTCGAGGCCAAGGTGAGCGGGATCTGCGGGCCCAGGCGCTCCCGTGGTTGCGCTGGGGCCGCGAGTTCGTAGAGCCGCGAATGCACGATGCGATCACCTTCTTCGACGGGCTCGGTGCCGAAGCGGATGCGCTCGCTGC
>JAHFOS010000056.1 GCA_023261545.1 bacterium
CATTGGATAGCCTCTTGTCCCTTTCGGGGGCAACGCTGGAAAGGCATTTATACCCCATCCCAATAAAAAATCGTTATCATTTCATTGATGAAAAAGGAGTCACGGTACTTTCAGAAGATCAAAAAATTAACGCCACATTTAGCAATGGTCTTTGCCGACAAGAGAACGCCGAGGGCAAGACCATCTACATTGATGATAAGGGTCGGATGGTTGGAACCAAAGCGTGGGAATCCGGTTGGGATTTCCGCGAGGGGGTCGCGCGCGTGAAAGAATTGGCTGCCTATGGTTTCATCGATAAAAATGGAAAAACGATTATCGAGCCGCGCTACATCGATGCGCGTGATTTCTCTGAAGGATTAGCGGCTTTTCTGATCAATGTGCAGGTTGAAGGTCCTAGGGGTAAAGAGACATTGCCACGATGGGGTTACGTGGATAAACAGGGACGCATTGTCATCAAGCCGACTTATGGAAATGCCATGCCATTCTCCGAAGGATTAGCCGCTGTTTTTGATAGCGAACTCATGCAGTGGGGATTTATCGACGCAAGGGGAAAAGTCGTCATCAAGCCTGATTTTGTGGATGTGGGGAATTTTTCAGAAGGTTTGGCTCGGGCTTGGATACGATTAAGTGAAGTGAAACAGGCCACACAACCCAGGCAATTTGGATTGCGCTATCGTCATTTCAACACCAACGGATTGGTGGATTGGGCCGAACTTGAGGCGGATGCCGACCCAGTTTACGTCGCGTATTGTTATGATGAGCGTGGACGTGTCCGCAACGGTACTTTTGTAAGTGCAAAAGACGAGGGTTTCACGCGCTGGGGGTATATCAACAAACAAGGACGTTGGTCCGTTCGCCCACAATTCGAGGAAGCGTCGAACTTCAGCGACGGCCTAGCTCATGTGCGAACGGTGGCGCCGCGAGGTGAGAAAGGGCTCTCCGCCTATATCGACAAAAACGGACTCGCCGTGATTCGCCTGAAGTATGGCCACCCCATTCATCCATATCACGATTTTTCAAAAAAACTCGCCCCGTTTTATGACAACGGCAAATGGGGATATATGGACACCAAGGGCGTCGCCAAGATCGCGGCCATTTACAGCAGCGTGCGGGCTTTTGACGGGCCCCTGGCGCATGTGGAGTTGGCTTTTGGAGAATTGTCAAAGAAATATCACCCTCCCTTCGCTTACATTGATGTCGCCGGAAAAGTGGTTTGGAAAATGCCGGATTTTGGCGCTGATGAACAAGAAGCAGCGGCGCGCGCTACCGACGAGTCCGCCGCACCCCCAAAGCCCGCAAAAGCAGAAATGCCCTTGGAGCCCTTAGATCCAGTGCTATACGAATACGTCAACCATCAGATCCATCAGGGTTCCAAGCCATCTGGGGGGGAATTTCTTTTCGTTCGGGGAAACACCTTGCAGCCGCCCGCAGAGTTTTGTTTCGAATTCGATTTCGGTAAAGAAAAATTTTCTCGTAATAATATTGAAATCTCCGTCCGAAACCAGGACGGCTCATGGAAGAACGAAGACGCCAAATTCGCCATCTTTTTTCAAAGGGAACTTCGGCTCTTGCCGGATCAGCACATTGAACTCCATCGTGGCCAACCAAACTTCCGGCTTCACTATACCCTGCCGGAATTTGAGATTGATGAAACGGCCTATCTCAGCTTTCACATTGTGGATGAGTCTCTGCGAGATGCGCCACTGATAAGTGACCTCACCTGGCCCAACGAACGGGGGCGCGCCTTTGTTTTTCCTTTGGATGAGGATGAAGATCTGTTCCTCACGGGACCCAACCTCGGTCGTCTGAGCCAGATTGGGGTCATTCACCAGGATGGTCCGGGCCAAGTGGTCTTCGCACTCGATACTCCTGGTATCGCGGATCCCAAAATGCGAAGGCTGCGCATTCGTTTCAAGAAGTCTGGCCCAGCCCGCCTTATCTTCAATGGGATCGTGCAGGCGCATTACCCAATTTTCATAGCACCGACAGGAGATACCGATCTTGTAAGCGGGGTGCGTCAATGTATTCCAGACACAGATCGAGATGGCGAAGTCCGCCCACTGGACATGGATCAAGACGGCGATTTGTGGTCGGACGTCAAGCTTTTCGATCGCATTTACTACTACGTCCATCGCTTCCGCCTATATCCAGGTGGGGCAGAGATTTCTCCGAGGCCTGGTTTTGAAGAACTTATGAAGGCGATTCGCAAAGGTAGGGCTGCCAATCCTGTTATTCCTTAGCCCATCTTTCAATCTAACCCGGCAGAGTCGGAACTAAGCCAGGGGCCTCCCCCTGTGATGTGGCTAGGATCGGCCTTCACGCTGGCACGATTTTGTATATCAGCAGATCATCCCCCGCTTACCGAGCGATCCGTGGCCGATGGGATTGGCGCCGATCCAGCGCTCGTCGGCGGGCTCGCTGGCGAGCTGGTACCTGGAATCCGACGAGAAGCGGATGTGATCCGTCTGGTTGTCCTTCATGATGTGCATGGTGAACATGCTGAAGACCAGCGCGTCGCCGGCCTTGAAGTCCGCCGTGAGCCAGCGGCCCCCGAGCTGCTCGCGGACGCCGATGCCATCGTTGGAGTAGTTGCCGCCCTTCAGCCAGTCCTGCCACGCCGTCTTGCGGCCCGATGCGATGTCCCCCGCGTCGGGATAATTGGTGCAATAGGAGTCCACATCCAGACGGCCATAGGTGTTGATGACCTCCCGCTGCCGATGCGAGCCCTCCAGGATCATGAGCCCCCCCTCCTCGACGGGCAGGTCGCCGATGGGCGTCCAAGTCGAGTAGAGGTTCTTGGTGCCGCGGCCCATGTAAACGATGTCGTAATGGGGAGCGACGATAGAGTCCGGCCCAGGGGTGAAGGGGCGGAACCAAGTGTAGTCGAAATGCAGGACGGAGTCTCCGAGAAAGTTCCCAAAGAACTCCAGCAGCGGGCCTTGATAGAGCACCCGGTCCAGAGCGGGGTTGTCCTTGGCCAGTTCAGCCATGAACGAGAGCTTGCAGCCCGCCTTGGGCAAGGCCGCTTCGATGGGGCGCCCTGGGGCGAGATACCCCAGGGCGTTCAACTTTTCCAGGACCGCCTGGCGGGCCTCCAGGACTTCCCCGCTGCGCAACAGACCCGGAAGGAAGAGATAGCCATCCTCCTGCATGCGTTGGCGCAGCTCCGCGGGTTGGCCGATGATCTGGATGGAGGATCGCAGTTCTCCCAAGGCCTCCGGGGAGGTGTCCATGGGACGGCCGTTGAACGTCGGCGACCGCCGCAGCAGATGTGAAGGGCCGTTCATGAGAGGTTCTCCGGAAGGGTGAAAAACAATTCCAGATAGAGTGTAGGCGCCTGACACCCTGATAAAAATAAACAAAAAGATCTAAAAGATGGATATTCTGACTGCGATCCCGCCGTGTGGGCGCCACCCGGAACCCGCCTGCGGTCCTTTTCAAACTTGATCTTCTATTTTGGCCCCATATAATGGGGCCGTGAAGCTGGGCTCAAGGCATCAGAAGACACTGGAGAAAATCTTTGCGCGCCCGACGACAGGAACGCTGGAATGGCGGCGGGTCGAGAACCTGCTCGTGGCCCTCGGTTGCGGGATGTACGAGGGCAAGGGATCGCGGGTGGCTTTCCATCACGAAACGTCCGGCGAAGTTGCCCACTTCCATCGCCCGCACCCCAGGCCGGAGGCCACCAAAGGTATGATCGAAAGCGTTAGGGACTACATCGAAAGGATCGGGGCCGTTGGAACCAAGGAGCCGTCATGACCAAGTACAAGGGATACAGCGCCGCGTTGCGTATTGACCTCGACGATGACAAGATATACGGTCGCATTGCCGGGATCCGCGATATCGTCCACTTCGAGGGGCGATCCCTCGACGAGGTGAAGCGCAATTTCGAGGATGCCGTGGACGGCTACCTTGAGGCTTGCGAGCATTTCAAGAAGGCGCCGCAGAGGCCCCACAGCGGCAAGCTGAACCTCCGCATGCCACCAGACATCTGCGAACAGCTCGCCGCCGCGGCCGATCTCGCGGGACACAGCCTGAACGAGCACATCGTCCAGACCTTGCGGAAATCGCTCGGCTGACGGAGAAAAACCGTGGCCAGGACGTATATTTTCGCGAAACCGCGCGGATACGATCGCGCTACAATGCGATAGCGAAATAGCGCGCGGCGTTGCGGAAGCAGATGTCCTGGACCATGTTGCCGAGCAAGGCCATGTCTTCCGGGAGTTCGCCATTCTCCACATCCGCGCCGAGGAGGTTGCAGAGGATACGGCGGAAGTACTCATGGCGCGAGTAGGAGAGGAAACTGCGCGAATCGGTGAGCATCCCCACGAAGCGGCTCAAGAGCCCCATGTTGGAAAGCGCGTTCATTTGGGCGATCATGCCCTGCTTCTGGTCCAAGAACCACCAGCCCGAACCATATTGCAGCTTGCCGGGAACCTCGCCGCCCTGGAAATTGCCGATGAGGGTGGCGAAAAGTTCGTTGTCGCGCGGGTTCAAATTGTAGAGGATGGTGCGCGGCAGCCGATCCTCGCGGTCCAAGCGGTTGAGGAAACGCGCCAGCGGCCGCGCCATCTCGAAGTCGCCGATGGAGTCGAAGCCGGTGTCGGGGCCGAGGCGCTTCAGCATGCGCGTGTTGTTATTGCGCAGCGCCCCGAAGTGGAGTTGCTGCGTCCAGCCGCGCCGATGGTCCATGAGCGCGAACTCATGCAGCAGCGCCGACTTGAATTTGCGCGTTTCCCCGGCCTCCAGCGGCTTGCCGCCGCGGATCCTGGCGAAGGCCGACCGGACTTCAGCCTCGGTGCCCTCCTCGGCGTAGGGTTCCTCCAGGCCGTGATCGGAGAGCCGGCAGCCGGCGTCGTGGAAAAACTGGTGCCGCCGATCCAGAGCCTGAAGATAGGAGTCGTAATCACGGATCTCCAGCCCCGCCGCCATCCCGAGGCGGTCCACCCAGGTGTTGAAAAGCGCCGGGTCCTCCACGGCCATGCCCTTGTCGGGGCGAAAAGTCGGCAACACCCTGACCTCAAAGCCGCTCGCGCGGATGCGGCGGTGGTGCTCAAGATCGTCGCCCGGATCATCGGTGGTGCAGACCACCTTGACCTTGAAGTGGCGCAGCAGCCCGCGCACGCTGAAACGATCTTGCTGCAGCAGCCCGTTGCAGTGCTGATAGATGCGCGCACCGCTTTCTTCATTCAGGATTTCGCTCACCCCAAAGGGATTCAAAAGCTCCATGTGGGTCCAATGGTAGAGCGGATTGCGCACGGTGGCGGGCACGGTGCGCGCCCAGGCCATGAATTTCTCTTCGTCGGAGGCCTCGCCCGTGATCCATCGTTCGGCGACGCCGTTCGTGCGCAGGGCGCGCCACTTGTAGTGGTCCCCTTCCAGCCACAGCCGCGTCATGTTGGCGAAGCGCCTATCCTCCGCGATGTCCTGGGGGGGGAGATGGCAGTGATAGTCGAAGATGGGCATGAAACGCGCCCATTCGTGGTAAAGCGCGCGGGCCACGCGCGAGCGCAGCAGGAAGTCCTGATCCAGGAAAGATTTCATTGCATTGACCTCGCTTTAGCCTTTTGTAGAACAAACCATGGGAATCTTGTTTTTCTGCAAAGATTTACTTGGCGTACTGCTTCGAAAAAATGAAAAGTTTACCGCCAAGAACGCCAAGAAGATTTTTTAGGGAAATTAGTTTACCCCTGAGTAAGCCCCAGAAAGCCCTCGTTCATGAACACCGGTTCATAACCGCGTTCGGAGCAGAAGCGGATGGCGGTTTCGATCCTGGACCGATGGTCCGAGATGTGGTTCGGGTAGAACTCCCAAGAATACTGCTCGTGGGTCAGCAAGTCCATGATTTCGGCCTGATTCGGGTCATCGGCCAGAGGTGCCAGGATGGACGCTACCTGCTGGGGGGGAGTGTTGTTGCAGACGATATCGCAGCGCGTGAAGGTGATGCCGCTCGCGAAGTCCATCATGGCGTCATGCCGGCTCAGATACTCGGAGCGCGTGGCATCAAGCTGATAGTTGATGTCGAATGGGGCCGAAGCGCCTTCCTGGTGCCCCTCCGCCGAATAGCCGCCCCCGTGAAGCGGCACGAAAAAACCACTCAGCGACTTGACTCCGCGTCGGGTCAAGGTGGGCAGCGCCGCGGGCAGCAGCATGGCCCAGTGGATGATGCTGGGGGGAATCCACGTGGCCACCCCGGCGAAGCGCTGAATTTCCGTAGCGACGCGGTCGAAGTCGGCCGTCAGGACCTCGGGGGCCGCGTATTGATAGGGCCGATGGGGGAACTCGCTGCGGGCGTGGAAGGAAAGCCTGAGCCAGGAGGCGTTGTCCTGCCACTCGCCGCGATGGTCGGCGTTCAGACGCGAAAGGTCGAAGTCATCCTCGCTGGTGGCAAAGAAGAGGTTGAGGACGAAACACGCGCCGTAGCGGCGGTGCAGCTCCCGCAGCATTCCGAGGTAAGACACTTCGAAGATCGAGGCCGGGCGCCGCTGGAAGATATGGCGCAGAAAAAAAATGTTGTCGTCAATCTGAAACGCATAACGGGGCCGGGAGGCGCGATCCCAGACCACCCGCACCCGGTGTTCCCCGGTTCCATAAATGCCTCCGTGGGAGCAGCCTTCGTTCTTGCCCCCGCAAACCGCGGCGATCTCCTGCTCGAACTCCCGCAGGACGACGCGCGCTTCAAATTCCTCGCCGCGCCGTAGCGCGCGACACCCATTCACGCGCACATCTTCCAAAGGCGGCGCCGTGCCGCGCACCGCGATGGCCAGCCCCTCGGCGCTCTGTTCCCCATGCCGCCGGTTTAATACGGCGCCGTGAACGGGCCAGTGGATGCGGATCATCTGAGGGCGGATAAGCTGGGATGCAGGTTCACCATTCTACCCGGACCAGCATAACCGGAATCCCGAAAACAAGAGATGGCAACTGCTCGGCCCTGTAATACTTTGATTTTCCTAACATTCCATGTTGGTCATAATTCTAGGGCTCCAAAATGCGATGCGTAGAATTGGCGATGCCTTGCCTTAAATCCAGGGCAAAATGGCTATTGACATTACTGTTATAACGAATATGATAAATGTAACGAAACTTGGAGGCATCTGGGGAATGAGACTGCATCGGCCCAATCTGCTGTTCCTCTATACGGATGAACAGCGGGCGGACACCCTGGTGGGGGAAGGCGCGAAGCCGGACCTGCCCCACCTGGCCCGGTTGGCCTCCCAAAGTCTTGTCTTCGAGCGTGCTTACGCCACCCAGGCGGTGTGTACGCCGTCGCGGTCGAGCCTGCTCACGGGCCTGTGGCCGCATCAAAACGGTTGTACGGAAAATAATATCGCGCTGCGCCCGGACACCCCCTGCCTGCCCGAGCTGGTTCAGGGCTATCGTGCCACCGGCCATCACGGCAAATGGCACCTCGGGGATGAAGTATTCGCCCAGCACGGGTTCCATGACTGGATTTCCATTGAGGATTACTACGCCGAGCATTATTCGCCGGGGCGGGATCGCAGTCTTCCCTCAAGTTACTCGCAGTGGCTGCTGGATCAGGGGCGGCACCCGCGCCGGGGCGGAACCTTCACGCGCTCCGAGGCGGCGGCGCTTCCCGAGGAGCTGTCGAAGCCGGCCTACCTCGCCTCCCAGGCCAGCAGGTTCCTGCGCGCGCACACCGATGAGCCCTGGATTTTGTACGTCAACTTCCTGGAGCCGCACATGCCTTTTACGGGACCACGCAACGGGCAGTACGCCCCCGAAGATATCCGGCTGCCGGCTAACTTCGAGGTCGCGCCGACCCAGGATCAACCGTTGAAGGCGCGGCTTCTGGCCCGGCACTTCGCGGCGCGGGGCTTCGAGGGAATGGACTTGTCGAGCGAAAAGGGCTGGCGGCGCCTTATCGCCAACTACTGGGGCCTATGTTCCCTCATTGACACCTACGTGGGGGCTATCCTGGAAACCCTCCGCGGCACGGGGCAATGGGAGGACACGATCATCGTCTTCACCTCCGACCACGGCGATATGATGGGCAGCCACCGCCTGCTGGCCAAATGCGTGCAGTTTGAGGAGGCCGTGCGGATTCCCCTGCTCATCAAGCCCCCAGGACCTGAAAAACACCGCCGCATCGCCGCGCCAGTCAGCCACATTGACCTCATCCCCACGCTTCTGGAACTGCTGGATCAGCCGGTTCCAGAAAGCCTTCCTGGCCGAAGCCTGTTGCCTTTGGCGGAAGGAAAAGAAGCGGGCCGGGACGTCTTCATCCCCTGGAACGGTGGCAACAACGACCTTGAAGGCCTGCTGGATGGAATAACCCTGCCCGATCACTTGGCGGGGATGGCTTCCCCGGCCGAGGCCGTGGCCGCCAGCAAGGATCCCGTGCGCACGGTGATTTCCCGGGATGGATGGAAAATCACGGCCTCGCCGCGCGGCGAACACGAGGTGTACGATCTGGGGAGCGACCCACAAGAAACTCGCAACCTCGCCGCGGAAAAAGCAGGTCGTGAGCGCCTCCTGGAAGGCTGCGCGCGCCTGCGTGCCTGGCAGGCGAAAACTGGAGATATCACCGCTCTGATTGCCCGCGAGAACGCCGTACCGCAGGGCGGAACCACCCCTGCACCCATACCCAAAGGAGAGCCGTCCCATGGCGCTCGAAGATAATCCCAACTTCCAGGCGGTCGTCGCCCACGCGGACGCCATGCTGGAGTTCGGACGCCCGGGACTCAGCAAGTCCGGCTGCCCGCTCTTCGCCGGAGTCGTTGATGGTGTCAGCCGTACCTCCAGCCTGAGCCTGATCCCCCCTCCCCCAGGGGTGCGCATGGGCGATTTCAACTGGGCTGGCAACAACCTGCTGCACGACATCCCCTTTCTGGAAGTGCTGCTGCAGCTCGCCAAACTCGGCCGGCGCGAGAGCTACTCCCAGGCCGTGGAGGATATCTGGACCTGGTACGCAGCCCATGCGGCCCATCCCGAATCCGGGCTTTTCCCCTGGGGTGAGCACGCCCAGTGGAGTTTTGCGGACAATGGCGCGCTGCCCTGCGGCTTTTCCGAGGGCCTGCGCCTGTTTCGCGAGGGCTTCATCATCCACGAACACATGCGCTTCGTCCCGGACTGGTTCTGGGAGGGACTGTGGAAGAACAACCCCGAGGCCGTGCTGCGTTTCGCGCGCGGGCTCAACAACCACATCGTGGACGAGCGCAGCTTCGAGCACAACCGCCACGCGCCGCTCACGCGCAGCCGCTGGCGCGATCCCGCCCATCCCATCGGGGACAAGGGCCACGACCACGCCCGCCACTCCGGCTTCTTCATTTTCGACACGGCCTTCGCCTACGCCAAGTCGTCCGACCGCGCGCTGCTGGACTGGGCGCGGCGCAAGCTCGCCTGGCACCTCGATCAGCGCCGGCCCGATGGCATCGTGCGCGGCTGCGTGCGCTCGCCCAACTGGGAGAACGAGGGACAGCACGACTCCCTGGCCCTTTCCTGCTACGATGCCGCGCTGGTCCTGGGGCGCGAAACGTCCGAAGGACGCGAGTTCATGGCTCACGCCCTGGAACTATTCGCGGCGCGCGCGCGGCAAAAGATGGCGGAGGTGGATGAGCCGGAGTATCCAGAGGGTTCCTGGTTCCTCGGCTACTGGCGCAAGGCCCCCACTCCGGGGCGGGGAAACCTGGACGCGCTGATGGCGCGGCGCTCGGGCCATGAAGCCTACACCCGGCGCCTGCTGTCTCGGGCGCGCCGCGCCGCGGCGGGGGCGCCCCCGCCCTCCGCGTCGCCGGTCCTGACCCGCGCCTACGCGGAACGCCTTGATTTGGCGCTTTCGGCTTACGACCTCAGCAAGGAGCGGGAGCATTTGGACTACGCGCTGCGGGTGGCCGATTGGGCGCGCCGCGACTTGTTCCGCAACGGCCTGTTCATGGGCGTGGCCAACATGCTCTACGGTCCTCCGGGCAACGCGGAATACTACGCGCACGCGGGCGCGCAACAAGAGGCCGCGGGCCGCATCGGGCACCCGGGCTACTATTTCAGCGGCACCGGCACGCCGGATCTCCTGCGCGGTCTGCTGCGTCTGGCGCTGCTCCAGGAAGGCCGGGAGGACAGCCTGGGCCTTGATCTGCACTATCGCTGAAGGGATCTAAAAAAAGGGGAAATCATGCGATCGAGCCATACATTTCGGAAAAGGATATTCTGGAAATTGCAAGGCGCAGCCGCGGGGTTGGCGCTGCTCTTGACCGCGGAAGCCGCGCCCGGCGCCATGCCCAGCCATGCGCCGGTGCGTCCCTTGCCCGCCGCGGCCAAGCTGCCGGCGCCCCAGGGCCGGCTGCTTTACGCCGACACACGGGCCAAGGGCAAGGGCAGCGGCACGAAGCAAAGCCCCTACGCCAGCCTCGCCGATGCCGTCAAAAGGCTGGAACCCGGCATGACCCTGCTCTTGCGAGGGGGGATCTATCGCGAGCGGGTGGTGCTCGCATTGCAGGGCAAGGCGAACGCCCCCATCACCATCCGCGCCTATCCCGGGGAGCTGCCCATCCTGGACGGGGGCGCCGCCGAGTTCCTCGAGGATCCCGCGCAGGCCTGGGAGCCCGTGCAGGGAGGCGCCACCGGCGAGTTCCGCTCGCGCCGCGACCTCCCCGCGGGCAGCAGTTTTGGCCGTTTCGCCGACAGTTTCCTGCCTTTGCACGGTTACATTGACCACGATGACCTGCGCTCGGAAAGCGAACTATGGATGGATGAGGTCAAACACCGCCGCACCGACTCCAAAGTCGGCATCTACTGCGGACCCGGATTGTGGCAGGATGGCAAAGGCGGGCGCGTGTACATCAGGCTGGCGGCCACGCGCCTGGCCAGCCTGGGCGAGCGCGCCTACAGCGGCGGGAATGATCCGCGCCGCATCCCCATCATCCTCGACGCTCCCGGTCCCGTGCTGAACATCAAGGGGTCGCGCCACTTGCGCCTGCAAGGCCTGGCGCTGCGCGGGGGTGGGCCGGCGCTCCACTTGGAGGATAGCGCGGACATCGCGCTGGACCACCTGCACCTGTGCGGCGAGCCCCTGGCCTTGAACATCCAGAACGCGGAGCGCGTCCACGTCCTGCACACGGCGCTGCGCGGCAGCGGCGCGCCGTGGCTCTCCAGGGCGCATCACAGGTACCGCTCCAACGCGGGCTACCTGGTCACGGCGTCTGGAAACGACCTGGAGTTCGGATGGTGTGAGATAACCGACGGCCACGATGGGATGCTGCTCGAACACGCCAATAACGTGCGCCTGCACCACAGCCTGATCGAGGAATTCAACGATGACGGCCTGGAGGTGGGTAGCAAGCGGCCCGATCAGCATCTGGAGTTCTTCCAGAACCGCATCGCGCGCTGCCTGCTCAGCTTCTCCCTGCACGGCGCTCCCAACACCCAGCGCGCGAAAGGGATCAAGACCGATCCCGGCAGCGGCGTCTTCGTCTTCCGCAACGTCATGGACATGCGCGGCGACAGCTACGGCGCGCCGCCGGAGTGCGAGGGCGGCGACTGGATGAGGCGCGAGTGCAACGTAGCCGGGGATCACGCCTCACCGGTGTGGCCGGACTTCTACGTTTACCACAACCTGCTCTTGGGAACCGGGCGCGCCTGGCGCAATTACTACGCCCTGGGC
The DNA here is from genome assembly GCA_023261545.1 of bacterium. GTDB lineage: Bacteria > Planctomycetota > JADGBV01 > JADGBV01 > JADGBV01 > JAHFOS01. The sequence goes on from JAHFOS010000056.1 coordinate 11,618, forward strand.
TGGGCGCGGGCGACCGTTGACGCCACGCGCCGTATCCACAACAATATCGTGCTACAGGCCAAGGAGGTGCCGGGCTGGGAGCTGCCTCCGGCGGATCACGATTTCAAGGCCGGCCACAACCTGCATTTCAACCTGAGCGCGCCAGGGGATGAAGTCGCCGGAAAGTGGCCGCAACTCCAGAAAGGTTTCCCCGAGGGCGACTTATTCGAGGATCCTGATCTGCCCGCACTCAAAGGCGAGACCACGGGAACCTCGTTGCTCGGGTCCAAGAGCCCCGCCCTGGAGGCGGGGATGACCCTGCCTGAGTCCTGGCCGGACCCCCTGCGCAAACGCGATGCCGGACGGCCCGATCTCGGCCCCGTACCGGCGGGCTGTCCGGTCGAAGGTATCGGTGTGGATGGCCGGCTCCCCTTCATTCCCGAGCCCATGGCGCGGCCTTCAGGGAGCTGAAAGCCTTCTCTCTTGTCTGGCGGGGAGCCTGGAGATCCCGCATCCACGATTACAATGAGGACCGTTGGGTGGTCCCTTGATTTGCGCGGCGGGGTATAGTAAAGTGGAGACTGATAGCGCCGGCCAACGTGGCCTTATGAACAGTCCTCGCAACAGCTCGCGCCTATTTCCCCTCTCCCAGGTTGGAAAGCATCGTCAGATATCTCTGTTCTCCCTCTCCCTTCGGGAGAGGAGGGGACAAAGATGCCTGAGCAGTTATAAGTTCTCATTCTTTTTCCAGATGATCCTTCGCTGGCGTTTAATTTTTCCATTCTTGGCGGTCCTCGCGGCGGGCACCGCGCCACTTGGCGCCGACGTCAAGGGTTCGGGGAATATCGGTTTCGATCCCAACGATGACGGAGTGCGCGAGATGACCCTGACGACGACCGGCCTGGGAATAGGCACCCTTTCCCCTTCGACGAACCTGCACGTCCTGGGCAACGCCTCTATTTCCAACAGCCTGATCGTGGGCAGCACTTCCGGCAATTCGTCCCTGGAGATCAACGGCAGTTTCGGCATGAATTCCCAGACCGCCAGCTCCAACCTCAGCGCCGGTTCCAACACCGTGATCCTGCTCGACACTTCCAACGCCAACCTGGCCCTGACCTTGCCCTATGCCGGCAACGTGGGGAGTCGCGCCTATTACCTAAAAAAAGTCAGCGCCAGCAACTCCGTGTGGGTCCTGGGCGGCGGGAATTACATTGACGATATGGGCGTCATGGAACTCACCACCGCCAGCATGGGCTTTCCCTTCACTTGTGTCGTCAGCAACAGCCAGCAGTGGTACATCACCTCCAAATCCTCCGAAGTCGGCGAGATCGCCTCCGGCAACCTCGTCGGCTGGTGGAAGCTCGATGAATCCTCGGGCAACTCCGCCTCGGACCTGAGCGGCAGGAGCAACACCGGCACCCTGAGCGGAGGCTTCAGCTTTTCCACCAACAGCGTCGCGGGGAAAGTCGCCACCGGTCTGGACTTCGACGGGAGCAACGACCTGGTTTCCTGCGGCAACGCCACGTCGCTGGACATCACCAGCGACAAAGTCACCATCTGCGCCTGGATCAAGGCCGGCCAGGGCTCAACCGCGGGCGGTGAGCGCATCATCGCGAAGTCGGTGGCTGCGAATGCCGATCCCTACATGCGCTACGGCCTCTACAAAGCGGCGGGCGGCACCAAAATAACCTTCAGCATTTCCACGGGCGGCGCGGGCACCAGGGCCCTCATCAACTCCAGCACTGATCTGACCGTGGGCTCCTGGGTGCACGTGGCCGGCGTTTACGACGGCGCCCAATTGAAGATCTACTTCAACGCCGCTTCCGACGCCACCCCCGTCTCGAACACCGGAGCCATCGCCACCACGACCAATCCGCTGGTGCTCGGTTGCAACGAAGGCACGAATCCGGACAACAATTTCTTCCTAGGTGCTTTGGACGACGTGCGCATCTACAATCGCGCCCTGAGCGCCGACGAGATCCTCCATATCTACAAACAACGCTGAAGCGCGATGTTCCGGCCACCGGCGCAAGTCTCGCGCTCGCGCAGGATCGCCCGAAAGATAGCGATTCAAGATCCCGGGATTTTTGGCGCCGGAAATATCTCGTCCAGGCGCTTGCCGACGTCCTGGGGGATGACCAGCTCTACGGCCTTGACGTTCTCCAGGATCTGATCCACCTTGGTGGCGCCGATGATGGCGCTGGTCACCTCCGGGCGGCGCAGGCACCAGGAGAGCGCCAGCGTGGCGGCGCTGGTGCCGAGCTCGCGGGCGAGCTGGACGAGTTCCTGGCCGCGGCGCTTGTTCTCCTCGCTCCAATACATGGCTTTCAAAACCATATTGGTGTCTTCGCCGTCCATGCGGGAGGCGCGAGGCGGCTCCTGGCCCGGCTTGTACTTACCCGTCAGCATGCCGTGGGCCAGTCCGGAAAAGACGACGTTGCCGATGCCCTCGCGCGCGGTGGTGGGAAAGACGTTGAGTTCCGGATAGCGGTAGAGCAGGCTGTAACGCGGCTCGTTGACCGCGATGCTGCGCGCGCCGATGTCCCGGGCGATGGCGTTGGCCTGGACCATCAGTTCCGCGGGCCATTCGCTGACGCCCCAATAGAGGATCTTGCCTTGGCGGGCGAGGTCCTCCATGGCGCGCACGGTCTCCTCCAGCGCCGTGTCGGGATCGGGCCGGTGGCACATGTAGAGGTCCACATAGTCCAGCCCCAAGCGCCGCAGGCTGGCTTCGCACTGCTCGAAGATGTGTTTCTTGGAGAGGCCCCGGTCGTTGGGCCCCGGGCCCATGGGCGAAAAGACCTTGGTGATCAGGAAGTAAGAGGAGCGCGGGAATTCAGCCAGGCATTTTCCCAGCACGCGCTCGCTTTCGCCCGTGTTGTAGGCGTTGGCGGTGTCGAAGAAGTTGACGCCCGCGCCGTAGGCCGCCCGCACGGTTTCGCGCGAGGCCTGCTCGTCCAGCTTGAAGCCGATGGTGAGGTAGCTGCCCAGCCCGATAGCACTGAGCCTCACCCCGGATTTCCCCATTTTGCGGTAGATCATGGCTCCCTCCTGATATTTCTTCGACTAGATTAAAGAACAAGGGCTTGCTGGCCCTTCAATCGTTGGCCGGACGCGGGCGGTTGGCCCAGTGTCCGGAAGCGTCGGCGCCGCTCACGATGACGCCCTTCTGGTTCCAATCCAGGTGGGCGCGCACCTCGGTGGCGCAGTAGCGCAGGGTGAGCCCGCAGCGTCGGCGGTTGGACAGGTTTGCCTCCGATCCGTGCAGCGTGAGGTCGCTGTGGATGGAGATCTCCCCGGCCTTGAGCACGCTGTCAATGATGGTCCCGTATTGCTCCGGATCCTCGATGGTCTGGTTCAACACGTTGTGCTCGGCGGGGTCGCTGGGGCGGTAGGTGAGGCGCCCTTGGTGGTGCGATCCGGCGATGAAGCGCACGCAGGCGTTCTCGCGGTCGGCGTCGTCAATGGCTAGCCAGGCGGTGACGGCCTTGGAGGGCGTGAGCGGCCAGTAGCTCGCGTCCTGGTGCCAGGCCACCGACTTGCCGTCGCGCGGCATTTTGCAAAAGAAATGTGAACCCCAGGCCACCAGGTTTTCGCCCAGCAGGTCCTTGACGCAAGCGACGATGCGCCGCTCCGTGAGGATGTCCCACACGCGCCCGCAACGGGCGTGCGCCGTGCTGATGGAGTAGCTGTCGCCCCCCGCGGCTATCACGCTCGCCAGCAGGCGGTCGAAATAGTCCCTGAGCTCCGCAATCTCGCCATCGCCAAAGATGCGGATGCCGCTCAGGAAACCCGCGCTGTTGAAACGCTCAATCTGCCGGGCCGAGAGGACGCGCGGGCGCGGGTTCACCGTGGGGTGGAAGCGCAGATCGCGCTCGAACCGCTCAAGCTCATTCTGCTCGGGAAGCACGCTGAACTGGGATTTCATGGGCAGGGTCCTCAAAAATGTGATAAATTCTGAAGGTCGGCGGGCTGCATGGAAAGCATCACCAGCTCGGCGGTGTCGCCGTGAAGAGGATCAGGCCACCAGGGTTGACCTCGCCGTTGAAGAAAATATGCCCCAGAGGCATGAATTCCAGATGCTGGTCCAGAAATAAAAAGTTGGCACCGAGGTGATGGTCGGCGATGCTGCGCCCGTCAATATAGGCGCTGTTGGCGTCATTGTTCTCCCCCAGCCATAGGCGCTGCGACGGATAGAGGATTTCCGCGACCCGGTAGGCATTGTCAGGGTTGGAGAAAGCCTTGTTGGCGGCGAAATGACGTTTGGACTTCATGGGATTGCTAGGACAGCGAAAAGTCTCGAAGTCTGGATGGTGCGAACTGGGGAGGAACTTGGCCGGATCGGGATCCAGATAAGCCTGGAGCTGGTGGTACCAGTACCACGGCTGCGGATTGCTTCCCAGGGTATAAACCCGCGGGTAGTAGTCGAAGTTGTCCTGATGGTAGAGGACCGTGCACACGGAGAGCTGGTGCAAATGGTTCTGGCATTGAGTGGTCCTGGCGCACTCGATAGCGTTTCGCAAGGAGGGCATCAAGAGCGAAAGCAGCACCAGGATCACGGCCACGACCACCATCATTTCCACCAGGGTGTAGGCGGCCCGCAGGCTGGAACGACGCCTGCCGCGGGGGCAGGACAGATCCAGAGTTAGCGGCACCGCGCTGCCATCCCGTTGTTCTGGGAAAAGATAGCGAACGCGGCACGCCATGGTCAGAAGGTCACTTCCTGTTCGGAATCGAGGGTTGTCCGTGGCGGCCCCCCCTGGATGGAATAGACACGGTGCGCCTCGGTTTCATCAACGCACCAGAGGCACAGCGCCAGCAGCAAGGCCCCCATGAAAACCATGATGACCAGTACAGCGCCAATTTCAATCAGCCTGAACCAGCGCGAGATAGTTTTTCTGTTGTTCATGATCGTATATTATAATCGTTATAACAGAAATGTCAAGTCGAGCAGCCTCTCTGGTCAAAAACCGTAACGCCCGAAGCGCCCCACGGCCAGATTGCCGCTGCCCGCAGGCAGCGCACCGGCGTCCGGCGCTGGCTGATTCTGGCCGCGCTGGGGATCTGGCCAGTCCGCGGGCAGGGCGACGCCGGCTTTCAGCGCCGAGGAGTTCCCGCTCAATCGCCACCCCTCCCCCTCCAGAGCCTTTTCGCGCAGCTCGTGCACGTTGCCATCCGCATCGCGCCTGATCCCGGTGCCTTTGCCGGGCTTATCCTCCGGCTGAACCAGCAAATTGTTGATGATCTTCCAATCCGCCCCTTGTTTTTCTCGGGTCTTGCCGAACAAGGCCTGCACGCTGCCCGTAACGGTGTTGTGATAGACGCGCAGGACTTCCCAGGGCGGATTGCCGTGGTCGCCCATGCCGATTTTGCCCCCCAGCAAATTGCGATACACCTGTACCCCGGAAGCCAGGCGCGCGTCACCGCCAAAGGCCAGCGTGATCATGCACTCGCGGAACACGTTTTCATGGATGAGCATGGGCCCATGCTGGGGCTTGACGATTTCGCGAAAACTGCTCAGGTAGGCGCCATCGTCCTGCAAATGCTCCACGAGGTTGTGGTGGAAGTCCAGGCCGTCCACGTTGCCGAGGTAAACGCCGTCGTGGGAATCCGCGAATTCGCACCCGGCGATTTCCCACTGGTGGTTGTAGGGGTAAAAATAGACGGAATACTCCTCGACGGAGGCCGGCACCAGCAAGGCATGGGTGTTGAGCCGGGTGAGGTTGCGCCCCTTCTGCTGCCAGGGGTACTCCATGAGCGAGGTCTCATCGCGGCTGCTCCAAGGCGGGAGGTTGCCGTAAAAACCGCAGTGCAGCAGGCGCAGCGGGCCGGTGTTGCTGGCCTTGAGCCCGTAGGTGCCGGCCCAGAGGGTGACGTTTTCAAAGGTGATATCATGCCCATGGCGGATCTCCACGGTGTCATAACCCCCGCCGCGGATGGTGAGGTCGCGCAACACGATATGCGCGGCGCCATCCATGAGCAGCGGCAGCGCGTGGGAGGACGCGAGGATGATGGGCGCGAAACACGGATTGCTGGTCCCAGCATAGGCCTGATAGGGGTAGGTGACCGGTTTCTTCGCCGAAGTGTAGGGCGCCAAGCGCGCATGGATCCTTCCCGTCTGAGGGTCGTACCACAACCCGGGACCGCAGTAGCGTGGGCCCATGAGGTCCTCGTGGAGGTAGTAGGTTTGCAGGCCGATCATGGAATCGGCGAAACACCCATGGACGCCGCGCAGATTGCGGTAGAGCTCGGCGGAGAAATATTCGTCATTGCCGCCCGCGACGGGCACCCAGGCAGTTCCTGGGTCCGTGGTGAATTCGGGGAAAGAGCCGTCCAGGACGGCCTGCTCACCCGGATAGGAGGCGATGGTGACGGGGGCACCCGGGCGGCCCATGACGCTCAGGTACGCGCGCGTGTAGTGGACGCCGCCCCGCAGGTAAAGGGTCGCGCCGGCCTGAAGTTGATCCAAGGCGTACTGGACGGTACGCCACGGACTTTCCAGGCTGCCATCATTTTCGTCATCCCCGTTTTTGGCGTCCACGAAAAGCGCGTTCCCTTCGGCCATGGGTCGCGGAGGGGCCGGGGGCGGAAGGCGCAGCGGGGGATGGGTCTTGGTATTGACGTCATACGTCACATGGAGATCCGGCGGTGCGGCTGGGGACAAGATCGAGAGCAGCGGCGCGGCATCGCAGCCACAGAAGATGAAAATTATGGCACAAAACCACCTGTTGCTCATGGCGTCACGGCCTCCGCCGGGATGGCCCGGGCGCTGAAATCATCGGCATGAAATTCCGCTCCCTCCGGCCCGGTGAGTTCCAGGCTGAGTTCCAAAGTCGTGGCCCAGTCTGGGACGGTCAACTCCCCCTGCGCCATGCGGTAATCTTGGCGAGTTTCCTGGCCGGCCACACCAGGGATTTCAGCGAGCGCGAATTCCTTATTTTGGCCGCCTTGATGGGCCCGGGCCAGCAGCACCACGGTTCCGCCGCCGCCCGCGGGTCGCACGCGGCAGGCGATTTTCAGGCGCGTGCCGGGCGTGACGGGGAATTTCTGCCGCACCCAGCGGTAACGCTCCGTGGACTTCCCACCCAACAGGACGCCGCGCGAGCTGCCGTAGCCGACACAGGCCAGGACCTGGCCCCCGCGGATGGACCCGTCATCCCCTGCCGCCGCGAAGGTGGCCGTATCCTCAAAACCGCCGTCCTGGAGAAGTTCTCCCGCATCCCCGGCGGCGCTGACATGGACCAGCAGCGCGTCACGCCCGGAACGCCCCTTGTCATCCAAAACTTCGAGGACGATCCAATGCCATCCAGGCCCAAGACGCGCTTCGGCCTTTTCCCCGGTGGCGAGGGCGCGACCGGAGGCGCTCCAACTCCAGGAGGTGATGCGGCCCTGCTGCGCGCGCGAGGCCGAAGCGTCCAGGCGCAGCACGGCCTCGGTTTGGCCTGGAGCGGCCATGACCTTCTGATCCGGCCCCGCCATCGCTATAGGCGCTTCGAGATCTGGAAAGACATGACGGCCATCCACGCCTACCCGCAGCGGCTCGCTGCCATAGGGGAGGAATCCGAGATCGGGCCGGGCCGCGCCTTCCGGCCGCAGCGGGTCCTCCAGATCCGCCGGCAGCGGCGCTCCCGCGCCCCGGGCCGGACTCTCCACGCCAAGCCGCAGATCGTCGTTGGGGAACATCATGGGGAAGTCGCATCCGCCGCTGAAGCGCTGAAACCTGGGGTCGGCAATAAGGCTGTTTCCCTCCCAACCGTAGCCCGTGCGCTGGCCATGGGCGGCGGCGGTTTTGCTGCGCCACAGGGCCTCTAGGTCGCCATAGGGGCCGTCCACGTTTTTAGCGCGGTGGGAGAAGGCGGTGAAGGGCGTGGCTGAGCCATAGCGCCACCAGCAATTTCCCCGGGCAGACCCAGGGAATTCCGGCGGTGGCACCTCGGCAAACGGAAAAATGCTGTCCAGGGAGACATGGATGTTGTTGAGGAATCCGCGCGGGTGGTGGGGTTCCTTATCGGTGTTGCTCCAGATAAAGCTCGCGACGCCCCTGGGGCGGGCCACGACAAAGGTGTTCTGGTAGCAAAAGAAAGGGTCGATGGGATGGTTCATCTTGAAGTCCGCGCCCCAGGCGAAGGGGGATCCGTCTTGAGGCTGATAACGATGCGTGCGCACGGGCACGCGCAGGTCCACGAGGTTGCGGTACAGGTATTTCATTCCGCCCACCTTGCCCGAGCGGTACTCCGCGAAGGAAAAGGCCTGGAGCACGTTGCGAATCACGTTCTGATAGACACGCACGTCATCGCCGGCACCGCCCAGGAACAGCGCCTCGTCGTGGAAATCCTCCACCAGGTTGTGGTGGAAGCGCGTGCCGTGCCCGTAGAGATAGGCGGCGTCGTGACCGCGGCGCAGCTCGCAGTAGGCTATCTCCAGGTCCTCCACGGAATCATTGATCCTGATGACCCTGGACAGCGTGGGGCTCACGGAGCCCATGTAGCCGCGTTTGCCATCACCGTCGGTGTAGTAACGCCCCTCCTTGACCTCATGTCTGGAGGTCCAGGAAGGGCAACCGCCATCGAAGACGCAGTGCAGGAAGCGAACGTGACTGGCGTTGGCGATGTGGGCGCTGACGGCGCTGCCCAGGAAGCGAATGTGGTCGAAGGTGAGCTGCTCGTTGCTTCCGCGCAGGCGCAGCAGGAGGTCGCCCCCCCCGCGCAGGGTCAGATCGCGGAATACCACATGCCGGCAGGCCCCCACCGTGACGCCGGTGCTGGGGAAACTGATGGACATGGCGAGTTGGCGGGGGTCCGTGGGTCCGTCCCAGTCCCGCACCCCAGGCACGCCCCAATGGGTGGGGGAGAGGCGGATATGGATGCGGCCCGACAGCGCATCGCGCCACAGTCCTGGGCCATAGTAGGTCCAGGGCCAACGGAACTCTGATTCCCTCGCCTTGCCCTTGTCGTCAGCGGGACCGGGCCGCGGATCCAGCGTATCGTGGATGCGGGCGAAGGACTCATTCTCGGCACGCAAATCTTCCAGCGCCTCATAGCAGAGCAGGCGCGTCTCGGGCGCGTGAAGGAGCCCGTGCATGTGATCGCCCTTGGTGGGCCAACCCGTGTCCTCATAACTTTTTACGCTCCGCCATTCGTCGGGATGCCCGTCCGCGACTTTTTCCCAGGCCATCTTCGCTGTCTCGCGAAATTCCGGCAAGCCGCCGTCCAGAATGACAGGCTCCCCAGGAACGGCGCGGATAGTCACCGGGTGATCCGGCTCGCCTTGCAATAGCAGGAAATCGCAGAGCGGATAGACCCCGCCGCCCACCCAGAGCGTGTCGCCAGGACCGAGACGGCCCAGGGCCTCGGGAATGGAGCGCAAGGGCCTATCGCGACTGCCTTTGGCTCCGTCCCGCCCTTTTTTCACGTCCACGTAAATCTCGTCAGGCCCCGTGGAGCCGTGCCTGGCACGGGGGATTTCAGAGCGCCAGTGATCCTCCAGGCTTTGCAGCGGCAGGCCCGTCAGGATGTTGGTGATAAGCCGCAGGAGATCGTCCCGCTCGTGTTCCTCGGCGCGAAAAATATCGTAAGAGAAATAAATCAGGCCCCCTTTGCTGATAGGGCGCCACAACAGCAGGTCACGGCCATCGGCCCCTGACAACACCTTGTCGCCGCCCTCGATGCGCAGCCCCCCGGGAGCCGCCGCCGGCAAGTCGGAAATCGCGATCCCCTTGAGCCAGGGATGTTGGGGAAGGGCCACGGGCGCGTCGGAGGAGCCCTTCTTATCTCCCTTGATGGCTTCCACTTTCAGAAGTTCTCCGCCCTTGGCCGCGCGGTTCAGCACCGGTCTGGCGCTGGCGAAAAACCAGACGATGCCGCCGTGTTCGACGTAGCTCCAGATTTTTTTCGCCCCGTCCGCGTCCTGGCCGCGGCTCTTGGGGGACTCGCCGTCAAAGACTACCAAGGCAAACTCCTCCAACTTGTCCAGTTCCACCTGTTTGCGCGGGCGCTGGACGTAGAAACCGCCTTCTTCCAGAGCGCGGCAGAACAGCGGCGTGTTGAGCGCCAGGGTTTCCCCGCGCAGGATCAGCACCGGCTTAGGCTGGCCCGCGCCGTTCACGGGCGCAAGCGCCTGGAAAGCGACCCCCCACGCCACAGCCAGCCATAACCTGAAAAGACAATGATTGCGAAAGCGCACGGATCGTTGCCCATATGATATTACTGTTATAACTAAAAAAGCCGTTTTTTCAAGACCTTTTTGCTTGTAATATTTGTAACCGCTCAAGTTGATTAGTCCAGTCGGTTCAACATGCAAAAATGCAAAGAAATTTTGAATCTGGAACTCAGGAAAATACAGGGGAAGCTGCCGTATTCATACGAAACCCGCGCTCAAACTCTTTTTTAATTTCCTTTCCTGAGTTCCTGAGTTCCAGATTCACATAATCTTCCGTGTTTTGGACCGGCTGGCCCACCATCAAAAACTTAATGATTGCGCATCGCGAATATACTCTTCCCAACGCGGCGGCCATGTTGAACGAATTCACCCTGGGATCACCCCTCTCCTCGCGAGCCTACCTGGAATTCATGGTGGAGACCGAAACCCTGCACGCCAATGGCCTCAAGGCCGAAGTGACGCGCATCCCCTGGCTGGAGATCCCCGGCGTGGCGAGCTGCTATTTCGCTGTAGAGCCCGCCGAATGCCAGTTGGGTTGGGTCTGGGAAAAGGGGCTCAAGGCGGATCGCATGATCGCCAGGATCCGGGAGCTTCCCCCGGGGCGCTACTTCCTGCAATACACCTGGGACGCCGCAGCCGGTATTTTTGACGCCTACGTGAACGGCCATCCCCTGCGGGTGGCGGGCACGCTGGGGACGCCCTGGGCGATGGGGGTGCATGGTAAAGCCAGCGCCGCTGATGGGGCGATGCGCATCAACGCGCTCGCCTCCGAGGCGCGCTGTCTGGATGAGCGCCAAGCCCTGAGCCGCGTGCCCGCGGATTGCCGGGGCAGGCAAGCCGGGCTTTTCGGCGGCGGCGTTCAGGGACGCATGGAAATCCGACCCCGAAGCGGAGCCCAACCGCTTTACACCTCGAACCTGGGTCAACCCGGGACCGACGCGGGATGGATCCTGGAGGGGCCGGGAAAAATTCATTTCGCCAACGGCGAGATGGTGGTGGCTTCGAGCCGGCCCCAAGGGCCGGACGGCCACCTGGTTTACTGGTGTCCCCAGGTTTTTCCCGCCGACTTTCTGGCGGAGTGGACGGTGCGCCCGCTCTCAGAGCACGGGCTGTGCATCGCCTTTTTTTGCGCCACGGGTCGCCGCAGTCGGGATCTCTTCGACCCCGCCCTGCCTGCCCGCAACGGAGATTTCCAGCAGTACATCAAGGGCGAGGTTGACGCCTACCACGTCTCCTACTATAGCAACACCCCCAATGAGCCGGGCCGCAATGCCTGCAACCTGCGAAAGAACCACGGTTTCTATCTTGTCGGCAACGGTCCCCCGGGAATAGCTCCAGGCTCGCGGCAGAGGCACAAGGTCCGGCTGCTCAAGCAAGGCGCCCGCATCCTCCTCACGGTGGACGACCTCATCATTATTGACGCCACGGACGATCCCCTGCGCTACGGGCCGGTCTTCGGCCCGGGTCGCATCGGGCTGCGGCAGATGCAGTGGATGCAGGCGGCCTACCGCGACTTCGCGGTTTATCCCGCTTGACGGGTCCACCCTCAGCCTGGCGTTGACAGAGGATACCTAGCTTGCGGAACTTTAATGCGAAACCTGTTTTGCTGGGGTTTTTTCACGGCATTTTGATTGCGGCTCTGCTGTTTTCCATCATGGATCTTATGTATTCCAACTGCATCTACAGGGAAATCGTCGAGCACGCGACGAGCCCCGAAATGACCCAAGAGCACAAGGCCTTGGCTATCATGAATGCGGCCCATGCTCTACTGAAGCCTAGAACGGCATTTTTTGGGGGGAAGGATAGCGTATCTCTGGGCCCGATACGAATATTCAATACGTCGAGAACGGTGTTGATCTTTGGCGGTGCCTGCGGTGATGCTTGCCATGTCCTTGGGCGCGCGCTGCTGACGGCGGGCCTGGAGATCCGCCTCGTTCAGATGAAGGTGGGGGACGTCTATGGAGGGCATATCGTGATGGAAGTCTTGATTGACGGAAGGTGGGTGGTGTTCGATCCATCGTGCAACCTTAGTTTTAGAAACCCGGACGGGTCACTGGCGACATTTGCTGAAATCGGCGATAATTTGCCGTATTTCCAGATCCAGGCTCCAGTCATCCGCGAAGGGAATTTGACGTTCAAGGAGTTGCGGCGGACCAACTGGGAGAAAATCCCCATCATCCTCCCAGCGGTCAGAATGGCACTCGACTGGACCATAGGACGAGAGGCCAGGGAGGGGATCTCCCTCAGAGCCTACCTGTTGAATAGTTGGCTCAATTTCATTGTATTGCTGTCCGTGCTGTACCTGATCCTCGTTCTATGGAGCGTCAAACTATGGAGATCTGGGGCCCTGAGCATGGATTAATCCTAAAAATGGCAGTTGAAAACTAACCGACTGAAAAGCAGGGGACTGTCCTTTCGCGAAGCGGGGAGTATCCCTTGCGATGTAACGACTTAACTTTCAACTGCCGTTTTCAGGTTAATTCCATGCTTCGCCTTGCTGTGAAACCCCGGATTTACTTGCAGTTATAACAGATAGAATCCAAGCTGTTTCCCGTCGCAACAGCCCCGCATGCCCGCCACCGCCGATAACCCCGACGCCATGTTCCAGACCGCCGCGGATCATGCCTACCACGTCATCCGCGAAAAGATATTGAGCGGTGAGTTCAAGCCCGGCCAGAAGCTTTCGCGCCGCGGCATGGCGGCTGAGACGAAGGTCAGCGTCATCCCCGTCATCGAGGCGCTGCACCGCCTGGAGAACGACGGCCTGGTGGAATCGCAGCCGCGCTGGGGCTCCAGGGTGCTGCGCCTGGACGACCGCCAGGTGCGCGACTTCACCTGCCTGCGCGAGGCCGTGGAGTGCCAGGCGGTGCGCATGCTGGCCGGGCGTCTCGATGCCGTCCAGGAAAATACGCTCAGGACCCTGGCCGCCGAGATTGACCAGAAATATATGTCCGCGCGCGAAGATCCCAAGTTGTGGGAGGTGCATTACCAGTTCCACCTGAACCTGGTGGTTTACACCGGCTGCGATTCCCTGGTCGCGGCGCTGAAGCGCTGCCATCTGTTCAACCTGGTCCAGAAAGCCACCCAGCGCGCCGGAAGTAAAACGAAACGCCTGCCTCCGGACTGGCACCTGCGCATCGTGGACGCCCTCGTCGCCGGCGACCCGCGCCGCGCCCATGACATCATGGAGGGCCATGTGCGCGATTCGCTGGACCCCCAGGATCAAAAGGCCGCGCGCTGATCGGCGCGCGCTTCCGTCCTCAGCGCATGTGCAGGGGATCGCGCGGGTGATCGCTCTGGATGGGCGCTTCAGGAGGCCAGGGTTCGCGCCATAGCTCGGGCGTGGCGTCGAGCTCGGCGAAGTCGGCGAACTCGAGGCCCTTGGCGAGTTGCCCGCGAGCGTCGAGGAAGGCGAAATACAGGTTCCAGGCGGACCAGCGGCACAGCCGCTCCTGGGTCGCCGCGAAGATGAGGTCGTGGCGGCCAGCCTTGAGGTCGAGCGGCAGGTCGCGGCACTCCCAAGGGCACGGGTCGGCCACCTCCAGAGTTCCCAGGTCGGAGCCGTTGAGCCACACGAAAACGCGATCTTCGATGCCGAAGCGCAGGATGAGACGGCTCGCCTTTTTCACGCTGAAACGCACGAGCTGAAAGCTCATAATAGGTACCGGCAAATTTCGGTAGTTCCATAGGCCGCGTTCAGCCAACCGGCACTTGGGCCGGTGAATAGCGGCGAGGTCCAGGAAGCCCGCGCGCACCACGGAGCGCCGCCAGGTGATATTATACGGAGGGCGCACCACGTCGCCGTAGGGCTGTCGGACGTCCGTGGCAAGGCGCGCGGCGAGATCCACCCCGCGCGTGGGGTCAAAAGGCGGTTTCTTTGTAAAAAGCGCGGGCCCCAGAACTGCGACGGGGATATCCAGGCCGAGTTCCAGAGGCCGCAGGCATTCCTCGCGCGCGAGCCGGGTACCAAGATAACGCTGCTTTGGCGCGGGGATGCCGCAGAACGCGGCGTGCGGCTCGCCTTGATACCAGTAGGTGGTGGCGCTGATCTCGTTGGCGTTGCTGCCGAATTCGAAGCGCAGCGAACTCTTGAAAACGATGGGATCAGGAATGAAGAACCGGTATAAAGAGTAGCGCCCGCCATCGTGCTGTTCGAAACCGTGGGGCTCGAAAGGCACCGGCCCCTCGGCGGGCTTGATATCCGGGCGCGGATGGACGAGGTGCGCGCCTGAGTACGGGCCCTCAGAGGGATACAGCCCCCAGGCCTGGTGGGCAAAATCCTCCCCCCCCACGCCGTAGATGTAGCCGGGCTCAGGCGTATCGCCGTCAATGAAAAACTGATCCGCTCCGCCGTGGGTCCAGCGGTCGTCCGGGTCGCGGCGGCAAAGGTGATAGATCACGCCGATGAGCCGGCCCGAACCCTTCGCCTCCAGCAGCACGAAAGGCGCCCCGCGCCGCAGCGCCGGCATTTCGCGGCGCCAGACTGCGTGAAAACGCCAGGGAATGCCGTGATCCGCGGCGTAGCTGTCAAAGCTGGCATAGCAAAAAATGCCGGCAGCGGTCTTGTCCGACTCGTTGCTGAGTTCGATGCGCGCGCGCCGCGAGAAGGGCATGGGGGCGTAGCAATTGAAGCCGTAGCGCTCGGCCACATAAAAGACCGGCGACGAAAAAGGCAGCGAGGTGTAATGGTGCCCGACCCCGAAGAATTCGCTGGCCGGGCACTCAACGCTCGGGTGCTCCTCGTCGTCCCACCAGAAACGCAGCACGCTGGTGCGCAGGAAGGCCGGCGGCATGGTGAAGAAAATATGGCGGATGCAGCCGGAACCCTCGATATCG
>JAHFOS010000057.1 GCA_023261545.1 bacterium
GCCGGTGGGTGAGAGGCTGGTGGGGACCGTGGGAGCGCGGTTCTGCACCACCTGGACCTGGAAAGTGCGGCTCTGCGAAAGCTGGGGGCTGCCGTTGTCGGTGGCCGAAATCTTGAAGGAAAAGGTGCCGGTGCTGGGCGCGATCCAGCTCAATGAGGCCGATGCCGTGGTTCCCGGCGTGCTGGTAAAAATGGCGCCGCCCGGCTGCGAGAGCAGCGCCAGCGTCACGCTGTCCCCGTCGGGATCGGTGGACTGGAAAACCATGTTGAGCGTCTGGGTGATATCGATGGTCTGATTGGCAACGGGATCGAAGTTGGGAGATTTATTGGCGCCCACGGAGATGGCGATGACCTCCTCGGCGTAGAGCGGCGTGATCGGATCGGCATCGGTGACGCGGAAGGTGATGCCGCTCCAGACGCCGACTTGCCCCGCCGTGGGCGTCCAGGTGAAGGTGCGCGTCGCCGTGTTGAAAGCGGCGCCGGGCGGCAGGAAAAAGGCGCTGAAGGCGAGGTTGCCGCTGGCGGTCTCCGCGTCCGAGCCCGTGAGCACGAAGCTCAGGGTGTTGCCGGGAGCCACGAATTGGTTGCCGATGGGATCGAGGATCGGGAAGCTGTTGCTGCCGATGATCGTGATGGTGAAGATTTCATTATCCAGTAGCACCGTCTTGATGGAGGAGTTGCCGTCGAAGACCTCGATGCCGGCATTGTAGATCCCCGGCGGGGTGGCGTTGTTCCAGGTGAACAGGGAACTCAGGGTGCCGTTGCCTGTGGCCGTGGGGAACAGCACGCCGGGCGGGGTGGTGGTGATGCGCAGGGTGAGGCTGTCGGTGAGGTTGTTGTCGGAGGCGCTCACCAGGAACGAGAGGTTGCCGCCCGCGCTCACGAACTTATTGCCGATGTTGCCCAGCACCGGGGGCACGCTGCCCGCCTCCGGGTCGCGCGCCACCACCAGCACGTCGCGCTCGGCGTAGGACCCCGAGCCGTCGGTGACGCGCGCCTTGTAGGCGTAGCGCCGCTCGTTCAGCAGCGCCGCGGTGTCGGCGGCGGTCATGAAAAGCTGGCCGAAGGAGTTCAGGGTGAGGCCGGGGATGTTGGAGTTCGGCGCCCAGGTGGGATTGCCGCCGCCGGTCATGAGCTGGTAGCTGAGCGGCGTGCCGTCGGGGTCCGAGGCGAACAGGTTCTGGCTCCAGTCGAGCCCGCGCGCGATCATGTCAATGGTGGCGGGCACCATCTGCGGCGAGGAATTGGCCGTTCCCGGCGTGCGGTAGTCCACGCGCGCCTCCACGGCCCAGCGCGTGGGTCCCACGTTGACGATGCCGTTCACGCGGTTGCCGGCCTCCCAGCGCGCTGCGTAAAAGCCCGCCGCAAAGCCCAAGGTGCCGAGGTTGTTCCTGAAGACGTGCTTGCGCACGGTAAAGCCCTCGCCGCCGGGGTACTCGAAGCCGTTCTCCGTCGTCTGGACGGAGATCTGCGTCATGGTGAACAGCGAGGTACTGCGATTGGCGTCGCTGTCGGCAAAAAGATCCACCTGCACGGTATCAATAAAGGTGCTGCGCCACACGGCAAAGACCGTGACGGTCAGTTCCCCATTGCCGGCCAGCGAGTAAGCAATGCTGGAACCGCGGTAGTGCGTGGCTTCGAGCGGGCTGCGCCCCACCAGCAAGGCTGCGGCCAGGACGAAGAGGAGGGCGAATCGGCGCGAGGATTTCACGGTGGGCTGAGCCGGCCGGGCAGTATCTATTCGACCCTGCCCGGGCAAACGGCGCAACTCGCGATTTTAACGATCTGCGACGCCGTTACGGACGGAGTCACCTTAGCCGGGTTGACACCAAAAAATAACGGCTCAACGGTCCGAGTTCTCCCTTATAATGATCGCGGGGTAAGGTGCGGGTCGGCGGTTGACTTTTCAAGAGGAGGGTCGAGGTTGGGGGAAGTTCAAGTTGCGGTTTCCGTCCCATTGACGCTCCGCCACAGCCATAGCCCCAGCAGTCCGGCGTACCAGGGCAGCAGCCAGGCGGGATGGAAGGGCGCCGTGATGGGGCTCACCCAGGCCTGACCGGAGGAGATAAGGCGGATGGCGCTTTCGCTGCCTTCGAGGAACCACCACAGCATCCCGGGCACCGGCAAACCAGCCAGCAGCAGGGCGCTGCCCAAAAGCGCGATGACGAGCACCGGGGGGAAGAGCAGGACGATGGGCGCCGAGAGCAACCAGGAGCCCCAATTGGGAACGACGCCGAAGGTCGCGGCCACCACCGGCCAGGTGAACAGCATGGCGCCCCAGCCGGTGAGGTAGGTCTCGCCCAGCCCGCGCAGCCAGCGTTTCCAGAGGCGCGGTTTTGTCTTACCCGGTGGAGGTTGAGGCAGAAAAACGCTGGCCCAGAAGAGCCCAGCCACGCCGAGATAGCTCAATTGGAAGGAGACCGACAGCGCGGCACCGGGGTCCAAAAGGATTTCAGCCAGCGCAAAAAAAGCGAGCAGGTTCCAGCGCACGGGGCTCGCGCGCCGGCCCCACCAGCCCGCGGCGGCGGCCAGGATGCACATTCCCGCCGCGCGCTTCAAGGAGTAAGCCCATCCCCCCAGGAAGCCGTATCCTAGGACCATGACGACGGAGCAGGCGCCCGCCGCGCGCGCGCCAACCCCGCAGAGCCGCAGGCCGCGGCTGGCGGCGAGATAGAGCAGGCCCACGTTGAGCCCGCTCAGGGCCAGAAGGTGCAGCAGGTTGAGGCGGGCGAAGTCCCGGTAGATGGCCTCGGAAATGCCGCGGCGGTTGCCGGTGAGCAGGGCGCGCAGCAATCCGGCGCCTTCGGGATGGCCGGCCTTTGTGAGCGTCTGCTCCAGGCGCGCAATCCAAGCCGCGCGCCAGCTCCAGAAACCCGAGGCCGGTTCGAGCTTGCGGGGCGGGCCGCA
Source organism: bacterium (assembly GCA_023261545.1). Lineage (GTDB taxonomy): Bacteria > Planctomycetota > JADGBV01 > JADGBV01 > JADGBV01 > JAHFOS01. The sequence goes on from JAHFOS010000057.1 coordinate 2,907, forward strand.
TTCCAGGAAACGCGGCGGTCCCGTGCCTTTCGTGGCCACGAGAGCGGTGAGTTGCGATCCGACGACGGCGGATCGCAGGGGCAGCGACGGCGTGTCGGACACCCTCATCCAGACGCGCCAGCGATAGGCGGCGGGCGTTCCTCCGGAATCCAGGGGCCGTATCCAGACCCAGCCGGCGGTCTCTCCCGGGCTCGCGGCGCGCGGGAGGTAAACGTCCTCGTCCCAGGCGGCGGTGATCTCCGCGAATCCGGCGAGCGCGAAATAGCCCTCCCAGAAGCGCCGGTTCCTCTGGTCCAATGCCCCGCTCAGGAACCCGAGCGCCAAGGCAAAAATCAACCAGCGGCCCCGGGGCAGGAACCAGCACGCCGCGGCGAGAAGCAGAGCGGCAAGGGCTCCGGCGCCACCAAAGCGGGACAAGCCGAGCCCGGTGGCGGCCAGGACCAGCGCCGCCAAGGCCGGGGCGCGCTGCTCCAGGATCCGCCAGGGCTGCGGTTTTCTGTTATTTAAAGGCTCGGCCACCCCGGTTTTTTAAATGCCAAAATTTTTAGGATCTGGAAAAAGAAATTTCATCCAAAATGCGTTTTTTTCTAGAATTTTCACACTGATGCCTGCTCGATCAAGACCGAAACCCAATGGAACTGCCAGGGGGATTTTCCACAGATTGCACAGATTAACACGGATAATAAACAATCAGGGCTGTGCTTTTTAATCAGTGCAAATCTGTGTAATCTGTGGATGATCCCGAGTTTGGGACGCGGAGAGCCGAGAATAAACTGGAAGGGAGCCCTGCCAAAAGTACGCATTCTTCGGATGAATCAAAATTCTGCCTTTGCATTGCGGATCGGCTGAACGCGCGCTTCCGAGCTAGGCGCTGCTTTCGCGCTGGTCAAGGATCAACCGGCGCAGCAGGGCTTTCTGGGATTTGCCGAGTCCCTGGAGCGCCTCGATGACTTCGGGGGCGGCCTTGAAAAGCTCGTCGAGGTTGGCGAAGCGCTCGCGCAGCACCCGGGCCGATTTCGGACCAATCCCGGGAAGCCGTGAGAACGAGGCTCCGAGCCGGGAATTCGCCATGCGCCGGGCGCCAAGGCGGCGCGCGAAGCGGTGCGCCTCGTCGCGCATCTCGCTCAGGAAACGCATGGAAACCGGAAGTTCCGCGCGGGTTTTGACGCCGGCAACCCCGTAGATGTGCAGGCGTTCAGCGCCGCTGCGCCGTTCCACGCCTTTGGCAAAGGCCAGCAGGCGCTGGTCGGGCTCGTGCCCCGCCCGCTCCAGGGCGCGGGCCGCGGCATCGAGCTGGAGCAGGCCGCCGTCAATCAGGATGGCGTCAGGGAGCGCATCTTTGGCGAAGCGTTTCAGGTAACGCTCCAGCACCTCCCCGATGAAATCGGGATCGCCTGCGCCCGCGCGCACGCGGAAGTGGCGGTAGCCAGCCTTGGCGGGCCGGCCAGCTTCGAAGACGACCACGCCGCCGACGGGTTCTTCGCGGCCAAAGATGGAGGCATCCAGGGCGATGGCGCGCCGCGGCGGAGCCGGGAGTCCGAGTTCCTGGCGGATGCGCTCCAGGTATTCGCCGGATTCCCCGAGCTCGCCGGTCGCCTCGCGGCAGCTCAGTTCCGCGCGCGCGTTCTGGCGCGCCAGCACCAGCCATTGGCCGCTGCCGCCGCGGGGGAGGGGGTGGACGCGCACCGCGTGTCCCGCCCGGTCGCTCAAGACCTTTTCCACATCTTCCAGACCTTCGCCGGCTTCGTCCACGGCCACGAGCGGGGGAATCTCCCGGTGCGAGTAGTATTCCATGAGGAAACTCGCCAGCACCGCCGGCCATTCCGCCATGGCGCGCTCCTGAAGCACCTCGCTGCCGCAGAGCAGGCCCCCGCGCACCTGAGCCACGGCGATCATGAACCAGCCGCGCCGGTGGCTGCAGGCCACGGCGTCGAGGTTCTCGCCGGCGGGGCGGTCCTTGATCCCGCGGCGCTCGAAGCCGGCCAGCGCGTGCGCCATGTCGCGCCAGTAGGCCGCCTTCTCGAAGTTGAGCTCGCCGGAAGCCCGTGCCATGAGCGCCCGCGCTTCGTCCGCCGCTTTCTTGGTGCCGCCCTTGAGCAGCACGCGCGCCTGCTCCACGGCGGCGGCGTAGTCGCCGGCGGCAACGCGCCCGACGCACGGGGCGCCGCACTGCCCGATCTGCGCGTAGAGGCAGGGCCGCGACAGCCGTTTCAGGGGCAGGCCTGGGCAGCGGCGCAGCCCGTACCAGGTGGCGATGAGCTCCACCAGGCGGTTGGCCGCGGCCACCAGGGTGAAGGGGCCAAAGCTGTCGTAGTTGCGCTCATCGCGCTCGCGGCTCACCTCGATGCGCGGGAATTCGTCCTTGGAGAGGCGGATGTAGGGGTAGGTCTTGTCGTCCTTGAGGCGGATATTGAACTTGGGCTTCTCGCGCTTGATGAGCTGGTTCTCCAGCACCAGGGCGTCGCGCTCGCTCTCCGTAACGATGACCTCGACGCCCGCCACTTGCGGCAGCAGCAGGTCGAGCTGGAAGCGCCCGTCGTGATGCGCCTGGAAGTACTGGGAGAGGCGCTTGCGCAGATCGCGCGCCTTGCCGATGTACAGCGCCTTGCCGCTGGCCGAAACCATGCGGTAAACGCCGGGGAGGTTAGGGTAGGTGAGGGCCCGGAACTCGAAGGCGCCCGCTATGAATTCAGCCATGACGCAGAACTTCCAGCCGTTCGTCCTGAGCCTGTCGAAGGATGGACGGCGGCGGTGTCGCGGTCCGCTCATGCTTCGACAGGCTCAGCACGAACGGACCTGAATGCTGGTGCCGCAAAATGAAAATATTTTCCGTGGATTGAACGATTATGGCGCCCGCCGGTATCACAGCGGTCGTCGGCTAAAGCCGAGCACTCGACCGGTGAGCGCGTTGCCTCACAACCCGCCGGATTCGGCGAGGTCCGGGCGCAAGCGCTTCGCTTCGCGCAGGTACACGTGGCGGACGCGCGCCGGGGCCTTGTCGGTATTCCAGTGGATCAGCGCGCGGATGCAGCGCGCCAGGCCGCCGTCCACGGCGAGTTCCTGGGTGCAGAAAAGCGGCACGTGCTTCCAGGTCTCCATGCGCCGCGCGGCGGCGGCGGGGAAAGCGGATTTGAGGTCCGGCGAGAGCGAGAACAGCACGCTGGCGATGTCATCCACCTCGATGCCGTTGCGGCTCACCATCTCGTCGAGCAATTCCCGGGTGGCCTCCAGGAGCTCCTCGGGGACGTCGTGGGTGACGGTGATGGCTCCTCTGACGCCCCGGACCACGCGGGCGGCCTATTTCTTGTGTCTCGCGATCCGCTCTTTTTCCGCCGCGGCCACGATTTCTTTTTGGACGTTCCCCGGCACCTGGCGGTAGGCGCAGAACTCCATGCTGAAGGTGCACTTGCCCTGGGTTTTGGAGCGGATATCGTTGGCGTAGCCGAACATCTCGCCGAGGGGCACCTCGGCGCGGATCACGGCGAGGTCGCCCTGCATGTCGGTGCCGGTGAGGACGCCGCGGCGGCTCGAAAGGTCGCCGGTGACCGTGCCCTGGTATTCGAGCGGAGCCTCGCATTCCACCGTCATGATGGGCTCCAGGATGATGGGGCTCGCGGCCTTGTAGTATTCCCGGAAAGCCGCGCGCGCGCACACCTTGAAGGCCAGTTCCGAGGAGTCCACGTCGTGGGAGCTGCCGTCCTCAAGGATGGCGCGGAAACGCAGCACCGGATAGTCGGCGAGCGGCCCCTTCTGCATGGATTCCCGGAAGCCGTCCTCCACGGCGGGCACGAACTCGCGCGGGATGTTCATGCCCTTGAGCTTGTTGACGAACTCGAAATCGAGCTTCTCGTCAACGGGGATGGGCTCGAAGCGCCCGACCACGTGGGCGTATTGCCCTGAGCCGCCGGTCTGCTTCTTGTGCTTGTAGTCGTACTCGACGGCCTTGGTGATGGTCTCGCGGTAGGCCACCTTGGGCCGCCCGAGGGTCACGGGGCACTTGTACTCGCGGCGAATGCGCTCGGAATAGATTTCGAGGTGCAGCTCGCCCATGCCGCTGATGATGGTCTCGTTGGACTCGGGGTCGAGGTGCACGCGGAAGGTGGGGTCCTCCTTGCGGAAGCGGTTCAAGGCCTTGGAGAGCTTGTCGGAATCCTCGTTGCGGTCGGCCTTGATGCTCATGTCCACCACGGAGGCGGGGATGAACATGGACTCCATGGAGACCTGGAAATTATCATCGCAAAAGGTGTCGCCGCTGGAGCAGTCAACGCCCACCATGGAAACGATGTCGCCGGAGCCGGCGAACTGCTCGTCCACGCGGTCGTTGGCGTGCATGCGCACCAGACGCCCCACCCGGAACTTGCGGCCCGTTTTGGCGTTGTAGATGGTATTGCCGCGCCGCAGGGTGCCCTGGTAAACGCGCGTGTAGGTGAGCTGGCCGAACTGCTCCTCGGTGAGCTTGAAGGCCAGGGCCACCAGCGGCTTGTCGGGGTCCGGGGCCAGCTCGATGCGCTCGTTGGTCTTGATGTCATAGCCCAGGGGACGCTCGCAGTCAACGGGGGAGGGCAGGAAGTCGCAGACGGCGTCCAGCAGCAACTGCACGCCCTTGTTCTTGTAGGCCGAGCCCATCATGACGGGGATGAACTCGCGCTTCAGGGTGGAGGCCCGGATGGTGCTCTTGATGAGGTCGGTGGGGATTTCATGCCCCTCCAGCATCAGCTCCATGAGCTGATCGTTGAACATGCTCAGGGCGTCGAGCATGTGGTGGCGGGCCTGCCCGGCCTTTTCAGCGAGCGCCGCCGGAATAGGCTCCTCGCGCACGTTTTCGCCGTTATCCCCGTCGAAATAGAAGGCCTTCATGGTGATGAGGTCAATGAGGCCCTCGAACTGGTCTTCGAGCCCCATGTAGAGTTGCAGCGGCACGGCGTTGAGCTTGAGCTTCTCGCGCATGGCGATCACCGCCCGATCAGGGTTGGCTCCGGTGCGGTCGAGTTTGTTGATGAAGGCGATGCGCGGCACGCGATAGCGCTTCATCTGGCGATCCACCGTGAGGGACTGGGACTGCACGCCCGCGACGCCGCAGAACAACATGATGGCGCCATCCAGCACGCGCAGGGCGCGTTCCACCTCGATGGTGAAGTCCACGTGTCCGGGGGTATCAATGATGTTGATTTTATAATCCTTCCACATGCAGGTCGTGGCGGCGCTGGTGATGGTGATGCCCTTTTCGCGCTCGAGTTCCATGAAATCCATGGTCGCGCCGTCTCCGCCGCCCTTGACCTCTTCGATCTTGTGGATCTTCCCCGTATAAAAGAGGATGCGCTCGGTGGTGGTGGTCTTGCCCGAATCAATATGGGCGGAAATGCCGATATTCCGGGTCGTCTGCAGTTCTTTGCTCATCATCCGTGCATCCAGGGAAGCCGGGCAATCTACCAGGGGAAGGGTATCGTCAAACCAGGGATGCATGGCCCTCAAAAACAGGGACAAATTGGCCGAGGTTCGTGTCAAGCTGACACTGGATCTTGAAAAAACCGCCCTGGGGAGTTCGGCGCAACAGGGGGTCGAGTAATCAGCACAAACCTTGCTTGCATCTTCGTGAAAATCCCGAAAGGAGGGGATGAACGATGGGCAAGATCATTGGCATCGATCTCGGGACCACCAATAGCTGTGTGGCGGTCATGGAGGCGGGCCAGCCCAAGGTGATCCCCAATCCGGAGGGCGGGCGCACCACGCCCTCGGTGGTCGCGTTCGCCGGCAGCGAGATCCTGGTCAGCAGCGCGGCGCGGCGCCAGGCCATCACCAATCCCCTCAACACAATTTTTTCCATCAAGCGCTTCATGGGTCGCCGCCACAAAGAGGTGATGGGTGAAGAGAAGATGGTTCCCTACAAGGTGGTGGGTGCGGGCGACGAGCCGGTCAAGATCCAGGCGAACAGCCGCAGCTACACGCCGCCGGAGATCAGCGCCATGATCTTGCAGTACATCAAGAAATACGCCGAGGACTACCTCGGCGAGCCGGTGACGGAAGCGGTCATCACGGTTCCTGCGTACTTCAATGACGCCCAGCGCCAGGCCACCAAGGACGCCGGGCGCATCGCCGGCCTCGAGGTCAAGCGCATCATCAACGAGCCCACGGCGGCGGCCCTGGCTTACGGCCTGGACAAGAAAAGCTCCAAGAAAATAGCCGTTTACGACCTCGGCGGCGGCACCTTCGACATCTCCATCCTGGAGGTGGGCGACGGCGTTTTCGAGGTGCTGGCCACCAACGGCGACACGCACCTCGGCGGCGACGATTTCGACGAGGTGATCATCACGTGGTTGAGCGATGAGTTCAAGAAGCAGAACGGGATTGACTTGCGCAAGGATCCCATGGCGTTGCAGCGCCTCAAGGAGGCGGCGGAGAAGGCCAAGATAGAGCTTTCCGGCAAGCTCAGTTCCAGCATCAACCTGCCCTTCATCACGGCGGACGCCAGCGGCCCCAAACACCTGGTGGTGGAACTCTCGCGCAGCAAGTTCGACCAGATGACCGCCCACCTGGTGGAGCGCACGCGCGGGCCCTGCGAGACCTGCCTCAAGGACGCCAAGCTCAAGCCCAGCGAGGTGGACGAGGTCGTGCTGGTGGGTGGATCCACGCGCACGCCGGCCGTCATCGAGGCCTGCAAGGCCATCTTTGGCCGCGAGCCGGACCGCAGCGTCAATCCCGATGAGGCGGTGGCCATCGGCGCCGCCATCCAGGGCGGCGTGCTGGCGGGCGAGGTGCGGGACGTGGTCCTGCTCGATGTGACCCCGCTCACGCTGGGCGTGGAAACCATGGGCGGAGTGATGACGCCGATGATCGAGAAGAACACCACCATCCCCGTGAAAAAGTCGGAGATATTTTCGACGGCCAGCGACAGCCAGTCGAGCGTGGAGATCCACGTCCTGCAAGGCGAACGCCGCATGGCCGGGGACAATCGCTCGCTGGGTCGCTTCCAGCTCACCGATATCCCTCCGGCGCCGCGCGGCGTGCCCCAGATCGAAGTCACCTTTGACATTGATGCCAATGGCATCCTCAACGTCACGGCGCGCGACAAGGGCACGGGCAAGCAGCAGAACATCGTCATCAAGTCCAGCAGCGGACTCACCGAGCAGGAGATCCAGCGCATGGTCAGGGAGGCGGAAACCAACCGCGCCGCCGACGAAGCCAAGGCCGCCATGGTCGAGGCCCGCAACAAGGCCGAGCAGCTCGTCTATGCCACCAACAAGAGCCTCAAGGAGTACGGGAGCAAGATCTCCGCGGAGGATCGCGGCAAGATCGAGGAGTCCATCAAGAAGCTGGAAAAGGTGCGCGCCGGCGAGGACAAGGAGGCCATCGATCAGGCCATCCAGGAGCTGATGCAGACCTCCCAGAAACTCGGCGAGGAGATGTACAAGCAGGCCGAGCAAAGCCACGGCGGCAACGGCCATGCCGGTGCCGCTCCCGGGGCTGGAGAGGAAAAAGGCGACGGCAAGGAAGAAAAAATCGTTGACGCCGACTTCAAGGTCGTTGACGACAAGTGAACCTTCCCTGACGGGGAAAGGTTGAAAATCGCTGTTGTGGGCGCCGGTCATTTGGGCCGGCCCCTGGCGGAATGGCTCGCGGGCGCCGGTCACGATGTGCTGGCGCTGGCACGCTATAGTTTTTTTTCACATCCTCAGCCCGCCATTTCCCCGGGACCGCGCCTCGTTTCCGTCCCGGATTTCGAAGATTTGGAACGCGAGCTTCAGGTTTTCAGTCCGGAAGCCATGGTTGTTTGCTGGGCTCCGGGATCGCGTGATCCCCAAGACTACCGGCGCGTTTATGTCGAGGGCATGGAGCGCCTCATGACGCGGGATTTTCCTGATTTGCGGCACGCCGTTTACACGTCTTCGACATCGGTGTACGAAGACCTGGAGGGGAAAGTGGATGAAAGCGCGCGGCTGGCCCCGCGGGGGGAGCACGCGCGCCTGCTGCTGGAGGCTGAGAACATTTTCAAGAGCGGCATGGAAAGGCTTGGTGTCGCAGGGTGTATCCTGCGCCTCGCGGGACTCTACAGTGCCGACCGCCCTCCCGCGCGCGCGTCCCTGCAAAAGGGGGTGCCGTTGCAAGGCCATCCGGGCGATCTCGTCAACCTGTTGCACCGTGAGGATGCCGCGCGCGCGTTGGCGTTAGCCCTGGAAAAGCGCCTGTGCGGCGTCTTCAATCTGGCCGACGGCCACCCCATCCGTCGGGAAGAACTCTATGTGGCGGCGGCCAAGGCTTTCGGACTACCTCCGCCGATCTGGAATTCACCCGTAGCTGAAAATACCAGGGAAAGGGAAATCACTCCCGCCAAGTTTGCCGCTGCTACCGGCTGGCGGCCGGAGCACGAGGCGGCACAACTCGGGCTCTAGGGCACCCATCTGGCAGCCGGAACCAAAAAAGGCTCATCCGAAGAATGTGTACCTCTAGCAGGGCCCCCCGTTAGTGCTCGGCTCTCTACGTCCTCAACTCGGGAGCCTCCACAGATTACACAGATTTGCACCGATTAAAAAGGACGGCCCTGATTGATTATTGTCAGTGTTAATCTGTGCAATCTGTGGAAAATCCCCCCGGCTGCTCTCTTTGGTTTCAGTCTTGCTCGACCGTGCGCCCGTGTTAAGGATTCCAGAAAAGTACGCATTATTCGGATGAGCCCCAAAAAAGTCGTCAACAGCCGTTTCCCCCTCCGCGTTCTCCGCGTCTCCGCGTGAAAAAAAATCTCCGTCTTCCTTTCATTTTGCACACAATCCCTTAACGCAGAGATTCTCTTGCACGCGGAGAGCGCGGAGAAGACAAGTCACGGACCGCGTTTTTTCAAAGGAGAAAATGCGTAAGGCACTAAAAGCCGCCCAGTGCGGAGCGCCCCCCTCAAACCGGGGGCAGGCCGATCCAGAAGGTGCTGCCTTTGCCCAGCACACTTTCCGCCCAGATGCGCCCCTTGTGCAGGTGGACGAGCTTCTGGGCAATGGCGAGGCCCAGGCCCGACCCGCGCTCGCCTTCGGTGGGTCGCGGGCTCAATTGCTGGAACATGGCGAAGAGCTTGGGGATCTCCCGCTCGGGAATGCCCTGGCCCTCGTCCCGCACGTAGATGCGGACTTCCCCGGGGTGGGACTCGGCGCCGAGCCACACGCGCCGCGCGCGCGCGGAATACTTGATGGCGTTGCTGATGAGGTTGTTCAGGATCTCCATGAGCCTGCGGATATCGCCCTGGACCTTGGGCAGCGACGCCGGGGATTGCAGGATGATTTCGATGCCTTTGCCCTGAGCCAGCAACTGGTTGGCGACTTGGGCCTCCTTCAACAGGTTGGGGACGTCGCACGGCAGCAGGGTGATCTCGAGCTTGCCGCTGTGGATCTTGGAGATATCGAGGATGTCGTTGATGAGTTCGAGCATGGTGCGCGCCTGCCGCTCGATGACGCGGATCACCTTGGAGAGGTCCGCTTCCCCGCGCACCTTGTCGTGCTCGCGGAGCAGGTCCACGAACCCCAGGATGTTGCCGAGCGGCGAGCGCATGTCGTGGACCGCCATGTTGAGGAAGTCGTCGCGCTGCTGGGTTATTCTGGAAAGCTCCTCGTTCTGGCGCGCCAGGTCGCTGTTCTTCTGCTCAAGGTCGCGGACCTGGCTCATGATTTTGCGCTCGAGCCTGGCGTTGAAGTCCAGCAGCTCGTCCACTTTGGTCTTGAGGCTCAGGTTCATGTTCTCCAGGCGGTGGCAGAGCTCGTGGTAGAGCTTGCGGGCGACCGTGGGCACCTCGCTCAGGATGTCTTCGAAGTGGCTGGCTCCGAGGGCGTAGAGCTCGACGTCCTCCTTCGCGCGCACGTTGGCGTTGCTCTCGCGGTGGGTGAGCTTGGACATTTCCCCGAAACACATGCCCTCGGTGAGTTCGTCGAGGACGATAGCGCCCCCGAGGCGGTCCTTGATGAAGACCTCGCAGCGGCCCTTGCGGATGACGTAGAAGGGAAAATCCTTCATTCCGACCTGGACGATGAGCTCGCCCGCCTTGAACTTGCGGACTTCAACCCCCTGGTTGAGCAAATCCATGATCTCCGGGGTGAGGTCGATCCTTTCCATGGCCGCCGCAGTTTATGGCGGCTCTTGCGTATGTCCATTTAGCGGACAGGCCTCGGGCCGCCATGATTGCCCGGTGGCGCGTTGGATTAACATGGCGCCTTTGCGCGCCACAACCGTGAACGACAACCCGTCCGCCGTTGCCTCGGCTCCCGCCGAAGTGCTGCGTTCCATCGCCGAAACCACCGGGCGCGTGCGCGCGGCCCTGGGCAAGGTCATCGTGGGCCAGCAGGCGGTGGTGGACGACCTGCTCGTGAGCCTGCTCACCGGCGGACATGTGCTGCTCGAAGGCGTGCCGGGCCTAGCCAAGACCACCTTGGTTTCCGTGCTCGCCTCCGCGGCGGGCCTGGAACACGCGCGTATCCAGTTCACCCCCGATCTGCTGCCCGGCGACATCCTGGGATCGGAGGTCCTAGAGGAAAACCGCGAAACCGGCGAGCGTCAATTCCGCTATGTGCAAGGCCCCGTCTTCACCCAGGTGTTGCTGGCCGACGAGATCAACCGCACGCCGCCCAAGACGCAGGCGGCGCTGCTGCAGGCCATGCAGGAGAAGAAGGTCTCTTACATGGGAAAAACCTACCCTCTGCCTTTTCCTTTCGCCGTCTATGCCACCCAAAATCCCATTGAGAACGAGGGCACCTACCCGCTGCCCGAGGCGCAGCTCGACCGCTTCATGCTCAAGGTGGTGGTGGACTATCCGAGCGAGGCGGAGGAGCGCAGCATCGCGCTCATCAACCCGCGTTCCCTCGCCGAAGGCGTGGGGAACGTGGTGGGGGAGATCCCCTGGCGCGCCTGGTACGATTTCCTCGACAGCATGCCGCTGGCCGCCTCGCTGGTCGAGCTGTCGGTGCGGCTGGTGCGCGCCTCGCGCCCCGAGCAGAGCGGAGCCGACGATTTCGTGCGCAAGAACGTGCGCTGGGGGGCCGGCCCGCGCGCCTCGCAGCATTTGTTGCAGGCCTGCCGCGGGCGGGCGGCGCTGGAGGGGCTCGCCGCCCCGACCCTCGACCACTTGAAGAAAGCCGCTTACGGCGTGTTGCGGCACCGCATCATCCCCAGCTTCTCGGCGGAGGCCGGACGCATCCGGCCCGAGGCCATCATCGCGCACTTGATAGAGAAAACGCTGGTTTAGGCCGGGAGCCAATTCCCAGCCTTAAAAGACCGAAGGCTGTAGACCGTAGGCTGAAGGTTAAGAAACGCCGCCAGCCTGGTGGCTTTTCCTATAGCCTACAGTCTTCGGTCTACAGCCTAACGAATTTACTCCTCCGCGGGCTCCATGCGCACTTGCAGCTTCTGCTTGTGCTTTTCGTTCATGGTCTGGACCTGCTCCACTTTAAGCTCGCAGACCTCGCGGGTGCCGACGTAGAACACCGCCGCGCCGCGCTCGTGGACCTCCATCATGATTTTGAAGGCGGCATCGTGGGTCTTGCCGAAGACTTCCTGGAGCAGCATGACGACGTACTCCATAGGCGTCACGTCATCGTTGATCCCGAGGATGCGCCAGCGCGGGCTCAGCTTGGTGCGTTTCTTGGTTTCCTCTTCGAGGAGGGTACTGCTCCCGGTCTGCAAGGCCATGCTGGGATTCTAAGCGGGTCGCGGCGATCCCAAGCCGCGCCCCCCGTGATTTCGTTCAGCCTTTGGCATGATCAGGCTCATGGCCAGGCTTCCATTTGATGTTGCACCCGAGGCTGGGCTTTTGATCGGTGGAGACGGGCTGGCCCGCGAGCACGGCCTCCAAGGCGGCCCTGAGGTCAGCGCCGCTCACCGGCACGGCGTTGCCGGGGCGGCTGCCGTCGAGCTGGCCGCGGTACACCAGGCGCTGGCTCTTGTCGAAGAGGAAAAAGTCCGGCGTGCAGGCCGCGCGGTAGCTGCGCGCCACGTCCTGGGTGGCATCCACGAGGTAGGGAAAGGTGTAGCCCGCGGCACGCGCCTCTTCAGCCATCCTGGCGGGCGCGTCGTCCGGGTAGCGCTCGGCGTCGTTGGCGTTGATGGCGGCGATGCCCACGCGCTGGGCATAGTCTTTCCCAAGGCGTGCCAGTTCATGCCGGACGTGCTTGACGAAGGGGCAATGGTTGCAGATGAACATGACGAGCAGCGGGCGGCCGCTGAAGTCCGCGCGGGCGACGTTTTTTCCCGCAAAGTCGGGGAGCACGAAATCCGGGGCCGCGGATCCCAGTTTCAGCATGGTGGACGAAACGGCTGGCATGGGGTATTCCTTGAGATTATGCTGCCTTGATCCACGGGACATGGAGCGGCATTTACAACACCAGGGTGACTTATAATGCGAAACTCGTCTTTTTCAAGCTTTAGGGACGGATATGGCTGACAAAGCGCAGAAGCAGGCCGGAAGTGTGCCGGGGAAGTTCTTCGTTGACACTGAATGCATTGATTGCGACGTCTGCCGCCAGACCGCTCCCAAGTATTTCACCCGCAACGAGAGCGGCGGTTACTCCTACGTCTATAAGCAGCCCGACTCGGATGAAGGCGTCGCCGAGTGCGAAGAAGCGCTTGAGTCTTGCCCCGTCGAGGCCATCGGTCGCGACGGCGACGCCGAGTAGCCTCCCGCCGGAGGCCGCCCCGCTGTCTTCCCCTGCTTTGGTGGCGCAACCCGGTGGCGACCGGGCCGTGGGGGTATGGCTGATCGTCCTCGCGGGGATGATGTATGGGATGACCGTCCTGGGCGGGGTCACGCGGCTCACGCACGCGGGTTTGTCCATCCCGGAATGGAAACCCGTCAAAGGCATCGTTCCCCCGCTGAGCCAGGAGGCGTGGCAGCGGGCTTTCGACGCCTACCAGCAATTTCCAGAATTCCGCGAGCTCAGGTCCGACATGAAACTGGAGGAGTTTCAGCGCATCTACTGGATTGAATACACGCACCGGCTCCTGGGTCGCCTCATCGCCGTCGTCTTCGCGCTGCCTTTCCTCTGGTTCTGGATCAAAGGGCGGCTGACGCGCCGACGGGCGCTGGCGCTGGGGGCCATTTTCATGGCCGGCGGACTGCAAGGGGCCATCGGCTGGTTCATGGTGAAAAGCGGCCTCAGTGACAACCCGCGCGTGAGTCCCTACCGTCTCACCCTGCATCTCTCCGTGGCCGTGCTGCTCTATCTGGCGACCCTCGATATGGCCCGCCGTGTTTTCATTCCCCTGCGCCCGCCAGTGACCCCGCTGCCGCGCTGGCCGGCGCGCCTGATCCTGGGCCTGATTTATCTCCAGTTGCTCTCCGGTGGACTTGTGGCCGGACACCATGCCGGGGTCGCCTTTCCTGCCCTGATTTCCGGTGCCGTGGCCGGGGCTTGGCTGCCGGAACTGGGCCCGCGCAACCTCTTTGACAACGTCCTGACCCTCCTCTTGTTCCACGTCAGTCTGGCTATCGTCATCGCCATGGCGAGCCTGGCCTGGGGTCTTCAGGTCCTGCGCCTCAAAGCCGGCAACTGGTCCTTGAAACTGTTCTGGCTGGTCCTCGTGCTGCAACTGGCCCTGGGCTGGATCACCGCCTGGAATTACAGCGAGTCCCCGCCCGTGGTTTTTGCTTCGCTCCACCAGGCGGTGGGCCTGCTGCTCATCACCGCGGCCTTCCTGATGGTCCGTTTCCCGGGGCCAACGACCCAGCGGGTTGTTCCAAACGCGCTGGTAACTTGAGCTGGCCGCCGGGGGTGGAGAATAGGGGCAGCCCATGGGACTTCTCGATTTAGTTTCCGACAGCACCGCCAAGGAGACCGCCATCGCCGGCGTTCCGGTCAGCAAGACAGGGGACGCGGCGGCGCGTGAAGGCCTGGAACTCACGGAACCGGCCATCCTCGAAGTGCGCCGCCTGAAGCAGGCTGAAAACCAGCCTGAAGGGCACGGGCTGCGACTCGGCGTCAAGGGCGGGGGCTGCTCGGGTTTGTCCTACGAGCTCAAGTTCACCGAACCCCGCGAAAAGGATCGCGTCTTCGCGTTTGGCGATGTGCGCGTCTTCGTGGATCCCAAGAGCTACGTGTATCTGAAGGGCATCCGCCTCGACTTCCAGGGCGGGCTCAAGGGCAAAGGCTTCGTTTTCGTGAATCCCAACGCCACCGGCTCCTGCGGTTGCGGGGAGTCCTTCTCCGTTTAGCGGCCTGAGCCCCGCTGAGGAACACCTGGCCCTGCGCCGGGGGGTGGGGGTTTTCGCTCTGCCGCAAAGCGCGCTGTTGGAGGTGCGCGGGCCGGACGCCGTCTCTTTCCTGCACGCCCAGCTCACCCAGGACATCCTGGGAATCGAAATCGGATGCGGCGCGCCCGCGGCGCAGCTCGACCGCCTCGGGCATTTGCGTGGGATGTGCGGCGCCTACAGGCTGGGCTCCTCTTTCTGGCTGCTCTGCCACGCTGGAGGTGCGCCGCGCCTCAAGGCTTGCCTCGAGGGCTATCACGTCGGCGAAGATTTTGAAATCCTGGAAAGAAACGCGCAGTTCGCGCTGCTGGCCGTGCAGGGACCGCACGCGCGCGGGCTGCTGGAAACCGGAGGGAGCCTGTCGCTCCCGGAGGAACTGGATCGGCGCGTGTTTCAGGGCAAGTTGCACGGCTGCGAAGTCGCCATCTTCGCGGAGAGCCTCACGGGCGAGAGCGGCGTTGTCGTGGCCGTGGGCCGGGGACAGGAGGAAGGCCTGCTGCGGCGCCTGCTGGAAGCCGGCCAGGAGCTCGGCGCCTTCGAGGTCGGGCCGCAAGCCCAGCGCAGCCTGCGCCTGGAGGCGGGCCTGCTCCACTTCGGCGCGGAGCTGAGCGATAGCCAGCTCTTGCCCGGCACCGGATATGAGGCCACGCACGTGAGCTATCGCAAGGGCTGTTACACCGGCCAGGAAGTGGTGGCGCGCATTCGCACCTACGGCCAGGCGCCGCGCGTCCTCATGGCCGCGCTGCTGGAAGACGCGCCCGCGGATACGGCCGGGGACGCCCCGGTCCCCGGTCCCCTGGAAATCTCCGGTCAGGCCGCGGGCGAAATCCTCGCGGTCTTCGTGAGCCCCGTGCTGGGCCGGACGGCCTTGCAGTTGTGGCTCAAAAAGGATTTTGCCGCCGAAGGCCTGTGCGCGGCGCGGGCGGGCGGGCGACCGTTGCAACTGAAGCTCCTGCGTCCGCCCCTGTACCGGCGCGCCGAGCGCGCCCAGGAAGCGCGCCAGCTCTACGCGGCGGCGCTCGATCTCTTTTCAGGCGCGCCGCTGGCCTCGGAGCAGGCCTTGCCCCAGGACGAACAGGCTCTGGACCTGCTGCGCCGCGCCCTCGCCCTCGACCCCGGCTTCTCCGACGCCTACGAGGTGCTGGGCGTGCTGCTCGGGCGCCACGGTCGCTACGACGAGGCCATCGAATGGCTGAAGCAGCTTGCGCGCGTGGACCCCGGATGCCTCATGGCCTACTCTAACCTGTCCGTTTTCTATATGAAAAAAGGCCTGGTGCCCGAGGCCGAGAAGTACCGCGACAAGGCCACGGCCGTGGGCTTCCAGCGCGCGGCGGCGGTGAAGCGCGCGCAGCGCGGAGAGGGCGAGGAAAAAGCACTGCGGCGCGAAGATGCAGCCCGGCGCAAGGCGCTTTTCGCCGAGGTGCTGGAGGTGGACGGCGGCGACGTTCCCGCGCTGTTCGGCCTGGGACGCTCCTGTCTCGACCTCGATGATCCAGCAGCGGCGGCGGTACCTCTCGGCATGGCCGTGAAACTCGACCCCGGATATTCGGCGGCTTGGCTGCTGCTGGGCCGGGCCCTGGAGGAATCCGGCCAGCGCGCCGCGGCGGCGCAAACCTACACCCAGGGCATCGCCGCCGCCGAGGCCAAGGGCGATCTCATGCCGCTCAAAGAAATGCGCGAGCGCCACGCGCGGCTCGCCGGCGGGGAAAAGCCCGGATCGTGAGCGTCCATCATGTTTCCACATTCATCTTCAGGGAAATCACCAAGCAGGTCCGTTCGTGCTGAGCCCGTCGAAGCACGAACGGACCGTAACTTCCCCGCCGTCCACCCTTCGACAAACTCATCCCCCGAAACGGGGGATAAAGGGCGAACGGCTTCTCGGCAGGGCTAAACTATTACGACTGGAGATACCTGAACAGGTGTAACCGTCTAGCCCTTGACCAGCTCGGCCAGCTTCTTCGCCATGTCGGTTCGTTCCCAACTGAAGCCCGCGCGGCCGAAATGGCCGTGGAAACTGGTGGCGCGGAAGATGGGCTTCTTGAGCCCCAGGTGCTGGATGATGCCGCGGGGGCGGAGATGGAAGACTTTGCGCACGGCATGCACCAGTTCCACCTCGCTGGCCCGGCCCGTGCCGAAAGTGTCCACGCGCACCGAGACCGGCTCGGCGACGCCGATGGCGTAGGCGAGTTGCACTTCGCAACGCCGCGCCAGGCGCGCGGCCACGATGTTCTTGGCGATGTAGCGCGCCATGTAGGCGGCCGAGCGATCCACCTTGGAGGGGTCCTTGCCGGAGAAAGCGCCGCCGCCGTGGCGCCCCATGCCGCCGTAGGTGTCCACGATTATTTTGCGCCCGGTGAGCCCGGAGTCCCCGTGTGGACCGCCGATAACGAAGCGCCCGGTGGGGTTCACGTGGAAGACGGTGGCGGAATCCAGCATGCCGGCGGGGATCACAGACTTGGCCACCGCCACCATGTCCTTGAGGATGGTCTTGTGGGTGGCCGAGGGGTCGTGCT
The DNA here is from genome assembly GCA_023261545.1 of bacterium. Classification (GTDB taxonomy): domain Bacteria; phylum Planctomycetota; class JADGBV01; order JADGBV01; family JADGBV01; genus JAHFOS01. The sequence continues at coordinate 19,629 of JAHFOS010000057.1, forward strand.
GGGTGGAAATCACCACGGTGTCCACGCGCTTGGGCCGGCCCGAGGCGTCGTACTCCACGCTGACCTGGCTCTTGGCGTCGGGGCGCAAGTAGCGGATCTTGCGCTTCAGGCGCAGGTCGGTGAGCTTCATCATGATGCGGTGGGCGAGCGTGATGGGCATGGGCATGAGCTCGGGGGTCTCGTCGCAGGCGAAGCCGAACATCATGCCCTGGTCGCCGGCGCCCTGCTCCTTGTGCAGCCCCTGGCCTTCGGTGACACCCTGGGAGATGTCCGGGGACTGGGTGCCCACGGTCACCATCACCGCGCAGTTATCGGCGTCGATGCCAAACTCGCCGGCGGTATAGCCGATATCGGTCAGCACCCCGCGCGCTATTTTGGCGTAATTCAATTTGGCCCGGGTGGTGATTTCCCCGCCCACCAGCACGAAGCCGGTGGAGGTGAAGCACTCGCAAGCCACGCGGCTGTCGGGGTCCTGCGCCAGGCAGGCGTCGAGCACGGAATCCGAGATCTGGTCGCAGATCTTGTCGGGGTGCCCCATGGACACGGACTCGGAGGTGAACAGGATCTTCTCCACGATGGCTCCTTAACTTCTAATCCTTGGAAGGCGGTACATTCTGGCCCGGCAACGCGCTTGCAATCCCCTTGAGGCGAAAATTTCCGTAAATTTTCAGGACCTTGTTTTTCACGTTCCACGAACACTGGTCGCACCAGATCGCGAATCCGGCCGATCCGGATAATTCGCACTTTTCCAGAGCTTTCACACAGGTGCCTGGTTGAGCAAGACCGGAACCCAATCGAGCTGCCAGGGGGGATTTTCCACAGATTGCACAGATTAACACAGATATTCAATCAAGGCTGTGTTTTTTAATCAGTGTAAATCTGTATCATCTGTGGATGCTCCCGAGTTGAGGATGCGGAGAGCTGAGGACAAACAGAGGGGGCTGCTAGAGGTAGGTATTCTTTGAATAAGCCCGAACTCCGCCGCGTTGAACAAGGCGGAGCCACCCCAGAATAGTTCCGAGAGAAATCGTGGGGCTCGATCTGACAGCAACGGCCTTGGAGTCCCAGGGCTTGGATCCCGCGCGGGCCCGGGGGCTCGCGACGCGGGCTCAGGAGGCCGCGCGCCGGGAGCCTGACCCGACGCGCCTCTGGTCGTCCTTCAGCCGCTCGCACTTGGGGCCCGATGTGCCTTACGCCGTCCAACGCCAGGTTTTCGAGTGCATCTACCGCGATTGGGACGCCAAGCGCGGCCCGGCCCCGGCCTGGGTGCCGACGCCTGACGAAGTAGCGCGCACCCATCTGGCGGAGTTGATGAAGGAACTGGGCCTGCGCGAGTACGCCGATTTGCGGCGCTGGGCCAGCGCGGATCGCCCGCGCTGGTGGCGCACCGTCATTGGCAAGCTGGGCCTGCGCTTCACGACCCCCTTCAAGGAGATCGTGGATCTCGCCGCCGGCCCCACGCGGCCCCGCTGGCTGCCGGGCGCGCGTTTCAATAGCGCGGAGAGCTGCCTGCTCGCCGCGCCCGAGCGCACGGCCATCGTCCACCGCCGCGAGGGCGGGGCGCTGCGGCGCATGAGTTACGGCGAGCTGGACGCGCTGAGCGCCCGCGTGGCCGCGGGCCTGGTGCGCGCGGGCTTCGTCCCAGGGGACGCCGTGGCCATCGCCATGACCATGAACGCCGAGTCGGTGGCCATCTACCTCGGCATCCTGCGCGCCGGCTGCGCGGCGGTGTCCATCGCCGACAGCTTCGCTCCCGAGGAAATCGCGACGCGCCTGCGCCTCGCCCAGGCCAAGGGCATCTTCACCCAGGACTTGCTGCTGCGCGGCGGCAAGAAGCTGCCGATGTACGACAAGGTGGCGGCGGCCAACGCCCCGCGCGCGCTGGTGCTGGCCCTGGACGACAAGCTGGCCGTGCAACTGCGTCCCGGCGATCTCGATTGGCGCGACTTCCTGGGAAACGCGGACACGTTTCCCTTCGTGGATCGCGACCCTGAAGATCCCGCCAATATCCTTTTCTCATCGGGCACCACCGGCGAGCCCAAGGTCATCCCCTGGACGCACACCACGCCCATCAAGTGCGCCGCCGACGCCTGGGCCCACCACGACGTCCACGCGGATGACGTGCTGTGCTGGCCCACCAACCTGGGGTGGATGATGGGTCCGTGGCTCATCTTCGCGAGCCTCGTGAACCGCGCCACCCTGGCGCTTTTCGACGGCGCGCCCACGGGCCGCGAGTTCGGCGCGTTCGTGGAGCAGGCCGGGGTCACGATGCTGGGCGTGGTGCCGAGCATGGTCAAGACCTGGCGCTCGCAGGGGTGCCTGCAGGGACTTGACTGGACGCGCATCCGGCGCTTCAGCTCCACGGGCGAATGCTCCAACCCCGAGGATATGTTCTACCTCATGCTGCTGGCGGGCTGGAAGCCGGTCATCGAATACTGCGGCGGCACTGAAATCGGCGGCGGCTACATCGCCGGCACCCTGCTGCAGCCCGCGAGCCCTTCCTGTTTCACCACCCCGACCTTGGGCAGCGATTTCGTGCTGCTGGACGAAAATGGCCGGCCCTGCGAAAATGGCGAGGTCTTCCTCATCGGCCCCGCCATCGGGTTCTCCAATACGCTCTTGAACCGCGATCACGACGAGGTCTATTACCGCGGCACGCCTCCGGGTCCCGCCGGGGAGCAACTGCGCCGCCACGGAGACCAGATCGAACAGTTGCCCGGAGGCTGGTGGCGCGCCCACGGCCGCACCGACGATACCATGAACCTCGGCGGCATCAAGACCAGCTCCGCCGAAATCGAAGCCGTGCTGAACCGCGTCGCGGGCGTCTATGAGACGGCGGCCATCGCGGTGCCTCCCGAAGGCGGGGGCCCGAGCTTGCTCGTGATCCACGCCGTGCCGCGCCAGGGTGGCGCCGCGGACGGCGCAGCCCTGAAACGCGAGCTGAACCTGGCCCTCAAAACGCAGCTCAACCCCTATTTCAAGGTCCACGACCTGGTGCTCGTGGAGAGCCTGCCGCGCACGGCCTCGAACAAGATCCTGCGCCGCGTGCTGCGCGACCGCTACCTCGCCGCGTGCGCGGGCAAGGGCCCGGTATGAGCGCTAATCCAAGAAATTTTCATACAATCGAAAATTTTTCATCTTTTCTGATGCCGCCTGTGTTTCTATACTTGGAGGGCAGTGTTTCAAAAACCATCCTCGCCAGCAGGCCCGTTCCCCGGGGCGTTCGCCTTTAGGATCATCGGGGCAGGCCTTTGATTTCATTAGATAAAACAGGACGGCGGACGGGGTTTACCCTTGTGGAACTGCTGGTGGTGATCGCCATCATCGCGATCCTGTTCAGCATGCTGTTCCCGGCCTTGCAAAAAGCGACCTACCAGGCGCGGCTGATTTCTTGCATGAACAATCTCTCCCAGTTAGGCAAGGCTGTGCTGGCTTACGCGGAAGATAACTTTGATTTTTATCCGCGCCGGCAGGTCAACGTCATGGTGGGACAGCAGATGATGGTGCTTAAGAGAGGGGTCGGGCAATCTGCCTGGGACGATCGCGGTTTGTATTCCCCCTATGCCAATCTCGACACCATCCTTATCTGCCCCTTCTCGACCCTGAGTCCCGGAATTTCGCTTTCGAGTTCGTACGCCGATACCGCCGGGGAAGTATGGACCACTTACGAGTTGTGGTGTGGTTCCAAGATATATAGGGATGAATATCCCGCGATGCCATCGCTTGGAGTTCCGGCGAACCCGGGAACCGATTCTGAAGACAACCAAACAGGCATGCTGCGGGTGGGGCAAAGGCCCACCTGGCCCTACTCGAATTTTATTCCCCAATTTGCTGCAAAATCTTACACATTTAATATTCTATCCGCTGATCTAGAAAGACTTTACGAGGGGGCCGGCGGATATTATTGGATCACGGCCTCCCACCCTGATAAAAGCCAGGAACTTAAGCCGCTAGAGCTCAGCGCTGCTACGGGGGTGGGCACTTACGTGTTATCCAACTGGTTCAAAGATTGGGGTGATGGCAGCGGATCGACCTGGGGCAATCCCGCCAACCTGACGCGTGGCCCTTTGGATCGCAACTTCCTCCGCGACGACGGATCGGTCCTAACCATGGCCGACTTGGCAGTCAGGGATCCCCGTCTGGTCAAGATGCCGGGCTTCGCCAATCTGGCGACATGGGCGGTAAGCTTCTGGCTGCCCCCGATGGAGCTGCAATAGCAACAGTGGCTTGCGGGAGGGGGGGGGGCAAAATCCAAGATTTTTCCATATCTTTGTAGATTTTTCCATGTTGGAGCGGGGCCACGGGGATGTAATATGAAAGGAAGCCCATAAAAGTTGGACTTCTTGAAGAAAACCTTTCAAGGGAGATAGAAACATGAGCGCCACGACGAAAATCCAGAAGGTTCTGACGGTGGGGTTATGGGCTGGCGCCGCAAGCCTGGCTGCGTGGGCGGAAGATGTCCCGCCAGCAGTTGCGGCTCCCGCGAATACTGCGCAGGCCGCGGCTCCCGCCGCACCCGCCCCGGCCATCGCGGCCCCTGCCGCCGCGCAACCGCCGGCCGCGGCGGAACCCGCCGCCGCTGAAGCCAAACCCGCGGTCAAACCCGACTTTTCCATTTTTTCGTCCCCCAACCTGCATGTCGCGGTGCAACAGGATATCAACGTCAACCAGACCAGCCTGCCCACGAATATCGAGATGTGGAAGAAAGGCGATCTCGCCCGTTACGTCATGGATATACAGGGGTCGAAGAACATTCTTCTCGACTGCGATGGGGCGAGCTACAGCTTCCCCGAGGGCGGCCAATCGGGGACCAAGCTCGGCGCGGGAGTGGCCAAGGCGATGTTCACCGTCATGGGCTTGCTGGACATGATCGTCAAAAACGGCCAGAATATTGGCGCGGAGACGGTTGATGGCCAAGATTGCGATGTTTACGAGCAGGAAGCCGGGCCCTTGAAGCAGACGGTGTGGGTTTCCAAGTCCACGGGCCTACCGGTGAAGTCGGCCCAACACACGGACTACCAGGGGACGGATTCCGTCACGGTGGTCCACTTCAAGGTGATTGACGCCAAGGCTGAGATCTCCGATGATCTCTTCAAGCTCCCCGCGGGCATCGCGCTCAACGACCCCACGGCTGCGGCGGCCGTGGCGCAAGCTCCGGCAGCGGTTGAACCCGCCGCCGCGGCTGCACCCGCCGCGCCGGCCACCGCCGGAGACAACCAGGTTCCAGCGCCGGCCAACTGAAAGCGCCGCGCGTGGCGTGAAGGGTCGGGAAGGGGGAGACGTGGACCCGCTGTTAGCGCGCCTGGACCTGCTCGCGGAGCGCCTGCGCACGCTCGCGCGGCTGCGCTGCGCGGGCGAAATGCTGGTCTTCCTCATCCTGCTCCTCAGCGCCGGGTGCGCGCTGGATTATTTCCTGGACCCGGGTCTCACGGGCCGCTACATCCTCAGCGCCGCCTGCTACCTGGCGCTGGCGCTGGGGATGGCGGCCCTGGGCTGGTGGCGGCTGGCAAAACCGGCGGGCCGGCACGAGGTGGCCTGGAAGCTCGAAGCGCGCTACCCCGACCTGCGCGAGGGGCTCATCACCGCGGTGGAGTTGGCGGAGAGCGTCCCTCACGACCTCTCGGGGGCCATGATGCGCAGCCTGATTGAGCAATCCGGCGCCCGCATCGGCCGTCTTGGGACGCGCGAGGTTTTTCCGCTGCGCTGGTCGGCGCTGAGACTCCCCGCCGTGCTGGCGCTGGCCTTCCTCGCCGCCGCGCTGGTGCCTTCCCTGGAACTGCCGCTGCTGGCGCGCCGCCTGCTCGCCCCTGGAGCCCACGACAAAAAACCCGGCGCCTTTCCCATCGAGCTTCTGGACCCCGACCCGAGTCTGCGCCCGGTGGAGGGCGAGCCGTTGAAGTTCGCGGCCCGCCTGGGCCGGCCAGGAGTGCGCGCGGCGGAACTCATCGTCGCGGCGGACGGCGCGGAGCGCGGTTATCCCATGACCTGGTCCGCGGAGCTGGGCCGGGTGGAATTCACTCTGGAACGCCCCCCGCGCGCCTTTGCCTTCCTCGTGAAATCAGGACGCGCCGCGTCGCAGCAACGCCAGGTGGAATTGCGCCTGCGGCCCTGGGTGGAGGAATTCGGGGTGCGCTACGAGTATCCCGCCTTTACCAAGCTGCCGCCCGCCGCGCGCGTCCAGCGCAGCGGGGAGCTCAAGGGCCTGCGCGGCACGCAGGTGGAACTCAAAATCACGGCCTCGCAGCCGCTCGCCGCGGCGGAACTCACCTGGGCGGGCAACAAGCTGGAGCTCACCCTGGACGCCGACCCGCGCCGCGCCAGTTTCCGCGCCGTGCTGGAGAGCGACCTCAGCTATGCGCTGCGGCTCAGGGACGCGCAGGGGCTGGAATCCGCGCGCGAATTCAGCTACGAGGTCAAGGTGCTGGAGGATGAATCCCCACGCGTGGTCCTGCGCGCGCCCGAGCGCGATCGTATGGTGGCCGCTGACGAACAGGTGGAGGTGACCTGGGAGGCCGACGACGACTTCGGCCTTGAGTCCCAGGAGATCCTGTGCAGCACCAACGGCGGCGTCCCCGTGGAGCTGCGGCTGGAAAAAGGCGCCACGCAGCAAGCTTTGGCGCTCGGTTCGCTCGCGCTTTCCGACGCCGACGAGCTGCACTTGTGGGTGCGCGTGCGCGATGGCAGCGGCCACAGTGCCGAGTCCGAGCACCGCGTCCTCACGGTGGAGGCGCGCCAGCGTTTCCGCGAGGCCGATCCCTTCCTCGCCGCCGCCGCCAAGCTCAAGGCGGCCCTGGACGCGGGCCGCGCCGACCTCGCGACGGTGGAGGACCAGCGCTTCCGCATGGAGGAGGCGCGCCTGGCCGGAGCGGATCACGATGGCGATGCCGTGCACCACCTCTCTTTGCTGAAAGAAAAA
>JAHFOS010000199.1 GCA_023261545.1 bacterium
CATAAGCTCCGCCACCAAAGGAATCGACACCCGGCAGGATTACGAGGAGTTCGTCAAGCGATGGTCGAAAGCGGCAAGCTAACCCGGCAACAGCGCACCAAGTACATCTTCATCACCGGCGGCGTGGTTTCCTCCCTGGGCAAGGGCATCGCCGCCGCCTCCATCGGCTTGCTCCTCAAGAGCCGCGGCTGCCGCATCCAGTTCCAGAAGCTCGATCCCTACCTCAACGTGGACCCGGGCACCATGAATCCCTACCAGCACGGGGAGGTGTACATCACGGCAGACGGCGCGGAAACCGACCTCGACCTCGGCCATTACGAGCGCTTCACCGGCATCGAGACCACGCGCAACAGCAACTTCACGGCCGGACGCATTTATATGAAGGTCATCCAGGAGGAGCGGCTCGGCTCCACCCTGGGCGAGACGATCCAGGTGGTGCCGCACATCACCAATGAAATCAAGAACTGCATCCTCAAGCTCGACACCCCCGAGGTGGACATCGCCATCGTCGAAATCGGCGGCACCGTGGGCGACATCGAAAGCCTGCCTTTCCTGGAGGCGCTGCGCCAGTTCAACCTCGAGCGCGAGAGCGGGGACATCCTTTTCATCCACCTCACCCTCGTGCCCTTCATCAAGGCGGCGGGCGAGCTTAAAACCAAGCCCACGCAGCACAGCGTGGCGCGCCTGCGCGAAATCGGCATCCAGCCCCAGGTGCTGCTGTGCCGCAGCGAACAGGAAATAGACGCCGATTTGAAGCGCAAACTGTCCCTGTTCTGCAGCGTCCGCCGCGAGGCCGTCATCGAGGCCCGCGACGTGCGCGACGTTTACGAGGTGCCCCTGCTGCTCGCCAAGGAGGGGCTCGACGAGCTCATCCTCAAGCATTTCGGGTTGCAGCTCAAGAAGCCCGCCATGGAGGACTGGCAGAAGATGCTCGACAAGGTGCGCCGCGCCGCCACGCCCCTCACCATCGCGGTGGTCGGCAAGTACATCGGACTGCAGGATGCCTACAAGTCCATCTACGAGGCGCTCAACCACGCGGCCGTGGACGCCGGCGTCGCGCTCACCGTGCTGCGCGTCTCCTCGGAAAACCTCGCCGAGGTGCGCAAGCTGCCCACCAAAATTTCGGGGATCCTCGTCCCCGGCGGCTTCGGGACGCGCGGCATCGATGGAAAAGTCCTGGCCGCGCGCCTGTGTCGCGAGAAGAAAATCCCCTTTTTCGGCATCTGCCTCGGCATGCAGCTCGCCGCCGTGGAGTTCGCCCAGAACGCCTGTAAACTCGAAAGCGCCAACAGCCTGGAGATGGACCCTTCAACTCCCCACGCCGTCATCGCCCTCATGGACAGCCAGAAGAACATCCGCGCCAAGGGCGGCACCATGCGCCTCGGCAATTACCCCTGCCACCTCGTGGCCGACAGCAAGGCCGCGAAGGCCTACGGCCGCGACGTCGTCCTGGAGCGCCATCGCCACCGCTTCGAGTTCAACAACGAATACCGCGAAGCCTTCGAGCGCCAGGGCATGACTTTCTCAGGCCTGTCGCCCGACAAGCACCTCGTCGAGCTCATGGAACTCGCCAGCCATCCCTGGTTCGTGGGCTGCCAGTTCCATCCCGAGTTTCGTTCCTCCGTCCTTTCGCCTCACCCGCTCTTTAAAGGATTTATCGGCGCCGCCTTGGCCTACAATCGCCTCCCTCATGGCTAAACCCGCGCTTTCCTCAAGGAAGGTGGTGAGAACCGCGGAGTCGGGGAGCGCGACCGGAACGTGGCGACCGCCGACGGTTTCCGCCAAGCCGAGCCTGCGCATCAAACCTCCGACCGGCGCCTCGCTCAAAATACCTTCCTCTAAATCCATCCGTCCTTCTAAACGGGGGGCGGCGGTTTCCAGACGCACCAAGACGAGCGACCGCTCCACGGCGGGGCGCCTGTCCACCGACAAGCCGCTGGCGGCGGACCGGCCCACCGCCGTGGGGCTCAGCCTGAGTAAAAAGCTCAGCCTTTGCATCACCTTCGTGACCATCGTCGTCACCGGCGCCAGCGGGCTCATCATCGCCTGGCGCACCAAGCACCACCTGAGCAACGAGATTATGAAGACGGGCATTGCCACCGTCAAGCTCTATGCCAATTTCGGTCAGGACCTGGTGCATCGCAGCTACACCGGGCACGAGGAGCAGGGCGACGACTTCGTGAAGGAGGTTAAGAACAATGTCAAAGACCTGAAGTTCACGGATATCCTCGAGAACGAATTTCCAGAGCTCGAATCCACTTTTATTGACGCAAAACTTGTCGTCTGGGACTCCAAGCAAACGCACCCCAGGGTCATCCTCTCTATCGCCAAGGGGGCCGGAAGCGAGTCGTTCACGGGCATCACTCTTCAAAAGGTGGAAAAGAAAGGCATTGAAATCCAGGCGGCCCGGCGCCGGCAGGGCGATAGCGAGCAACTGGTTTACGTTTTCCTGAAGGATTTTCCCCTCGATCTGGCGCCGACCGATGAGGCTGGCACGCGTTACCGCCCGGAGCGTGCCCAGGCCATCGTCTATCTCAGCACCGCAAAAATTGACGAATCCCTGGCGGAGGTTTACCAGTATACCGCGGGCATCATCGTGATCGCCAGCCTCATCAGCCTGTTGGTGGCCCTGGTTCTCTCCTACATGATCAACCAACCCATGGCCCTCCTGGCCCAGGACATGAAGGTCGTGACCCAAGGCGATCTGGATCACATCACCATGCCCCATTCCACCGATGAAGTGGGCTACCTCGCCTCATCATTCAATGAGCTCACGCAAAAGCTCAAGCTGGCGCGGGCGAACGAAATCGAGCAGGCCAAGATCAAGCACGAGCTGGAGGTCGGACGGGAGATCCAGCAGATCCTCCTGCCCAAAGCCAACCCCAAGATCCCCGGTTACGATCTCGATGCCTTCTATCTCGCCGCCAACGAGCTCGGCGGCGACTATTATGATTTCGTGGTGGTGGACAAGACCCACCTGGCCGTGGTGGTGGCGGACGTGGCCGGCAAGGGCATCCCCGCCTCCATCTACATGACCATCATGCGCACCATCCTCAACATCGCCGCGGTGAACAACCCGAGCTGCGTGAAGGCCCTCATCAGCACCAACCGCCTGCTCTCCGACCGCATCAAGCGCGGCATGTTCGTGACCTGTTTTTACGCTATCCTCGACGCCAGGAACCACATCTTGCGGCTTTCGAGCGCCGGTCACAACCCCATGCTGCTCTATCGCGCCGCGGGCAGGATGCTCGAGGAGTACAATCCCCCGGGAATAGCCCTGGGCTTCGACAAGGGGCCGCTGTTCCAGCGCACGCTCAAGGAGGCGGAGACGAAGCTCTTCCCCGGGGATCGCTTCGTGCTCTACACCGACGGGGTGGTGGAAAGCATGAACGAAAATCGCGAGGAATTTGGCGATCGGCGCCTCAAGGAGTTCATGCTTAAGTATGCCGGCCTGGAGTCCAAGGTCTTCGTCCAAAATTGGTGGCGGCTTTGAAGGCCCATCAGGGGCGAGCGCCCCAGCACGACGATATCACCATCGTGACGTTCCGGAAGCTGTAGGGGCAGCCCTCGCGGTTGCCCTATGGGGGGTGCCCCCATGCGGGCGCCGCCACGGCAACCACAGGGGTTGCCCCTGCCGGACCCGGCAATCAACAGTTGAACTCGCCGCCGGCCCTTTAAATTGTGGCCGACTTCAAGCAGGAATATCCACCGCGCAGGGGAGCCCCAAGATGTCTGAGTTCAAAATGGAGTCGAAGGATCTCGGCGGCGGCATCGTCCTCATCAAGGTCACCGGCTACATAGATGCCCACACCTTCGAGGAACTTGAGAACGAGATCCAGGGCAAGTTCGCGGCCAAGCAGTTCAAGATCCTGGTGGACCTTTCCAACGTGCCCTACATCTCGAGCGCCGGTGCCGGCGTGTTCATTGGCGCCTTCCCGCAGGCGCAGGAAAACGACGGCAATATCGTGCTGCTCAATCCCTCAAAGAACGTCCTCGATGTTTTCGAGCTTCTGGGCCTTACGGAGATCTTCACCATCGCCAAGAACCTCGATGGGGCCAAGAAAGCCTTCCAGGCTTAGCGTGCGTCTCCTGGCCGCCCTCCTGGCGGGGCTCATGGGCGTGCTGCCGCTCGCGGTTGGCGAGGACGCGAAGCCGGCCCCGGCGAAAGCCGCGGCACCGGAGGAAGGGAAGCCGGCCTTCCTCGTGAAGTCTTTGCGCGATTACCGCGACATCACCGCGCTCAAGCACACCGACAAGGTTTTCATCGTTAAGGACAACGGTCTGGAGATCTCCTACGGGCGTTTCCAGGGCGATACCACCCCCATGAAGGCCAACGCCTGGGATATCTACGACGTGCTCTACGACGGTTTGCCCGCGGCCTATGAAACCGGCCTGGCCCGGCTCGCCGACGAGCAGTACGCCGATGCTCGCGACGACCTGCGGCGCGCGGGCGCCGAGAAATTGGGCAACGAAGCCCTCTCGGCCACTCCGGCCTATAAGAACTACATTGATGAAAAGCTGCTGCTCTGCAGCCTCGGCCTCAAGGAGGATGACCAGGCGGGCATCCTTTTCGAGAAGATCCTGCACAATCCGGAGGCCCACGCCCGCGTGCGCGTCATGATCCTTTACGGCGAGCACCTGATCCGCAAGGGGGACGGCGCCAAGGCCGAAGAGATCGCGGAACAACTGCTGAAGCTGCCGATTTCCGCCCTGCTCAAAGCCGAAGTGATGCTCAACAAATACATGGCGCTCGCGCTCAAGAAGCAGTTCGCCGATGCCAAGAAGGGGCTTCAGGAACTCGCCGACAGCCACGCCAAGGATTACCCCTCCATCGCTGAGCGCGCGCGCGAGCGCATCTCCGATATCATCATTTATCACGAGAAGAACTTCGATGAGGGCATTCGCTTCTACAAGAAAATGATCGACGAGGGCGGGGTTGAAGCCAACGCCGCCACCTACATCAAGCTCGCCGAGTGCTACCTCAGCAAAGGCGACTATGACGAGGGTCGTTGGCAGCTCATTCAGGCCTTCCTTTCTTCCGGCGGCGACGCGGAGCGGCTCGCGTTGGCCGAACGCATCCGGGCGCTGTCTCCCAAGGTCGCCGGCAATGCCCATAACGAAGCCCTGGAAGGGTACCTCTCGGCCCTGGAGGCTTTGTATGCCGATGAAAAAAAGAAAAAGTAAGAAGAAGGATTCCCAATTCCTGGAAATCCTGGCGGCGAAGGCGCGCAAGAGCCCGGCCTTCGATTCCAAGGCGAGCTTGCTGGAGCAGGTCCTTGAAAACCTCCTGTCCGAAGGCGAGGATCGGCCGGAGCTGGCGCGCTCGGTCATGGAAGGGCTGATGAAGGATTTCGTGGATTGGAACGAGGCGCGCGTCTCGGCCGCGGATCGCATCGTTCCCCACTTTTCCGCCCTCAAGGACCCGGAATACAAAGCCAAGGCGGTCCAGGCCCTGCTCGGCAAGATATTTTCGCGTTCAGGCTCCCTCGAACACCAGTTCCTCATTGATATGGAGACCGAAGCTCTCGAGGACTACCTCGCGGGCATCATGGAACTCCGGGAGGATACGCGCAAGAACCTGATGCTGCGCGTGATGAACCGGCCCACCCTGCCCATCACGGCGCGCCACGAGATTATCCTGGAGCGCGTGGGCACCATGTTCACCCTCGGCGACGAGCAGATCAAGAAAACCCTGTTGGAACACCCGCCCGCCGTGCTCGATGGCATCAAAAACCTGCTGGACACCGTGCTCGACAAATACTGCCTGGACGCCCCGCGCTGCGCCCGCTGTCCCCTCAAGCCGGTTTGCGTCTATTCGGAAGACCACGGCTGAATCGGCCTCCGCTCCCGTGTCGGGGGCGGCGCGCGCCGTCTTTTTGATGAAGGCCTGGCTCTCCCGCAATTTGCTGGCGCTCGGAGCGGTCAGTTTGCTCACCGATATGGCGAGCGAGATGATCATCCCGTTGCTTCCGACCTTTCTCGCCAGTATCGGCGCGGGAGCCATGGCGCTCGGTCTCATGGAGGGCATGGCCGACGCGGGATCCAGCGTGCTGAAGCTGTTTTCGGGAAGGTGGTCCGACCGCCTTGGCCGCTGCCGTCCCTTCATCCTCGCTGGCTATGTCCTCTCTTCCGCCGCTAAGCCCTGTTTCGCGCTGGCGCGCTTTCCCGGGGAGCTGCTGGCCCTGCGCCTGCTCGACCGCGCCGGCAAAGGGCTGCGTTCCAGTCCCCGCGACGCGCTTTTGAGCGCCTCGACTCCGCCAGAGCACCGCGGCAAAGCCTTCAGCCTGCACCGCGCCATGGATCACCTCGGCGCCGTGCTCGGGCCGCTGGTCGCCCTGGGGCTCATGCAGGTCTGGACTCGGGAACTTCGGCCCATCTTCTGGGCGGCGACGGTGCCGGGGCTGCTGTGCGTCATCGTGATCGCCCTTTTCGTGAAGGAAACGCCCACCGCCGTAGCCGTGCCTCCCACCCGGGAGGCGGCAGCGCTGTTTTTCCAGCGGCCGCTCGCTGGTTTTTTCCTGGCCTTGGCCCTGTTCGCCCTTGGCAATGCCTCGGACACCTTCCTGCTGCTCAAGGCCGGCGAAGCTGGCGTGCCCTTGGAGTTGCTTCCGCTGCTATGGGCCGCCTTTCACGTCGTGAAGATCGCCGCCTCCCTGGGTTCGGGCTTCCTCGCGGATCGTGTCGGCCAGCGGCGCACCGTGCTCGCGGGCTGGGGCGTGTATGCCGCTATTTACGCCGCCATGGCCTGGGCGCACGACCCCGCAACTATCGCCCTGCTCTTTGTCATCTACGGCCTTTACCACGGGCTCACCGAAGGGCAGGAGAGGGCCCTGGTGGCCGCTGCGACGCCAGCGGGCGCTCACGGCGCCGCCTTCGGCTGGTATCATCTCATTTGCGGACTCGCCGCCTTGCCCGCGAGCGTGCTGTTCGGCTGGATCTACGAGACCTCCGGCAGCCGCGCCGCCTTCCTCACCGGGACCGGCTTCGCGCTGGCCGGATCACTGGCCCTGGCCATCTGGCGCCCGCCGCAACCGGCGCGCTGAGGGTTCCCTAAACGCGCTGCCGGGGTGTGAACTTCCACAAGAAATTTGCCAAGCCGGGCTTGACATTTTTCAGGGGCTAGATCATAGCCTCTCCGGCTATAAAGGCACTTCCAAATCCA
>JAHFOS010000200.1 GCA_023261545.1 bacterium
TGCGTCGCGATCTGTATCCCTTTTCCATGGTCTATGGCGACCCCGCCGCTCACATTGGCGTGAACCGCGTGGGCCTGGCGCGTCAGGGGTGGACGCGCGAGCAGCTCATGGAGCTCAAATAGGCTTTCCGGCTGCTGCGTGGCGGCCTTGCGGAACAAGGCCGCGGCAACCGTTACCTGGAGGCGCTCATCGAATTTCGCGCGCGCAGTCAGCGCGGGATGGCGGGTTTTGGGACACGGAAAGGCCGGGAATGAGGATCTTGCTCACGGGGGCGGCCGGGTTCATTGGCTATCATGCCGCCCAAAGGTTCGCGGAATTGGGCTACGAGGTGCTCGGCGTCGACAATTTCAACGCCTACTACGATGTGCGCCTGAAGGAACTGCGGCGCGAGAGGCTGGAACGCCGCGGGATCCGTTGTTTGCGCCTGGAGCTTGCCGACCAGGATGCGGCGCGCGCTGCCTTCCAGGAATTCCGCCCCGAGGGCGTGGTGCATCTCGCCGCCCAGGCGGGAGTGCGCTACAGCCTGGAGAACCCGCACGCCTACACGCGTTCCAACGTCGAGGGATTTTTGAACGTCCTTGAAGGCTGCCGGCACTTCGGGGTGCCGCGGCTCGTCTATGCCTCCAGTTCCAGCGTTTACGGGGGGATCCTGGAGCAGCCCTTCCGCGAGGACATGCGCGTGGAGCAGCCGATTTCGCTATACGCCGCCACCAAGCGCGCCAATGAGCTCATGGCGCACACCTACACGCACCTCTTTGGCTTCGAGGCCGTGGGACTGAGGTTCTTCACGGTTTACGGGACCTTTGGCCGCCCCGACATGGCGCTGTGGCTCTTCACCGAGGCCATCCTCGGGGGGCGGCCCATCCGCGTTTTCAATTCAGGAGCCATGAAGCGCGACTTCACCTACGTCTCCGATATCGTGCAGGGTGTGGTCGAGGCGCTCCGGCGTCCCATCCCCGAGCGCCACCGCCTCTACAACCTCGGCAATCATCGGCCGGAACCCCTGGAAAAGCTGATCGCTTTGCTTGAAGGCTGTCTGGGTCGCAAAGCGCTGCGTGAAGACCTGCCCCTGCAGCCCGGCGATGTTCCCGAGACTTTCGCCGATATCGCGCGCGCGCGATCCGAACTCGGCTTTGAACCCGTCACCCGTCTCGAGGACGGTGTGTCGAGTTTCACCGAATGGTATTGCGGTGATTGGCTGAAAGGGTTGGCCGCGGGCGGATCGAACACGGGAGCCGGGCGGGGAAACGCTGACGTGCCCTCCAGGAGGAAAAAATGAAAATAGCGCTGGGCGCCGATCACGGCGGATTCGAGTTCAAGACAAGAATAGCCGCCAAGCTCAAGGAGCTGGGCCATGAAATCCGCGACTTCGGCACGGATAGCGCGCAGTCCTGCGACTATCCCGATTATGCCGTCCCCGCGGCCGAGGCCGTGGCGCGCGGAGAATGCGAGCGCGCCATCCTGATCTGCAACAACGGCATTGGCATGAGCATGGTGGCCAACCGCGTTCCCGGCATTCGCGCGGCCATGGTTTACAGCCTCGTCACGGCCGAAACTACGCGCCACCACCACGACTCCAATGTGCTGTGCCTGGGAGGACAGGTTTTCCCCCATGAGACTCTGGAAGGATTCGTCGTCGTCTGGCTGGCCGCGGGCTTCGAAGGCGGCCGGCACGCGCGTCGCGTGGCCAAGTTTCCGTGTTAAAGTCTGTCGAAGGCTTGGGCCTGCACGCGGCAGCGGTAGATAGCTGCGGTTGTGATCTTGCGCGGTCCCAGGGTTTTATTTGAGGATCAAAGAACATTCGTGAAATAGTGGGGCGTCCGGCTCCTGGAACAAATGTGAGACAAGCCGGCTAAGAACCTCCGCCGGTCCATTTTATGTGCAGGTTTCAGGTGCTGGCCGCAAGCCCTGGGGGTGGGGGCCATTGTTTCCCTGGCGGGAAGGGGAAAATGCCTTGCATATTCCCGCGGTTTGAGGATACCATGCCCAGCCTGCGCACGATTCCCGATCTTCCGAAAGGGGTTTCCAGTCCCGCCCGCAAGATCGAACTGCGCCGCGCGTTTTCTTTGCTGCGCTATACGTCCGATCTGAAGGACGAGTACGCGCGCGCGCTGGGCTACAGCGTGCTGCAGGCGCTGACCTATCACCTGCTCAGCTATTCCCTGCAGTTCTTCATCAACGTCTTGTTGCCCCAGCGAGCGGTGGGCTGGTGCCTGCTCTACGGCTTGGCCTGGGTGCTTTCCTTCGGAGTGCATGCCTGGTTCACGCTCGATTGCAGTTTTTGCAAATACAATATTGTACGCACTCTGATGGCGCGCCTGCGCGCCGCGCTCATCAAGAAGCTCCAGGTCCTGCAGATCCGCTATTTCGCGGACGAGGGCACCGGGGCCACGGCGGCCAAGCTGCTCTCCGATATCGAGCGCGTCCAGGGTTTATATAGTTGGTTCCTGGATGGCTTCGCCACCAGCGTCCTGAACGTCTTGCTGGTCTTTCCCTTCCTGTGGCTGCTGGACCCGACCCTCACCCTGGTGGTGGTCCTGTATGTTCCCCTCATCGTGGTGCTGCAGCGCTCCCTGGCCGGACGCCTTTCCGAGCGCGCGCATGCTTTTCGCAAGGGCAATCAGAACCTGAGCACCAAGGTGGTGGAGTTCATCTCGGGTATCAAGCACATCCGCTTGCAGGCCTCGGAGGATATCCACGGGCAGAGCCTCATCAAGAGCGTGGAGGAGCTCAGGGTGGCCGATCTCAGGCTCAACCGCGTCATGCGCGCGCTCTCCATGGCCATCCAGTTCATGGGGGAGTCGGTGCCGATGGCCCTGTGGGTGATGGCGGGCATCGTGATGGCGCAGCGCGGCACCTTCGATTTTGGCGCCATGGTGGCCTTCATCGCCCTCACCCAGAGGTTGGTCGGCACCATGAACGGGCTCTTCCAGTCTTTCGACCAGGTTGTGACCGCGACGCCTTCCATCACCGCCATCTCGGACCTGCTGGAGTCCAGCGAGATCGAGAACAGCGGCCCGCGCCGCAAGGATTTCAAACTGCGCGGCGGCATCGAAGTGGAGGGTCTCAGTTTCAGCTATCCCGCGCGCGGGGGGGCGCTGCAGCTCAGCAACGTGAACCTCGCCATCCACCCCGGCGAGAAGCTGGCGCTGGTCGGTGAGTCCGGGGCTGGCAAAACCACCTTCGTCGAGGTGCTGCTCGGATTGCACCAGCGCAAGAGCGGGACCATCCGCTTCGATGGCCTGGATACCGACATCCTGGACCTCCACACGCTGCGCTCGCAGATATCCATCGTATCCCAGGAAACCTTCCTGTTCAACTGCTCGATCTACGAAAACCTGCGCTTCGTCAACCTTTCCGCCAGCATGGAGCAGGTGCGCGAGGCCTGCCTCAAGTCGGAGATTCTGGATTTCATCGAATCGCTGCCGGATGGCTTCCATACCGATGTGGGCGAGCATGGCGTGCGCCTGTCGGGAGGCCAGCGCCAGCGCATCGGGCTGGCGCGCGCCTTCCTGCGCGCGTCCACGATTATCATCCTCGACGAGCCGAGCTCCAACCTCGATGTTATAACCGAGCACCGCTTCGTGGACACGCTGTACCGCCACCTGCAGGGCAAGACGCTCATCGTGATCGCCCACCGCCTCTCCACCATCGCGGGGGTGGACCGCGTGGTGGCCTTTGAACGCGGGCAGGTGATGGAACAGGGCGCGCCCTCGGAACTGTACGCGCGCGCGGGGCTGTTCCGCCGCATGGTGGACAGTTCCATCGCTCCCACCGCCCTGCCGGGATTCCACACCCCGAGCGCCAAGGCCGGCTAGGTGCCTCGTGGCCGTTATTGCGGCGCCAGCATCGCCGCGCAGGCACGGGGAGATGGATACAGCGAGACTGTGCAGGACGTAAAAGCAAAGTTGCGGACGTTCATCGGGACCGGAATAATTTGAATCTGGAACTCAGGAAATCAGGAAAGTTAAAATTCTAAAGATAAGCGTGGACGTATTTTCACGGAGCGGACGATTCTCACGAATTTTTCCTGAGTTCCTGAGTTCCAGATTAAAGAAATTAGTTTCCGAAGTTTTTCGTGTTTTGGGAGAAGTTCTTGCCGTGAACGCCGGCCCTAGCTGATGAGCGAGCTGCGCCGTATCCTGAGAGCCCTGGGCTACTCGCGGGAAGGTCTCGCGTCCGCTTTCAGGAACGAGGCCGCTTTTCGCAGCGAATGCTGGCTCGCCGCCCTGTTGCTGCCCGTGGCGCTCGCGTTGCCGCTGCCGCTCCTTTTCCGCGCCTACCTGGTCTTCGCCGTCCTGCTGGTGCTCATCACGGAGCTTCTGAATTCCGCCATCGAGGCTACGGTGGATCGCATCTCTTCCGAGATCCATCCGCTGGCCAAGCGCGCCAAAGACATGGGCAGTGCCGCCGTTTTCCTCGCGCTGGTGAACGCGCTCCTGGTCTGGCTGCTGGCCTTGTGGAGCATGTTGGGGCACGCGGCGGGCTGAAGCGCGCGCTTCGGATTGTCAAAAGCCTGGTTTCGCTAAATTGCTGGTGACCCCAATGAAAGAACGCCGGTTCACGCCCCTCGAAGCGACGCGCACGCTGCCCCTCGTCAAAAGGATTGCCAGGGATATCCTCGATAATGGCCGCAAGGCCCGCGAGATCGTCAGCAAGCTGGGGGATAACGCCTACGAGGACGACGAATTCTGTCGCCTCACCAATCGCCTGCACGACCTTTTCCGGGAGCTCGAAGAGATTGGCTGCAGCTTCAAGGACTGGAACTTCGAAATCGGTCTCGTGGATTTTCCCGCGCGCATTGACGGCCAGGAGGTGTTGCTGTGCTGGCGTAGCGATGAGGAGGAGATTCGCCACTTCCATGGTTATGAGGATGGCTACGCGGGGCGGCGCGAGATTCCCGCTAAGTACTTCAAGGTCCCGACGACGGCGTGAGCGAGACGGCCCCGCGTCTCGAGCCCTCGTGGCTGGCGGTTTTGGGACAGGAGTTCCAGCAGCCCTACATGCGGCAGCTCAAGGAGTTCCTCGTCGAGGAACGCAAGCGCACCAGCGTCTACCCGCCCGGACCCGAGATATTCAATGCTTTCGCCCACACACCCGTCGCCAAAGTGCGCGTGGTGATCCTGGGGCAGGACCCGTATCATGGGAAGGGCCAGGCCCATGGCCTGTGCTTTTCGGTTAGGCGTGGCGTGGAGGTGCCGCCCTCCCTGGTCAATATTTTCCGCGAACTCCAAAGCGACCTGGGCGTTCCCCCGCCGCGCCATGGGGATTTGAGTTCTTGGGCCGAACAGGGCGTCTTCCTGCTGAACACGACACTCAGCGTGCGCGCGCGCGAGGCCCACTCGCATTTCGGTAGAGGGTGGGAAACCTTCACCGACCGCGTGATCCAGGAGCTCGCCCGTTGCCGGCAAAACATCGTTTACATGCTCTGGGGACGCCCGGCCCAGCAGAAAGTTCCGATGCTAAGTCCCGAGAAAAATTTGATTCTCAAGGCGGCCCACCCCTCGCCGCTTTCGGCCTACAAGGGGTTCATGGGCTGCCGCCATTTCTCCCAGGCCAACCGTTATCTCGAAGAACATGGACAGGCTCCCATCAGTTGGAGGTTGCCGGATTAACTTTATAGCAATGATGCATGACTGAGACACTGCTGAGTCGAGTTTGAGCGTAAAAGTGGCCAAACTCATGGCCTCAACTCCTGATCATGCCGATTCAGAGGCATAGATGTCTCACTTGCTCCGACAGTCTTCTCCATCCTATAATCTAGAAAATGGAGGCTGCCAGCATAGCGCCAGAGGCATGGACGCCCGAGGCGGAGCAAAGGCTTAAGCACCCTCGCCATCGCGGGCGCTACTGGCCGGATGACGCGGGGCAGAAGCGTCACGCCTTGGTTTCCGCCGGCAATGGCGAGGGCCGTATCTACTGGCTGGTGGATGCCGCGAGCCGCCGCGTTGAAGGCGCCAAATTCCTGGCTTATGGGGACAAGGGCTCGCTTCCCGTGCTCGATGTCTGGAGCGAGCTCGCCACCGGCCGCAGCGTGGAGCAGGCCCTTGAAATTGCCCCCCTGGAGATTGCGGGAGTGCTAGGGGTGACGGAGGCGTCCTGGAGCCCGGACATGAGTTTCCTCCGCGACCTCAAGGCGCGGGTCTTTGAGGCCGCGCGCCAGCTCGAAGTCCCCGAGCTTCCCGCGATCCGCCCCTACGTGCGCAAACCGCGCACCGAGATGGACGAGCGCGACCTCGCCTGGCTGCCGCTCGGCGCGCCCCAGAAAATCCGCAAGGTCCAGCACGAGATGGCGCGCTGCCTGCGGGCGCGCACCGGTCACGGCGAGCGCGATGCCGAGGTTTACAACGTGCGGCGCGACCTCGAAGTGGAGGTGCTTTTCGCGGCGGATGTGAAACCGGAGGAACGGCCGCTGCTGCTGCAGTTCATGCAGGACGCCGGGCGCGGCGCGCTGCACCCCGGACTCGAATTTCGCGAGGTCCAGCGGTGAAACCTGACGAAGCCGGCGCCTTGCGGCGCGAGTACAAGTATGGTTTCACCACCGCGGTGGACAGCGAGGTTTTCGCCAAGGGGCTGAGCGAGGACGTCATCCGCGCCATCAGCGCCAAGCGCGAGGAGCCGCCGTTCCTGCTCGAATTCCGCCTCAAGGCCTACCGCCGCTGGCTGGCCATGCAGGAGCCCGCCTGGCCGCACCTTCACTACGACCCCATCAACTATCAGGACATCGTCTATTTCTCGGCGCCGAAGCTGAAAACCGAGCTCGGGAGCCTGGGCGAGGTGGACCCGGCCATCCTGGAGACTTTCGACAAGCTCGGCATCCCGCTGGCCGAGCAGAAGCGCCTCGCGGGCGTGGCGGTGGACGCCGTCTTCGACTCGGTTTCCGTGGCCACGACCCACAAGAAGACGCTTTTCGACAACGGCGTCATCTTCTGCTCCATCTCCGAGGCCGTGCGCGATTTCCCCGAGCTCATCGAACGCTGGCTGGGCTCGGTGGTTCCCGCCGCCGACAATTATTTTTCCGCGCTCAATTCCGCCGTCTATACCGACGGGTCTTTCGTGTATATCCCGCCCTACACCCGCTGCCCGCTGGAGCTTTCCACCTATTTCCGTATCAACAACGAGGAGGCCGGGCAGTTCGAGCGCACGCT
>JAHFOS010000058.1 GCA_023261545.1 bacterium
AAACGCGCACATCATCGATAAGGCCATTGAAAAAATTCAAAGGACTATTGGTTTGCAAGTATGCTCCAATCATAAAATCTTCATCTTCTGTCAGAAGATCGCTTCCAAAGGCAACAGTGTAAATCAAGCTTCCATCTTTATACATTTTCAATACACTGTTGTTAACAATGGTTATTGCAACGTGTTGCCAAGTATTTGCCTGAATCTCATTGCCACTCGTAGCCGTATACGTATTAGTAGTACCGTTATAATCGACGAATTTTAGATTGCCAGCGCTAGTTAATGCCATATACTTTACGCGAAAATTTGCGACATTCAAATCGTTTTTTCCCATGATGGTTGCATTCAGGACACTGGGCTTAATCCAACATGCGTAGGTCAACTGGCTCAATGGATCAAGCGCAGCGTTGTTAGTTATGCGTACATACTTATTGACACCATCAAAGCTAAGAGCGTTGCCAACTTTTCCCTGCACCCAGTCGGAGCTATTCATATTGTATCCTGTGCCATTAAAACCATTGTCACTAGAATCCGTCACAGTATTGCCACTGGTCTGGTCAAACCTCCAGAGGGCCACAAGGTTACTGGAGGCAATCGTACTGCTGCCAGTGTTTCCAGATAAGTCAAGGGAATACCACTGCGTGCCGTCACACACAAGACGAGAAAAAGGAAAACCGGTTGAGGAAGATCCAAGTATAATCTGATCCATATTATCTATATGTCCAAAAATAGTAACATTGCCGCTGTTGGAATTTTTTTTAATCATATAAACGCGCCCGGTAGAATTTCCAGAAAATGGCAAGGTGATCGTAATATTGGAGTTTGACGCGACGGTATCCGCTAAGACCAACGTATTTCCTGATAATTGGGTATTGGAGGTGATGGTTTGCAAATTAAACCCCAGTGTACCATTAATCTCCAAAGAAGACGCGGGAGACGATACGCCGACTCCCAAGCTGCCGGAAAAAAAAGCGTTGCCCATGACGTGCAGATTGGCGCTCGGAACTGTGGTTCCAATTCCCAGTCCCGATGTTGTGATCGTAATTTGTTTTATGCCATAAGCATTCACATCGAAAAATACATTTCCACTCGTGCCACGCACATCCCCCCAACTTACGCTAGAGATAAAACAGAAGACGATCGTAAAAGAAATCGCCAACTTCTGTCTTGTCATGGTCTTGTGCCGCAGCCCCCGCCTTGGGGTTATAGCCAATTTTAGCTGCCTGTCAAGCCATCTCGAATTGGACCTAAAAATTCTCGCGACGACTGCTCCACCCAAGTGGAATCCGATAGGCGATCTGTGGGCTTCACCTGGGAAATACCGAATTGATCAACCGGAAGCACCCCCACTGCTTCATTTCAA
Source organism: bacterium (assembly GCA_023261545.1). Lineage (GTDB taxonomy): Bacteria > Planctomycetota > JADGBV01 > JADGBV01 > JADGBV01 > JAHFOS01. Next base: position 1,364 of record JAHFOS010000058.1, read on the forward strand.
CTTTTCCAGCTGCGGTGCTGCAGATTCATTAAGATCGTACCAGATATATTTAGGCTCGTCGGATACGCTCAAGACAACTTTCCCTCCAGTCACGCTCCCCTGCGTAATACCAGTTCCGTCCGCATTGCATATGCGCACTTTATGGACGGGAATCTTAGAAATAATTATATCACAGGGCTTCAGACTCCAAGCCACGATAACGTTGCCAACACAGTTGCTCTCCACCGGGGAAACATCAGTATTGTATATTTTGAATTTATAGGCAAAGCCCTCGGAATGATCGGCCTCGCCTTCATATAATGTGTTTCGCATTCGCTCTGAAAGCGTTGTAATATAATTAAAATAAGGGAGGCGAGGATTTATATTTTTATCAAATAATCCCCACCATGTCTGGGCGCCAGACGACACCGATACACATGTATAAAAATCATATCCCAACGCGCGCATTTGCGCGCGTTGAAGGATACAGTGACGAACAATCATTTTGCCACGAATGACATTGCCAGGATCGTCCGTGGCTACGGACATAACAGCATTCTCAGTATTATACGACGGTATGGTGACATACGGATCGATATAATTCTTTTGTAATGATTTCAAAAAAGCAATATGTTCTTCAGGCGCCTTTTCTCCAAAAACTCCAGAATTTGGATAATGAACCTCCCCATCAACCGAGTGAAAGCCAAAGGCGTTCATTGACCATGCCATGCCGCAATTCATAAACTTACTCATCCAGCTATCAATCATGCCACATTGTCCTGGAGTGTTAATGGGCACAATCCCACCGCTCACGATAAAGCAAGTGGGATCGGCCTCCTTTGCTTTTTGATATGAAACCGCTAACATATGCGCGTACCGCTCGGCCGTATCCGGAGAAATATCGCGCCAATTCGGCGGCCAAAGCGGCTCATTCCAGATCTCCCAAATTTTTGCGTTGTATTTGTTATAACGGTTAACACACTGGTAAACATATTCACCCCACGCATCAAAGTTTTCCTGAGTCGCAGGCGGAACTAATATATCTTTGTTTCCATTATACAAAGGGTTGTTCCCAGCAAGTATCGTCGCGTGGTAAAAACCACGATTAACACCAGTTTGCGTGTACCAATTGTCGTAATCCCCATCTCCGGAGAAGCTCCATTCTCCCTTTTTATCCGGTTCCACATAGGACCAAATTATCGATCTTCTTATATTAATATTTTTATTTTTAAGGCAGTCCAACCCAAGACCATTATTAGCCATCAGTGAAGCGGCCACCTCTTTGGTATCTACGGTTGTGTTGGTAAGCAATCTGAGATAAATCCTAGGCTTCAGTACAGATACTGAAGCTATGTATTCATCTCCATCATTATTCGAGTCGATTCGGAAATCACTCCCGCCAGACTGTTCTTTAAAAAATTTGGCATTAATAAAATGAAAAACAAATCTTTTCCATGTTTTGCTATTGGTTTTGCTGCAGTATCTGCTCTCTGGATAATAGCCGATCGCCTTGTAAACTTCATCCGTAGCATCGAATTGAATTGTAAATTTATCTGTACCCAAATCAAAATAATCAACAACCACATCTACATTATAGGAACTTTTATCATAGCCATACGGCATTGCTCCCAATGCATTTATGTTTACACCAAAATAAATATAACGGTTTGAACCAGATGTCTGTCGACAGATTTTCCCGCCAACTGTAGTCACTACACTATTCCCAGACGAAGTGTTATTTTGCGTCAGTCCTGACTCCTTGTTGGTTGTTCCCAATTTGATCCACACATCCCCGTCGCCATATTCATACGCTTGCCCACGAACAACAAAAACAAAAACAACTGACAAATAAAGGAAACTCATCTTAAAATAAATTTCCATGCCCGTACCTCGCATTAATTCAATCCTGCCCACTTGTTTTCATCGTAACCAAATTATTTTTCTGTCAAATAGGAACTGAATCACTGATTTTCGGATTCAAGGACCCATGCCATAGTTACAAATTTTATAATTACAATCACCTCCTATAACCTAGATATAACTTGGCCCTGAGGACGAAGCATGAACTTTTTGACCTTGCCCGTAGCCGTTTTTGGAAGCTCTTTGATAAAACATACTTCTTTTGGTGCCTTGAAATGCGCCATGCGTTCGTATGCAAAAAGACGAAGATCCTCGGCTTGCACATCAACTCCATCACGCAAAACAACATAGGCATGCGGCACTTCTCCCCATCGCGAATCTGGAACACCAACAACCGCAACCTCTAGCACAGCAGGATGTCTTAATATAATACCTTCTACTTCGATGGATGATATATTTTCTCCTCCACTGATGATAACATCCTTGAACCTATCCTTGATTTCAATGTATCCATCCTGATGCATTACGGCCGCGTCGCCCGTGTGAAACCATCCATCATGTACAGCTTTGGAGGTTGCTTCTGGATCTTGATAATATCCCTTCATAACAACATTACCCTGGGCTATGATTTCACCAATGGTCCTGCCATCCTTTGGAACATCTTTTCCACCCTCATCGACAATCCTTACAGCGGCATTTGGAATCATTTGTACTCCTGTGAGAGCTTTACGTCGCGCCCGATCCTCAGAAGTGCAATGTGCATCCTCAGGGCGCTGTTCGCTCACTGTAATGAATGGGGAAGTTTCCGTGAGCCCGTAAACCTGTGTGACCTCCCATCCCAGGTCAACCTCCACTCTTTCTAATGTTGTTGCGGCTGGGGGAGCTCCTGCAGTGATTAGCCTCACTTTATGAGCACGTCCTTTATTCTTTTGTTCCTCCGGCGCAGCGAGCAGACCAATGAGCACCGTCGGAGCGGCACATAAAATATTGGCTCCATTTTCATGGATAATACTAAAAATTTTGGTCGGGTCGACTTTTGACAAGCAGATATGAGTCCCTCCTACAGCCGCTATGGTCCAAACGAATCCCCACCCATTGCAGTGAAACATGGGCAAGGTCCACAAATACCGATCAGATGCGGTGAGGTGAAAATGCGCCAGCGTACCAAGAATATTGATGGCCGCATTGCGATGGGTGATCATAACCCCCTTGGGCTTGGAAGTTGTGCCACTAGTATAATTGATAGTTAGCAAAGCACTCTCGTGATACGAAACGCGCCTATAGTTCTTGCGGGCACCATCTTCAAGCAACACTTCGTACTCTAACCAATTATTGCGTTTGCCATCCAGTGAAATAAACGACTTCACACCTTTCAAATCACCACGAATGCTATCTACTGCTTCCAGGCAAGAAGAATGCACCATCACTACACTGGCTCCACTGTGGTTGATCATATATAAAAAATCATCCGGGGTTAGGCGATAATTTAGAGGCACCAACACCGCACCAATTTGCGGGATGGAATAAAAACACTCCAAATGGCCCAGCACATTTGGTGCGATCGTAACTACTCGGTCACCTTCTTTGACACCCAGTTGCTGCAAAACAACAGAAGCTTTATCACAACGTTCAAAAAACTGCAACCACGTCAAACATCGGGCGCCATCAACGACACCTTGACGATTGGGGTGAAGGTTTCGAGCACGATCTGCGAAAATAAGCGGACTAAGCGGGGTCTCCATTGACAACCTCCTAGGCTGGACAATAAATTTTACTCTTGACAAGCCACGCCTCTTCTGATAGGCCATCATTTTTCTCTTCAAAGCCAAATGTACTGAGAGCATCAAAAAGAAACGGCAAATAGCGGAATCCTTTAATTTTATTGAGTTTCCTCTCTGCTGCCAGAAGACCGGCCGCCAACCATTGCTCGATTAGCGTTATTTCAGCCTCTAGATTCCAGTTATTAGCGCGGCCAATAAAGTACCATCGATCCCTGACGATTTTTTCAAGCATCATATTGCTCAAAAGTGATTGGTTCAAAGCGTTCGGAACATCAAGCAGATGCAACGCGATGAGTTTCTCGTCTGCCTCGCATAACCTACCGTGAGCCATCACATCTTTATCCTTCAGAAAATTTAAAATCGATTTCAACGCTCTACAACCATTTTCGGCACCTTGAGCCAGTCGAAGTCGTCGCATTAAGTGATGAAACCTCCCCTGATCGCAACGATGCAAGCGCTTCAAGATATCTCTTTCCTCATGACACAAGCACCTCTGAATAATCGTATCCGGCCACCGCTCAAGTACAGCAATCTCTGGAGAAACTGAACCGTCGAGAATACAAAAGAGGCGCCCTTCCACACAAAACCCCCTTTCCAAAATACGATAAATCAGCTCTTTCGACACATCGTGACAATTACAGGATCTCATGGAGAAATCCAATATTTTTTTGCTTCCATCAACCTCAAGACCCAACACAACCTCAACTGTTAGTGCGTTCTCAAGTACAATCGAGGCAAACGCTAGTCCAAAGTACTTATCTCTGCGCAGATCTCGGCTGCGTATTTCTGCGAGCCTTCCAACACCATTAAAACCCCACATAGACGACAACTCGTCTAATGAAATAGCCCCTTTCTCGCCACCACAAAAACCAGATCGCAAAAAAACAGATCCAGAAGACCGACACACGTGGCGAGCGATCTTCGAATGGTTGCGCAATACCAATGGAAAATCTTGCGAAAAAGGAAGCTCTGATCCAGAGAACTTTACGTCCGAAAACCGGGCGCCGAGCACTCCAACCAAGACCGACTTGCGACACTGTTTAGGAGCTTCCTTGGAAGACCGACTTTGCGCGCGAACCCCAGCAAGATCCGAATGTGGCGCCGCCACCTCCATTCGCATTGACTTGCGTGGAAGATGCCGCCGAATAACTGGCGCTTCTATTGCAATCATATAAAAACCTTGCTTTTCCTAATTTTTTATTAATTTTAAACAATACTTTTAGTTCATCAATTCGTAGCGATAGTATATTTCCAAACAAAGGGTTATGAGCGCCGTCATCATTACGCGCCCCCCCTGTTCGGCTGTAATTCCTGTAGTGGGATCCCAGGACCCTCCCAGCAGTTTGGGGTCGCCCTTGCGCTGGGTGTTAAGAATCGAATCCTTCATCTTAACATTCCATGCCTTCCACACCACGCCTTGCTGCTGAAAAGTAGCCAGTGTTCCATAATAAATTCCGTAAATATCACCCAACTTATCCCCACCGATCCAGCCTTTGGTTTCAATCCACTGCAATGTATTTTCACTAGCCTTCACAAGAAATGGATCGTTTTTAGGAAATCCTAAGAACTGACGCTGAAACATCCCCACCCAAGCCATCTGGGGACTCTCACGACCCCCCGGTTTTTCGTAATATCCCATGCCCCTAGATTCATCTGTCATAGTTATCACCCATTTTTTGTACTGTTCAAATATGTCTTTGGCACGATCTGTTTTAAGCGCTGCCAGCTCCGCCGCTTTCGCGCTTTTTAACGACAATATTATCCAACCAGAAACAGATAGATCTTGATCAGAACCGTCTATATAGCGCCAAGCTGTTCCTTTGTACTGATCTATAAACATCTGAGCAATACGATTTGCGTTTACCTTTGTCTGGGTACTGGAACCAAAAATACTAGCTTCAGAAAGAGCCATTAGCCCAATGGCTGATGCGTAATTCCTTCCAAAATAAGGGTTGTCCTTTTTTTCCTCCACGGCCTGATTAAGCCAGGAAATCCCTTTCCGCACAGTTTTCTTAAAAGGGCCGATGTTTTCGCTATAACCAGCCCCCAGGAAAGCCAGCAGGGCCAGCCCCGTGGAAGAGACTTTCTCCGAGAACCACTTGCCCTCGTATTTCGTGGGATCCCAAGACCCGTCATATTCCTGGTGCTCGGCGAGCCAGCGCAGTGAAAGGTCCACAGCGTTCTCGGTGCCGGCGCCCCCATGTTTCTTCATGGCGCCCATTTTTCCGTTCTTGGAGCGGGATTTATAGCCGTAAGGCAAGCCACCGTTGGCGCCGGGATTCCCAGCTCCCACGCCGAGGATGGCCGGCGGGGAGTTGGCGTTGTCCGAGGTCCCCGCCAACACGGCGTTCTCTTGCACGGCGTCGCTCACCTCGCTGATGGATGTGGTCTCAACCGGATTTTCAACGTTGACCTCCTTTTCCACGATCTCGGTGCTATCGTCCACCACCTCCACCGGCATGTCGCGAACTTTGACGTCCGTGATCTGCTTGATTTCCTGTTTCTCTTCAGGCGCCGTCTGCTCGATTATCATGGTTGTTTTTGGAAGCTCAGTTTCTTTCTTGACAGGAATGAGGCTGATAAGAAATAGAACTGCGGCGTGCCCCGCCATAGAAATCATGAATTCATTAGCGTGGTTCTGCAAGAAGATTATCGCCCCCCCCCTTTTTCGCAGCTCACCTGCTGTGCCATCCCCACCGTTTGCTTCACCAGCCATTTTTAATCTCCTCAGGCAAAGAATATAGAGCCCAACCGGGCGGACCGCGATGCCTTGTATAGCATCTAGTCTATTTGTTTGACGGTCGCAGAAAAGCTATAAATTTACAATAACGCATGTCTCCGAGTAACACATGTCCCCAAATCCCACCTAAAGTTTTTGATGATTCAGGAGGTCTTGGAAAAACGCGCTCTGACGGGCAGTGGGATCGAACTAAATGTGCGGGAAAATGACCGGGGGTAGCCCGCTCGGTGTGTGCATCGGAAAATAAAGTTAAGAACATGAAATTCAATTGCTTAATATGAAAAAAAACGAGGTTCCGGCAACAGGTTCTATGGGGTGGAAAATGACCATAGACAAAGCCATTACCACCTTTTATAAAGGGTTAGACGATATCAAAGGGCGGGTCCATGTAGCGCGAAAGCGCTCAAGGAATAAAACCCAGGGATTCCCGGTAGGATGCCACGTCCACGACCATTGGGAGATGAAGGCGGCCTTAAAAGGGCGTTTCCTCTTCGAAATGCCAGGTTATAGTGAATATATTTCTAGTGGTCATGTATTATTAATTCCCCCCCACACCATCCATGTCGCCTACCGATTCGGCTCTGAACTTATGGGCACAGATTCCTCCTATTTCTATATGGCTCATCGCCGTCACAATCAGTGTGAGATTGGCATCCAATATCGCACCAGATTCATTTTTTATTCACTGTCGGAAGCTGAATGGATGAGATTTAACGAAATGATTAGTTTTAGCCCTCCCGCCTTATTTGATAGGCTCATTCTAAAAGATCGCCATCCAATAGAATTCGAAAGCTATCATCTAAGTCTACTACAGATGATTTTTTCGTCACTGCATGCGATTCTTGCCGAAGAGGAAAAACCTGATTCAAATCGCATGGATCTGACGCTCCATAAGACGCTTGGATTTATCGAGAGACGATTCCACCATCGCGATATCTCTTTGGACTCGGTTGCCAGGGAGAGTGGAATATCCCCAACCTATCTCAATCATATGTTCAAGACTAAATACGGAAAATCTATTTGGCAAATGATCGTTGATCTTCGACTCGAAATGGCAGCGAAACTTCTTGGTCAAAAAAAGTATTGCGTCAAAGACGTCGCCCATTTCTCCGGCTGGAGCAATCCGTTTTATTTTTCTAATGTTTTTTCAAAAAAATACGGCGTTCCGCCATCGCTTTTTTAAACTGGCTTTTATATCTGTCGCATGATGAGCGATACCGCCAATCTTGTACTGCGTCAATTGTCCCTCCTGCGTGGTGATTTTTTAAGCTAAGATCATTTGTTGCCAGCCCGACCACCGTAGTTTTTTAGAAAATCACATGGCGCTCTCACATGGCCACAGTTGACTTCGTTTTTTTATCCCTTAGAATGCATTGAGTGCGGGACATCGCTAGAATTTGATCCAAATTCGTCACGTTGGAAAATCATATGGCGGCGTGCACGCCTTAACCGATGTCTGCTTTGACATCAAGCCTGGCGAAATCCACGCACTGGTAGGCGAGAATGGCGCGGGAAAATCCACCTTGATTAAAATTCTTTCCGGTTCGGTGAAACCTGATGCCGGCGAAGTGATCGGCGGCGGCGAACGACTCGTTCTGGGCAGCGTTTCAGCCTCAGAAATGGCCGGAATTGCTGTTATTCATCAAGAGGTTGTCGCTTTCCCACACCTTGACGCAGGCGACAATATTTTCGTCGGACGCGAGCCGAGAATATTTTTTGGACTGGTACTCGATCGCGCGACGATGCGCAGGAAAACCCATACATTACTGGAGCGACTTGGTGAACATTTCAATGTGACACAACCGGTTGGCGAATTATCTCTGGCGCAACGCCAAATGGTAGGCATCGCCCGTGCGCTTTCGCACCAGTGCCGGATGCTAATCATGGATGAGCCGACCGCTTCGCTGTCTGCGCGTGAGACCAAAGTTCTGTTTCGTATCATTCGCCAATTAAAAATGGATGGCGTCAGCATCCTGTACGTCAGTCACCGGCTTGAGGAAGTGTTCGCGCTGGCCGACCGCGTCACTGTATTGCGCGATGGTCACCATATTGCTACGATTTCAGCCAAGGATGTCGATCAATCGGGATTGATCAAACTGATGGTTGGACGCGAGTTGATGGCTGTCGAACAAAGCAACCACACCATACACGAAAAGAGCGCGGTGCTGTTGGATGTCGAGGGGCTGACACGCCATGGCGTGTTTGAAAATATATCGTTTCAGGTGCGCGCGGGTGAAATCGTCGGCATGGCCGGTTTGCTCGGCGCCGGTCGCTCCGAAGTGGCGAAGACGATTTTTGGAATCGATCCGCCTGACGCTGGCAAAGTGAGGGTGGTCGGCAAAGCATTGCCGCCGGGTTCCATCACAGCCGCAATCACAAGTGGCGTGGCTCTCGTGCCAGAAGACCGACAACGCCTGGGCCTTGTACTGCCAATGACGGTCGGCGAGAATCTGACCTTGACCATGGTAAAAACATTGGCCCGTTGGGGCCTGCGGTCAGATCGACGTGAGCGTAAGCTTGCGGAGCGAATAATGGGCGAGTTGTTGGTGAAGGCGGCAAGTGCCGATGTGCAGGCGCAGACCTTGTCCGGTGGTAATCAGCAAAAACTAGCCCTCGGCAAATGGCTCGTAACCACACCACGCGTGTTGATGCTGGATGAACCAACCCGTGGCGTCGACGTGGGGGCAAAGGCCGAAATTTATAAACTAATTCGCCAACTGGCCCAACGTGGGATGGCAACATTACTAATTTCATCTGATATGCCAGAAATGTTGTCGCTGAGCGACCGGATTTTGGTTATACGCAATGGCCGAATTAGCGGCGAGTTATCTGCTGCACAAGCAACGCAGGAAAAAATTCTCGCGCTGGCGTTGCCATTGGAAGAGGCTCATGCATAGTAGGCAAAAATTTTTTAACGTAAGTTTCCTGATCTTGTACATCCGTTCAGCCAAAGGCCCTGTTTATACGTGTGGAAAAATTTGCTTCACGGTGAACTATAAAATCAGAAACTCGTGCGGCATGCGTTTGGACAGGTGACTCCATGAAGGCTCTATATGCTCGTCGTGAGTCTGGTGTTGCCCTCGTCTTGGTGCTCACTGTTGTCGTCGTCACCCTCGTCAACCACTCATTCCTGTCGGCAACAAATATTAGTGATATGCTTGTGCAATGCGCTCCTGGAATGATTATCGGCTGCGGATTAACGCTTGTGATTGTGACCGGTGAGATCGATATTTCGATTGGCTCACTGATGGGGTTGCTGGCGGCGGTAATGGGATTGCTGACAACACCAGAACATCTTGGCCTTCCAGTGAGCGTCGGCGTGGTCCTCACGCTGTTTCTCGGCACGGCAGTAGGACTCGTTAACGGTTTTCTCGTAACAGTTGGGCGCGCGCCCTCAATCATTGTGACCTTGGGAATGTTGACGACGTTGCGGGGAGCAACCGAGTTATTGATGGATGGCCGCTGGATTACAGGATTACCTGCGAAATTGCGTTTTCTGGGTACTGGCTCAGTGACTGGCGTGCGCGTGAGCTTATGGACTGTAGCATTAGTGATTGCCGCCGCGATGATGCTGGTTCGTGGAACGCCGTTGGGGCAGAGAATTTATGCGGTAGGCAGCAATCCGCAGGCAGCACGACTGGCCGGCCTGTCGCTGATACGCGTAAAACTTTTTGTCTTTACATTGACCGGGTTCCTCGTCGGTATAGCTACAATTATAAGTGTGCCACAACTCTCCACTATCGAATCTGGCATCGGCATCGGGCTGGAATTGTTTGTGGTGACTGCGGTGATGGTGGGGGGCGCGAGTATCAGCGGTGGGAAAGGAACCATTATTGGGACAATATTCGGAGTTTTGCTTTTGGGAATCGTGCGCACTGTGCTAATATTTCTAAATCTCGGCGAGCATATGGTGTACTGGGAGCGTGCGATTCAAGGCGGATTCATTCTCGTGGCTGTAGTGATTGATCGCTTCGCAAAGCGAAGGCCAAATTGAAAAAGTATCGGCACGAAATAGTTCTTGCGATACTACTTGGCGCCCTGCTTATCGTGGCTAGCCAACTCGAAGTGATGTTTGCAAAGCCATCAATACAATTGGAATTATCAACACACGTATGGGAATTGGCGCTCTTAGCATTGCCAATGACACTGATTGTTATTACGGCAGGGATCGATCTTTCGATCGGGTCGACAATGGCGCTTTGTGCGGTTGTACTGGGATTGGCACACGAGATACACGTACCGATTGGGTTGAGTGCGGCACTTGCCATCTTGACGGGACTGGCAGCAGGAGTGTTGAACGGCATATTCGTCGCATACGTGAAGGTGCACCCATTGATTGTGACATTGGCGACGTTATCGGCATACCGTGGCATCGCAGAAGGTATTAGCCTAGGCCGACCAATCTCTGGGTTCCCTGAAAATTTTGCGTGGGTTGGGCAGGGCAATATATGTGGATTGCCGATGCCCGGTATCATCTTCGCGGTGGCAGTCATCGCTTTTAGCCTGCTACTGGAGCGGTCGGTGATCGGTCATGCGTTATATGCAATGGGCCACAACGAGATCGCGAGCAGGTATTCGGGGTTACCAGTAAATCGGATTAAGTTGCTAATTTACTCGTTATCCGGCACAATCTCCGGGCTGGCCGCGGTGCTGTTTGTGGCGCGGCGCAATACAGCGAAAGCTGATATTGGCACGGGCATGGAGCTGGATGTAATCACTGCGGTAGTTCTCGGTGGCACTAGTATTTTTGGTGGGCGCGGCCGGATTATCGGCACGCTGCTCGGTGTACTGCTAATGCATGAGACACGCGAGTTTGTAAGTTGGCGATGGAACAATGATGAATTGATTTCCTTGGTGGTTGGAGTGTTGATGATTGCGGCAGTACTAGTAAACTCAGTCCTAATGAGACGAGGACATAAAGCTTAGAGCGAAAAGCCACGCTCCGTCGTGGTCGAGTATATTAATAACAGACGCGGCGGAGCGCGTTCCTAAAAAATGGAGAAGACCGATGAAGCTAATATCACTCTTGTGCGTACTGATGGCGGCTGTAAGTTTACTGGTCGGTGGAGCGACGGCACAGGATAAGAAAATCACGATTTGCTTATTGCCAAAGAAGAAGGGCGTCCCATATTTCACGACTTGTGCGAAAGGCGCTGAAGAAGCCGCGAAAGAGCTCGGTAACGTGAAGTTGATTTATGACGGCCCGACTGATGGCGCACCCGAGAAAGCCGCGAGCATGATTGAAAAGTGGACATTGCAAGGCGTAGATGTGATTGCTGTATCCCCAAACGATCCTGAAGTCCTCGCACCTGCAATGAGGAGAGCCCGCGAGAAAGGCGTCCAAGTTATTACATGGGATGCTGATGGAGCACCGAATACGCGTGCATTTTTTGTGAATCAAGCAACCGCACATGATATCGGATACGCATTGGTGGATACGATGGCCAAGGACCTCGGCGGAGAACAAGCGGAAGGCGAAGTAGCGATCATCACTGCCACGCTCACAGCAGCCAATCAAAATATATGGATTAAGCATATGAAAGAGCGGTTACTGAAATACCCCAAGCTGACGCTGGCAACCATCCTGCCGTCAAACGAGGATCAGAAACAGGCGTTCCAAGCGGCACAGGATTTGATGAAAACGCATTCGCAGTTGCGCGGAATCTTTGCCATCAGTTCCGTGGCTTTTCCTGGTGCCGCAGAAGCCGTAAAACAAGCCGGAGCAGCCGGTAAAGTTTTGGTAACCGGACTCTCGACACCCAACGACATGCGCAGCTATGTCATGGATGGAACAGTAAAATCAGTGATTCTCTGGAACACGATCGACCTTGGTTATTTGACCGTGCGTGTGGCAGACGGGCTCGTGCGTGGCAATTTAAAAACTAGCGACACCAAGTTTGAAGGTGGTCGGCTTGGCCCAAAGCTAATTGTTGATGACAACGTATTGCTGGGCGCCATTCTTGTGTTCACGAAAGATAATATTAGTCAATATGACTTCTAATCTCATCTCATATCCTAAGCCAGCGCCACACTCCTTGATTATGATCAGTGTTAATCTGTGTAAAATTCCCCCGGCACCTCGCTTTGGTTTCGGTCTTGATCGACCGTGCGCCCGTGTGAAAATTCTGGAAAAGTACGCATTATTCGGATGAGCCAATACATTGTCAAAAGGGCAGTCGCCGCCAGTCTTAAAATCCCCACCGTAAGGCTTTCTGAGCCTGTCGAAGCACGAACGGGCCGTGCCGTCGGTGCTGTCTGCCCCTAGTGGCCCGCTTCGTGGCCATTCGACAGGCTCATCCCCCAAAGCGGGGGATAAAGGGCGAACGGCGTGGGTATTTTCGTGGCACCAAAAGGGCTGAACGCTTACGTCAAAAGGATGGAAGCCGCGTCGGTTCCGGCCAAGCCGATTTACACGGCGGGCTCCAGCATCGTGAGCTCTAGGCCTGACGGGGTGAAGCGCCGAAAGTCGCCATCGCGCGTCACCCAGGTACAGCCGCTTTCGAGGGCCATGGCCGCATGGGCCGCGTCGGCCACGCCTTTGCCGCGCACACCGCCACGCCGGCACAGATCGGCCGTCAAATCTAGATGGCGAGCCCCCGGAGCCAGGACGCGGCCGTTGGGATGTTCCCGCAGGCCATCAATGACCGCCAAGGCCTGAGCGAGCGGCGTCGGCGCTCCCGGATAGCGGGGGTGGGTGACGATACGGACGAAACCGACCGCCACCAGCACGGAAAGGGCCACAGGGCGCGGGCCATTCATCGCCTCCTCCAGCCAGGAGCGATAGAAAAAGTGGTGACGCTCCTCCGCGCGGTGCGCGTAGATGAGGATGTTCACGTCAGGCATCAGCAAGGTCGTTCTCCCACGGGAACGTCGTCGCTGTCGAGCAGGGCGTGGAAATCCCCCGGAGCGTGATCCAGGGGCGCCGGTCCCGTGTACGTCGGCATGCGGAACACGGGGCGGGGAGTAGGCGCCCGACGCGGCTCCAAATTTTCGCGCAGGGCCTGGCTGACCAGCGAACTCAAGGTGGTGTTCGTCCGCGCAGCCCGCTCTTTGGCCTTGCGAAAAAGAGCATCGTCAAGGATAATTGTGGTTCGCATAAAGATGAGCATACTTATGCATTAAAGAAGTCAAGCAGAAATTGCGAGAGCCATCCCAAGCATTCTCGAAACCGCGGTTTGAAGAACACATTCGCTCATTCGAAGAATCCTGGGCACACAAAACATCCCGGGACAAGGGTGTTGGCAAGAAAAAACATTCCCACCCCCCTTTGGTGGGTAGGAGCAGTTTTTCTTGCCAACCCCCGTGTCGGCAGATGTTTTGCAGGCCCAGGAGGAGGATAGGGCTCTGCTGAGGAGCAACCCGAGCGCCGGCCTGGGGCCGAAGTCATGAGGGGCTGGAGGTCATCTCCGGCCCCTTCTTCAACAATGATGATTTTGGCTCCAGGCGATAAACCTTGGGGTTGACCCGCCAGGGGCAACCCCATCCGAAATGGTGGGGCTACTTGCCCTTCATGCGCCAGCTTTTGTTTCCGGTTTCAATGATCTCGCAGTGGTGGGTCACCCGATCCAACAGAGCCTTGGTCATCTTCTGGTCGCCAAAGACCTGGGGCCATTCGCCGAAACTGAGGTTGGTTGTGATGATGACCGGCGTTCTTTCGGCACTCGGAGCAAAGGGGCGCGGATACTATTTCGCCTACGGTGGATGCACCGGATCAGTTCCGGCAGGAATTACGGTCGTTGGGAGAAATGAGATAGAAGTTGAGGCCAAGCGCAACAAGAAAGTCGGCGAATATCTCAGCTTCTTTAGACAGGCATAAAAGTGACAATGTGAAAAAGAGAGCGGGCGCCCAACGGTGTTCGCTGATTGGCTGGAAAAACAGAGGATGCTCTCTTCCCAGGACGGATAAAATGCCCGCTGGTATCCGGGCCCAGTATCCTCCCCAATGGTTCCGCTCCGCACGAGCATAAAAGAAACATGGCTGTGTTCTGGAAAGCGACCAGCCCGTAAGCGTTCTCGTCAGCCTCGCGGCGCTGCTGCTGGGAACTCGCCAACGGGACCGCGCCCCTGCACTGTCCTAGCGCCCCGCTTCATAGCAACGCTCGGAACTCCTCCACGGTGAGTCCGGCATCTCTGGCAATACCGCCCATCGTGAAGGCGTTTACGGGATCATTTCGAGGAACCGTGACGATTCGTTTTCCGTTCGACAGCACGACATGCTTGCCCTGATTTTTGATGGAGAACCCCACTTTTCGCAGTGCCCTTACGGCATCCTTGTGGTTGACGCCGGGAATGCGCGGCATTTATGCGGGCACTTCGACTTCGCGCACGCTGTCGGCTGGGATGCTCTCGCTGACGACCATGAGATACTCGGATATAGCGGCCTTGATGTTGGACAGGGCTTCTTTTTCGGTTTTCCCCTGGGACCAGCAGCCAGGAAGAGCTGGGCACGAAACGCTGTAGCCCTCGTCCGACCGCGTGATGGAAACCTGGTATTTCATCTTCGAGAATGCGTAGTCCAGATCAGGATTCCATTCTATTGAGCGGCTAGAAAAAGCCAATAGGCCAAGCCCAGGAACAGACCGTTTTTCCTTTGGTCCGCCCGACAGTCGGGTTCCTTTGTGGAAGTAGGCGTCCCGACCGTTGACCTGGACGAGCGGAAAATGGAGGGCGCGTTCGCGTATCAAGGCGTCGCCGGCACCACCAGCCCCTCCACCTTGGGAAAATAACGCGCGCGGGTGGGTTCGTCCACGAGCTGGCCCTCCTTGCGGCCGGTCCAGACGAGTAGCGCGGCACCGCCGGGCTCTTTGTGCAGTTCGCAGCGGGCGCGGGTGCCGGCGAGGAAGGTGAATTCGTAGGCGGCGAGGAGCTCGCCGCCAGGAGCGGCCTCGCGGTAGCCCGCGCAAGCGGCGACGTTCCAGAGTTTTTCGATTTCTCGCCAGGTTTCGAGCCACAGGCCCGGCGCGTTGAAACGGCCGTCCTGTTTCGTGATCCGCGCTTCGCGGCCTCCCGCCATGTAGTGGATTTCCTTCACGATGTCCAGGGGAAAGGGAAAAAGCTGGCGGCTGCGGTAGTCTCCCGCTGGCAGGAAGAGTTCGGGTTCGGACTCATCCGGAACTTTAAGCACCTGATCCGGCTTTTCCGCGTAGCGGATGAAGTAATAATGCGGATGCGTCGGCAGGCGGAAGAACTCGGCGGCTATTTTGCGCGGGCCGCTTTCCAGGCGCAAGCGCGCGGCCACGGTCTCCGCCGCGCGGCGGTATTCTTCGGTCAGGGGAAGCAGGCGGTCGGACTTGGGGGTCATGGCGGCGGAGAGCAGGCGATGCACCTTGATCTGCTCGGCCAGGAAAGTGTAAGGTTCGGTCATCATCCAGTAGCCGTCGGTGTCTTTAAGAAAAACCACGCGCTCCGCCCCTGGCCGCTCCAGCGTCACGCGGTTCACCGAGCGTTTTTCCGCCTCGTTCCAGCCCGCGAGCGGCGCGTACAGCAACGCCTCGCCCTCGAAGCGCTCCGGGGGCTTCACCAGCAAGGCCGCGGCAGCGAGCAGCAGGGCCACGACCCAGACGACGGCGAGATAGCGGAGCATCCTAACCCGGCGGAGCCGGAACCCCAAAAGTCGTCAACAGCCTCTCCCTCCTCCGCGTTCTCCGCGTCTCCGCGTGAATAAATCCCCATCTTCTTTTCACTTTCCACACCATCGCCGAACGCAGAAATTTTTTGCACGCGGAGACGCGGAGCGCGCGGAGAAAAACTGAAAAGCCAATGTCGTTTTTAGGACCATCAGCGCCGGCGCCAGAGCACCAGGGTGCCGAAGAGAACGAGCAGACCGGGCACCGCGCCGAGCGCCAGCGCCTGCACTTTCAGGAGATCGCGGGAACTGAGCGCCAGCCGGAAGTCCTCGGGCCGGCGCGGGGGAAGCAGACTGCGCTTCTCGCCGTTCAAAAGCCAGTCAGCGCAGCGAAAAACCAGGCCGCGGTTCGCCCCCTGGTCGATGAAGCGGTTCTCCAAGGGCGCGCGGCTGGCGAGGAGCGCCAGCAGGGGCCGGGTTCCCGCGGCCTCTTTGAATTCGGCGGTGGCGGCGAGCAGCAGCGGGGAGGGGGTGTCCCCTGGGCCGAAGGTGGCCGTGAAGTTTCCCGCGCGCGCGCTGGCGGCGTCGGACTCGGCCCAGATGGCGTCATGGCGCTCGGATCGCAACAGCGGTGCCACCAGTACGCGCGGGTCCGCCGGCACGCCTTCGCGCAGCGAATCCGCGAGGTAGAACAGGGCCGTGGCTTCTTCGAGCCCGTGAGCCAAGGGATGCCCCGCATAGTCTCGGGCCGGCAGCAGGAAGGGGTCGTTCAGGCGAAAGGCCTTCTGCACCACGGGCCGGTTTTCGGCCACGAGCCCCCAGGCGGCGAGCGCTTTCCAGGCGCCCGAGGCCGCCGCGGGGCCCAGCAGTGCGCCCTTGGCGGCCAGGAGCGGCACACGCTGGGCGAAGAGTCCGGCCAGCAGCGCGCGCGTGGGCTCGCCCGCGGGCAAACGCGGGTCGAGCCATAAGGCCAGGCTCACGGCGCCGAGCTCGGGCGGTTCCTCAATGCCGGGACGATGCACCACGACCTCGACGCCGAGCTGTTGCAGCATTTCGTGGAAAAGACTGCCGCCTTCGTCCGCCCCGGAAGCGAGGTCGAGCTCGCCCGCGCCTTGGATCAGCAAGGCCCGCCGCGGCGCGCCCTTCCTCAGTAGCGTGCGCAGCGCCGTGGCGAACTGCTCTTCGCCGTGGAAGGATTGAATGGCGGGAATGGCGTCGCCGGCCTGGGTGAGCTGCGTGAGGGTGATGAGCTGGTGGTAGGGGATGGCCGTGCTGCGCTCGCCGTGGCGCAGCAGCACGCCGCCGATGACGTTGGCCGGCAGGCTCTCGGTCTGGCGCAGGCGATCTATTTCCAACAGGTCGAGGTCCGGGTCGAGGTCGCGGAATTCCATGCCGGCCAGCCCGGCAGCGCGGCGCGCGAAGCTCGCGATGATTTCGCGCGCCTCGTCGTAGCAGCCGGCACGGGTATGGGCCGGCAGCATCAGCGTCATGCGTCCCCCGCGCGGAAACTCCGCGAGGATGCGGCGGAACTCCGGAGAGAACGCCGCGCGGCCGCGCAGCGACACATCGAAGACCGTGCCGGCGCGGTGCGCCAACAGCAGCGCGCAGTATAGGGCCAGCGCCGCCCCCGCGGCGTAGGCGCCGCCCGCGAGCACGCCCGCGAAGCGCCAGCGCGAGCCCTTTTCGGTTTCGAGCAGCAAGGCGCTCGCGAGCACCAGCAGCAGCGTGCCGCCCGCGAGGAAAACCATGTCGTAGAGGTGGATCAGCCCCTGGCTGGTGCGGTTCAGCAGGGCGTCGAAGTCGAAGGTGTCGAAGAGCGGCCGGTAGAGGGACTCGGGGAGCACGCCGCGGAAATAGGGAAAAAACCACAGCAGGAACAGCGTGAGGAAAGCGGCGAAATAGGCCGACACCAGCCCGGAGAAGCGGCAGCTCGCGAGCAGGGCCGCGGCCAGCCAGAAGGCTCCGACCCCCAGCAGTCCGAGGTGGGCCGCGAGCACCGCCAACCCGTCCACGCGCGCGTGCGGCAAAAGCAGCAAAGGCAGCGGCAGCGCCAGCAGTTGCAGCAGAGCCAGGATCAGGAACGCGGCCATGAACTTGCCGATGGCGAGCCGCGCGCGACCGAGGCCGCTCGCCACCAGCACGTCGAAGGTGCCGAGCAGCCGCTCCTCCGCGAAGGCGCGCACCGCCAGGGCCGGAAGCGCGAAGGCGTAGAGCGCCAGCAAGTATCCCCCGGAATACATGACGCGCTCGGGAGGGAAATACTGTGGCTGCGGACGCAACATCGCCTGTACCAACAGGCAGAAGAAGCTGGCCTGGGTGAGGTAGAACGCCACGGCCAGCCCGTAGCCCGAAGGTTGGCTGAAAAAGCGCCAGAGCTCACGGCGCACCAGGGCGAGGAGGGGCCTCATGGCTTCGCGGCGGCCGTCGCCTCCAGGAAAATTTCCTCCAAGGTGGCCGCGCGCGGGCGGAACTCGCGTACCCTCAAGCCGGCGGCGACCAGCTTCGCCAGCAGCGCCGCGGCCGCTTCGAATCCTCCCGCCTCCACCCGCGAAGAATTCCAGTCTTCGCCGAGAGGCCGGGTCGCGAGCGGGGCTTGCAGGCCCGTGGGCCAGGCGTTCCCCGACCATACCACTTCGTGCTGCCGCGCCGCGGGCACCGGCAGGCGCACGTCCGCCACCAGCCGCCCCTCGTGCAGGATAAGACAGCGGCCGCAGGTGGCCTCGGCCTCGGCCAGCACGTGCGTCGAGAGCAGCACCGCGCAGTCCAGGGAAAGCGCGCGCACTAGGCGGCGGAATTCATCCACCTGGCGCGGATCGAGCCCCGAGGTGGGCTCGTCCAGGATGAGCAGCTCGGGCCGGTGCACCAACGCGGCGGCCAACGCCACGCGCTGGCGGTAGCCCTTGCTGAGCTTGCGAAGGGGCCGGCGCCAGACCTCCGCCAGAACGCAGGCTTCCTTGAGTTCGGCGAGCCGCGCCGCCTTGGCGCTGATGCCGTGGAAATCGGCGAGGAAGCCCAGGTGCTCCACGGGGGTGAGCTCGGGATAGAGCGGGGCATGCTCGGGGAGATAACCGAGCCGGCGCTGTGCCCGCTCGGGACGCCGGCCCACGTCTTCACCGCAGACCCGGGCCAACCCGGCCGTGGGTCGCAGCAGCCCCGCGATGATGCGGAAGGCCGTGGTCTTGCCCGCGCCATTGACGCCGAGCAGGCCTACGCGCTCGCCCCGCGCCAGCGCGAAACTCACCCCGTCCAGCGCCATGCGTCCGCGCGGATAGCGGTGGCTCACGGAGTCAAAAGCCAGCGTTTCGGGCATGCTCAGGCGGCGGTTCCTGGCCGCTGGATCATGTAGTCATCTTGAGAGCCAATCCCAACGGACGAAAATGTAAGAAGGACCGTCATGGGTCAACGTTTGTTGCCGCGGGGGTCGCGATAGGAGGGAGTGTCTCGCCGGACGGGACGGCAGACCTGGATGAGAAACCCTTAAATAAATTCCAATATATGAAATATAAGCTGGCGGTGACGATCCGATGGCGCTTCTATCAATCCTTTTATTTCAAGAGAAATCGCGTCATATCTCCAAAATTGTACAACGAATATGCGGAATTGCCTACTCCAGCACCGTGCGGGACTTGCGCCGATGTGCCGACAATTTGGATGGGGACCCGCTTGTGGAATATTTTTATAAGTTAAAACTGTTCGCGAATGAACATTTCCATGAACGATAAAATTCAGAAATCCTTGAATACCGCGGTCTTCAAGATCCTGAGCAAACTGGTCCGCATCCTGATCCACAACGGCGTCTCCTACCAGACTTTTTCCGAGATCGCCAAGTGGACCTATGTCGATGTGGCCAAGAAAGATTTCGTTCTTCCCTATAAAAAAAACACCCAGTCGCGCATCTCAACCCTCACGGGCGTACGCCGCCAGGATATCAAGAATATCATCGGGATGCCGCCGCCATCGGAAAAGGTTCCCGCTCTGGAGTACAACCGCGCCGCACGGATCATCTCGGGCTGGATCCGCGAGCCCTTCTTCTGCGATGGAAACGGCAACCCTCGGGAGCTTCCCCTGGACGGTCGCGGGCCCAGCTTCAAGGAACTCGTCAAGCGTTTCAGCGGCGATCTCCATCCGCGCACCTTGATTGACGAATTGGTCCGGGTCGGAGCCGTGGAAATGACGGAGAAAAACACCGTCAGGCTCTTGGTCAAAGCCTACGTGCCAGCGAACTGCCAGGAGGAGAAAATAGATATCCTGGGCACGGATACGGCACAATTCATCGCCACCATTGATCACAATCTCCGGCATTCCGAGACGGAATCGCACTTGCAGCTCAAGGTTTCTTCGGACGAGCTGCACCCGGAGGCCTTGCCCAAGCTGAAGAAAATTGCCAAGGAAAAAGCCCTCTCGCTGCTCCAAGACCTCGACCAGTGGATGAGCACGCACGGCACACAGGGCGACAAAATCCGATCGGGTTCCAAAGACAGGGTGACGGCCGGACTTGGCGTCTATTACTTTGAAGAAAAGGATCGATCATGAGGGCGGTGAGAAATAGGGTGCCGATCAAGATCGGCCTGGCGCTCATGCTCTTCGGCGGCACCGTCTTGATGACCCTTTCCTGTGGCGGCGGCGGGGGTGGCGGCTCCGGAGTGGCCGGGGGCGGGAGCGGCATCGGCGGCACCGGCGGCGGCCAGATAGCGAGGGTGGCGGAGCCCACCATCACCTACTCGATCATTCCCGTCGCGGATTTCGAAAAGAGCAAGACTCTCGGCGTCACCGTCTCCAAGTCCTTCATCACGGTCGCGGTGTCCACGGCCCTGAGTTACGAGCAGGCCCGGGCGCTGCTTGAGGCGAACGGTGGAACGGTCACGGGCTATAATGCCGCGACCCGTTCTTTTCAGGTCAAGGTTCCCGTCGGTTCAGATGCGGCCACCTTCTCTAAGCAAGTCAAGAGCAGCAGCAGCAGTCTGAATTCAACCCGCATCGTCCTCAGTGGCGAGACGCCCGTCGTGGCCCCCGGGGGAACATCCCAGAAGGTCAGCAACGATTACGGGGTTTGGGAAAGCGCGGGGGTCAAGAACTGGGGGCTGCGGTTCATCGAGCTGGATAAGGCCTGGGATCTGGGCACGGGCTCTGGCAATATCAAGGTCGGCGTCATTGACCGGGACATGCAAGAGCATGAGGACCTGCATTTCATTCAGGTCGTCAATGCCCGCGATTCCGATAGTTTTGGCAGTCACGGCATGCACTGCGCGGGGACCATCGCAGCGCAAACGAATAACGCCAAGGGCGTGGCGGGACTCAACTGGAACGTGTCCATCTACGGCTACGACGGAGCCGTCGGCGAATACAGCATCTCGGTGGAAGAGGGTTTCGGAGTCCTTTCCTCCCTGGGCTGCAAGGTGCTCAATTGCAGTTTTGGCAGCAACCCAGGCAAGAGCATCAACGACGAATACAAGGATTTTTACGAGAACGAGGCCGTTCCTTACTACCGCGCTTTTTTCAGCAGTCTTTTCCAACAGTATCCAGAATTGCTGGTGGTCCAGGCCGCGGGAAATGAAAACGCCAACGCTTACTACAGCGGAGCGGCGGCGGCGGTCAAGAAGTTCTTTCCCGACAACATCCTTATCGTCGCCGCCTGCGACGAGGCCGGTGCCGCCGCGTGGTTCACCAACTATGGCGATATCGTTGACGTGGCCGCGCCGGGAGTCAATATCTATAGTACCATCGCTGGCGGATACCAGAAGTTCAGCGGTACGTCCATGTCCACCCCTCACGTGGTGGGGTTGGCGGGGCTGATCAATTCTCTGAGGCTCCAGTTCAGCGCCAAGGAGATCAAATCCTTCATCGTCAAGGGCGCGCAAAATGGCAAAAAAACCATGGTGTCGCTCGACGATCCAGCCGCACGGCCCATCCCCATCATCAATGCCTACCAAAGCATGCTCCTCGCCCATCAGGCCATCCACGTGAACAGCCCGCCCGTCGTCAGCGCGCTGGCGGTGACCCTGGATGAGGACTTTCCCGCCTTCTTTTCCCTCACGGGGAACGATGCGGATGGCGACCCCTTGGTTTTCGCCATCGTCTCATCCCCCAAGCACGGATCCCTTTCCGGCATAGCCCCGGGCATCACTTACCATCCTGCCGCCAACTACAATGGGACGGACACCCTCACCTACAAGGCGAATGACGGATTCGCGGACAGCGCCGTGGCTACGGTCTCGCTGACGGTTAATCCTGTCGTCGACGCGCCCGTGGCTAGCGCTGGCGCGGATCAGGCCTGCGTCCTAGGATCGGCGGTTGCGCTCAATGGCAGCGGGGCGGATGCAGATGGCGATACGCTG
The DNA here is from genome assembly GCA_023261545.1 of bacterium. Classification (GTDB taxonomy): domain Bacteria; phylum Planctomycetota; class JADGBV01; order JADGBV01; family JADGBV01; genus JAHFOS01. Next base: position 23,624 of record JAHFOS010000058.1, read on the forward strand.
TACTATGTCTGGAGCAAGGTCAGCGGTTCCGGCAATGCCTTATTCGCCCAGGCCTCGTCTGCCTCGACAGCGGTGACCTTCGATGCCGCGGGGAGCTACACCTTGCGCCTCAGCGTCAGCGACGGATCAATAGTCGGCACGGATGACATGACCGTGTCGGTCAGCCAGCCCACCGTCAATCTGGCCCCGACGGTCAACGCGGGTAGCGATAGCACCGTGGCTCCTCTTTCGCAGGCTACGCTCAGCGGCAAGGCTACGGATGACGGTCTGCCCACAGGAACGCTCACCGTGCAGTGGAGCAAAGTCAGCGGCTCCGGCAACGTCACCTTCGGCAACAGCGCGTCCGCCAGCACCACGGCCAGTTTCGATGCAGCGGATACCTATGTCTTGCGTTTGTCTGCCAGCGATGGCGAACTATCCAGTAGCGATGATGTGACTATCACGGTCCAGAGCGACAACGCATCGTTCTCCGCTGGGCAGATCAAGCTCCTGGCCTCTGATGGGGCGGCATTGGATTATCTCGGCGCTGCGGTCGCGGTTTCTGGGAATATCGCCATTGTTGGGGCCTGCCACAGCCCAGGTTCCGCCGCGGATTCCAGCGCGGCTTATATTTTCGCCAACACCACTGGCCATACCTGGGTGCAGCAAGCCAAACTTGTCGGCGCCAAGCCCGAGGCGGATCACAGGTTCGGTTGTTCGGTGGCCGTCCAAGGTAATGTGGTCGTAGTGGGATCTTCTCAGGATGACGCCGCGGGAGATGCCGCCGGAGCCGTTTATATTTTTGCCAATCCCTCTGGCCATTCGTGGGTGCAACAGGCGAGGCTCACGGTTTCAGACGCCAGAACGCTGGATCGCTTTGGATATTCGGTCGCGATTTCCGGAAATCAGATCCTTGCTGGCGCAATTACAAAAAATGACGGCGGTGGTGATGCTTTTGGCGCTGCTTATGTGTTCGCCAACACCTCCGACGGCAACTGGGCGCAGCAGGCAAAACTGGTGCATGCCGATCCTGCCCATAGCGACCTATTCGGATGTTCGGTGGCCATTTCTGGGAACACAGCCATTGTTGGCGCCCAGATGAAGAGCGCGTCTTTCGGCGCGGCCTACATCTTCGCGAATACTTCGGGCAACACCTGGGTGCAACAGACAAAGCTTGTGGCTGCGGATGCTACGGCCCCCATGGATTTCGGCTGTGCGGTCGCGTTATCCGGCAATACGGCCATTGTCGGTGCTCTTAGAGAGACCCCCGCACAGGGCGGCGCTGCTTATATTTTTGCCAACGATTCGGGCAATGTGTGGATCCAACAGACAAAACTCCACGGCGCCGATGCTCCTGATTGGACCGGATTTGGATGCTCGGTGGCGCTCTCTGGAAATTGTGCGGTGGTGGGAGCCTCCAATGATTCTGGCGCAGGCGCGGCTTATACTTTCATCAACACATCCGGCAATTCCTGGGTTCGGAAATCGGCGCTCACGGCGTTTGACGCCGGATCGGCAGATGAGTTTGGCACATCCGTGGCCGTGTCGAACAACACCATACTTGTTGGAGCGCTGAAGGACGACGATTTGGGTTCCGACTCTGGTTCCGCCTACGTTTTTAGCCTTGCCTCCAGCAGCAGCCTCGTCATTTCCTCACCCGGATCGGACTTTATCGCTGGAGACAGCACCACGCTCGCCGTCCAGGTCGGTGACCCGCTGGGTCGCGCCATCACCGCGGACAGCAGCACCCGGGTCACCTTCTCTCCCACGCTGAGCGGCAAGATCACCGGCGTGGTCACGGGGACGGGCGACGGCAGCTATGGGGTGGCTGGTGGCGCGGAAACCATCACGGTCGCGGGCGGCGTTGCTGCCGTGCGGCTCTCGGATGCCACGGCGGAAACCTTCCAGGTAGCCATCACGAACAACGCCAGCCTTGCGAACCCCGCCAACGACAGCATTGTGGTCAGCCCGAGCCATCAGGCGCCGACGGTCAACGCGGGCAGCGATCGCACCGTGGCGCTTTCTACGCAGGTTGCACTCAGCGGCAATGCTACGGATGACGGTCTGCCCACGGGAACGCTCACCGTGCAGTGGAGCAAGGTCAGCGGCTCCGGCAACGTCACTTTCGGCAACAGCGCGTCCGCCAGCACCACGGCTACATTCGATGCGGTGGGACCCTATGTTTTACGGCTTTCCGCCAATGACGGAGAGCTTTCCAGCAGCGATGATGTTGTCGTTACGGTCGTCGCATCCGGCGCTTCGGGAAAGGTCCTCTGGCAAGAGGATTTTGAGAGCTACGCCGCTGGCAGCGATTTGAATGGCCAGGGGGGCTGGACCGGAAACACGGTGTTCGTGAACAATGGGACAGGTTTGTCATCCAAGGTCGCCGATGGCCTCACGGATCCCGGCACAGGCATTCAGGCGCGATTGTATCGGAGCATTTCCATTGACGCGACCAAGATCAACGTTTTGACCTTCAATGTCTACGCCAAAACCAGCAACCCCATGACCCACGCTACGGGGTTATTTTTCCGAGGCACCGCCAACACGAGCGATTCGATGAATAGGATTATGGGCTGGCAGTTCGATGCCGATAGCAACGGACTCCCTCAAACACCGAATGGCCACTGGTGCCGGT
>JAHFOS010000059.1 GCA_023261545.1 bacterium
CTTGTAGAACTCCGGCCAGCCCCCTTCGAGGCCCTCCACGGCGAAGGCGCTTTCACGAACCCGGCCTTCCAGCAACGGCGCGTTTGCATCCAGCCAGCCGTGAGCCTGGCACACGGCCAGCGCCTTTTCCCTCAGATTGAGGAGCGCCCCGGGACTCAGGAGGCGATGAAAGTACAGGTAGCCTTCCCGGCGGGCGAATTCCCGCAGGGCGCTGGGGTCCTCCAGGAGCGGCGTGGCATCTTCCAACGCAACCAGGTTCTTCATTTCCACCATGGACATGGGCGTACTCCAAAACTGATGAGAGGATGGTAGTTCGCAATCCAGCTTCAGTCCATGGACGCGCGCGCCGAGTTTTGTACGCGCTTCCCAAGGGCCAGTGTGCCTCCACCGCCAGCCGCAGCGGTTGTCCTGAACGGGCCAACCCTACGATCCGCGCTCCCTTTTTCTCAGGCTTCCATGACCCAGAAAGCCCTGGAACTCGTCGCGGCGCGCTTCCCGCAGTACCTTGAGGACCTCAAGACCCTGGTGCGCATTCCCAGCGTGAGCTTCAGCGGCTACGATGCGCGCGAGGTGGAGCGCTCCGCGGCGGCCACCGCGGAGCTCCTGCGCCGGCGCGGCTTCGAGAACGTCGGGGTGTTGCGCCATGGCGGGGCGCATCCCTACGTGCTCGGCGATTGGCTCCATGCCAAGGGGCAGCCCACGGCGTTGCTCTACGCCCATCACGATATGCAGCCACCGCTGCGGCTGGAACGCTGGCAGAGCCCGCCCTTCGAGCCGGTGGAGCGCGCGGGCCGCCTTTATGGCCGCGGGACCGCCGACGACAAGGCCGGCATCCTGTTCCACGCCGCCGCGCTCGACGCCTGGTTAGCGGCAACGGGCGCCTGCCCCCTCAACCTCAAGGTTGTCATCGAGGGAGAAGAAGAGATCGGCTCGGGTCATTTGGAGGACTTCGTCGCCAGCTACGCGGAACGACTGCGCGCCGATGTGCTGGTGGTCACCGATCTCGCCAATTTCGATACCGGGCTGCCCTCGCTCACCGTGAGCCTGCGCGGCATGGCGGCGCTGCGCGTCGTCGCGCGCGCCACCCGCGCCCCGCTGCACTCGGGAATGTGGTCCGGGCCGGTGCCGGATCCCGTCATGGGTCTGTGCAAAGCCCTGGCTGGGCTCACCGATACGGAAGGCCGGCCCGCGCTTCCCGGTTTTGAGGAAGGCATCGTTCCCTTGGCGGCGCGGGAAATCCACGACCTCAAGAATCTGCCGGTGGACGAGGCGCTTTTTCGCCAGCAGACCGGCATGGTCCCAGGCGCGCGCATCGTCGGCGGGCCAGGCCAGCTCTACGAGAAGATCTACCGCCGGCCCACGCTCACCCTCACCAGCATCGAGGCCGGGGCGGGTGGCATCGCCGGCAACGTCATCATGGATGAAGCGCAGGCGCGGGTTTCCCTGCGCCTGGCTCCGGGCATGGATGCGCGCCGGGCCACGCGCCTGCTTGAAGAACGCCTGCGCCAGCTCGTTCCCTGGGGCCTGGAAGTGGACATCAGCGCGGAAGAGGGCGGCGAGCCCTGGATCACCGACACCGCGCATCCGGCCTTCGCCGCCGCCCGCAAAGCCCTGGCCGCGGGTTACGGCCGCGAGCCGGTCTTGGTGGGCTGCGGCGGCTCCATCCCTTTCGTGAGCGGCCTCACGCGAGCCTTGAGCGGCATCCCCGCCTTGCTGCTCGGCGTCGAGGACCCCTACACTTTAGCCCATTCGGAAAACGAATCGCTGCACCTCGGGGATTTCAAGAAAAGCCTGCATTCAGCCGTGCTGCTCTTCGACGAGCTCGCGAGGGCGTTCTGATCGCCCGACAGAACCGCGGTTCCCGGCCCCGTCAGACCATGGCCAGCGCCCGGCGCTCTTTTTCGCCGCGCACCCGGCAATTGAAGAAACCGCCGGGACTGACGCCGACCAGCATGTTGATGGTGGCCGCGCGCTCGCGCTGGGTGCGCCGTTCCACCGCCGTGCGCCGTTCCCGCCGCGTGCGGCGGATCATCAGGCCGTTCTCCTCGTAGAGCATTTTTCCCTCTCCGTCTTAGGTCGTTTTTAAATTATATGTGAAATGTGAAATTTATCAAGAGGCGCACCCCGGCGATTCAATGAATTTTCGGCGCTCCCAATCCTCTGAGAGGACACCTCTGCCCGCCACCCATTAACCCCAAGCTCATCCTCTGGGGGGCCTGATGAAGCAACCACCGCCGGCACCTGGCTGCGCGCTCTGGGCCCTGGATACGGGATGCTGAACATCCACGCCCTCACGCAAAGGGGTGGCGCGCTGGCGGCCGCAACGGGCCGCGCTTTCCCGCCGGGAGGCGCCCACACGAGTTTGCGTTGTGCGTGCGCCTGCCTGCCGATGCGCGGGCTCGCTCCCGCCAGTCCACTGATTCCGGGGTTTCTCGCTTTGTTTCAGTCTGTTTTTGAGAAGCGGCAGATCGGGAGACCTGCGATTTGTTTCCCACCCTTTGTTCCGCCCCCCGGCCCGTCAGCGTCTGGCGTTCACCTGTCGCTCGATTTCGGCAATCACAGCCAGAACCTCGTCCAGTGACGGTGGGGTGCAGTAGATCATTTCCCGCATTTTGGCGTAGTCGTCCTCCAGTTCCTGCTTGCGGAACGCTGGTGGAACGAGTTTGAGGCTGCCCGGAACCGCTTCATTGTATTTCGCGGCAGCGGATCGGAAGAAGACGGCCTTGTGCTCCGCCACGCTCTTGAGTAGGTCCAAGTTTTCGAGAGCCCTTTTGCCAATGCCTTTCTCGTAAAGCTTCATGACGTCGTAGTAGTGTCGGGACTGGCGTTGTTGGAGAGGCTTCCCCGAATGGCGGTGATAGACAGCGTGCAGGATCGTGGCCTTTTCCCAGAACGTCCGTTCGGAGGCAAGGGTCTTCACTTCGCAGGAAGGATCCTTGAAGGGCTTCGGGATGGTTTGCGCTGCGTAGGAGGTGACCGTCGCAGGCTCGGCAGGCCATAGATCTCCCCGCGCGCCGAACTCGAGCCGGATTACGGGCCGTTGATATCTGGCCATGGCCCTAGCGCGTTCGCCGATCCCGGCCGGGTAGTGGAACAGCAGTGTTTGCTTGTCAGGGTCGTCCTGATCGGGTTCGAGCCTCCAGGTTGTCCGCGACGGGCCCGTTCCCAGGGTGGAAGTAAATGATTCCTTGAGTTTCGGCAGGAACCGTGCGCGGATCAATTCCCTACAGGCCGCCGACAGTTCTTCCAGCCGTTTCGATTCCTGTTGTCTGTTTGGAGCTCTCGCCGGATCGTTGTCGCCGCCGAATCCCAGGGCACTCCGGTCACAGGAGAGATCGACATCCTCTGAGAATCGGTCTATGGCTTGGTAGACTTTGGAGAGGCTTGTGCCCCCCTTGAAAACGAGTCCCGCGGGCGGGTCCGCCAAGGTGAAGATGCGCTTGAGCGTCCAACAGACCCAAAAGTCCTTCTCTACCAGGGCCGGCCGCATGTCCCCGCGCCTGCTGGATGTGGTACCGAACAGATCGGAGCGGTCTTGCGCGGGAAGGCGCGCGATGTCATCCATGATGGGCCGCTCCGGAGCAATTGGCGCTCTTGCAGACTTTGCGCACCACCTCGGCGATCCAGCCGGTGGCGCACCACAAGTCCTTGCGCAGCTTCCGCTGGTCTGCGGCGGGAAGTCTTTTGCGCAGATGCGTGATGGTAGCTTCGCTGATGGATTCTTTGCCCAGGTAGCGGAGTGCTTGGAAGACCATGGCGCTCTTTGGGCTTCCCAGTGGAAGATCCCTGGGTGAGACGTGCTTCATGGTGAATACGGTGCCACCTACGCGGATGCTCCTGGACTTCCCGTCCGTGAGGTAGACCGGCTTTGCGGGAACCTGGGGCGACAATTCGAGCCAGTTCGCAGCCACCGCGCCGGACGGAACAACGCGGCTCCCCGTCTTCCTTGCGATGGCCTGGGCGACAGCATCCATGTCTGGGGCGAGTGCGATCCCCAAAGTCGAGTTCATCCGTGGGACATAATACAGCCCCCGGCCGAGCCGCCGGATAGTTTTGTGCGCGGCCAACCGTGATAGGGCTTGGTCAACCGCCGCACGGTGGCCGAGGTCAAGGAAGTCCTTGCTGGTGTGGATCTTTCCCGCGCCAAGTATGCGTATGCGAACCAGGATTTTCTTCTGGATGGAATTCATGGTGCTTATTATGTCAGAAAAAGATATACTATATCTAACATAAAGTCAAGGTCGAAGTTGGAGCCCGCATTCCTCTGGTGCTGGCCTCTGTGAGGCCGGCTTGCCGTGCGCTGGGCCGTACCATGATCGGTCGCATGCCCCGCAACGTGCTCATCGTCAAGCTCAGCGCCATGGGTGACGTGCTCCAGGCCTTGGATGGCTTGGAGGCTTTGGACCTTCCCGCGGGGCAAAACCGTATCGTTTGGGCCGTCAAGGCGGGTCTGGAGCCTCTTTTCGCGGGCGTCAGTTCCGTGGCGGAGGTGATTTCAGTGCCAAAAAGCTTATGGCATTGGCACGCTTTGCGCCCCAGGGTGGGTGGCCAGCGCTTCGATATCACCGTCGATCTGCAAGGGCTGGCCAAGTCGCATCTGCTGGCCCGCTTTCTAGGCTGCCGCGAAATCGTTTCCGGAGGAACGCTGGAGAGCAGGGATTGGTTGAGCCCGCGCTTTTCCGCGCGCACCCTGGATTGGCGCGCGCCAACGGCCAGGGCCTGGTATGGGGGGCTGATCCATTGGGCGCTTGCGGGCAGGTTGCCGGATCCACCCATCCAGCGTCCGCGCGCCCAGCCCCCCGCGCGCGGGGTGAAGGATGTGCGCCGCGTTCTCTGCGCGCCGGGAGCCGCCTGGCCCACCAAGCGCCTGCCCCTGGCGTCGTGGCTGAAACTGCTGACTGGTGCGCGCGCCGCTTTCCCAGGGGCAGCGTTGGCGCTTTTACAGGGAACCGGAGGGGAGGAGCGCGCCTTCGCCGCGGCGCTGGCCCAGCAGGCCGCGAGCCAGGGGCTGGCCCTGCTTCCCCCCCTGAGCCTTGAGGCGCTCAAGTCGGAAATCCTGAGCGCTCAAGTCTATCTGGGCATGGACAGCGGGCCGGGGCATTGGGCGGCGCGTCTGGGCCTGGAGACACTGTTGTTCTACGGGCCCTCGCTTCCGGCCTACTACGACAGGTCCGCGTCCCCTCCGGCGCACGCGCGCGGCACCTGCCACCTGGGCGTCACCTTTCGCACGCGCTGCCCGAACCTGCGGCGCTGCAATTCATGTTCGGCTTTGGAAAGCGCGGATGCGGAGAGTGCCTTCGCGGAGTTCCTGGCCGCGCGCTTTGTTCCCTAGACCCGCTTGCGGATATTGCCATAGAATAAGAGCCGGTCGCATGTGAAGATCGAAAGCATTCGCCGAGAGTTCGGAAACACCGTTGTAACCGGCCCGCTGTAGCCGGCCTCCGCGAGGCCGGCCACGAGCCCGCTACCCATAAACCCGGCCTCACAGAGGCCGGCTACAGTTCTCTGTTTTGTAGAGACGCAGTTTGGGATAGGCGCTTAAGTTCTAGAGGACCTCATTCGTAGCGGATCTCGTCGAGGTAGAAGTAGGCGGGTTCCGCGCCGGCGATGACGATGAAGGTGAAACCGTACACGATGCGCGAGAGGTTGAGCCCGGCGAGCGGGATGCTGTACTCCTTCCAATCTTTTTCGAGGGTCACCTTGCCGAGATCGGCCTTGGCCGAGTTGGGGAAGGGCAACTTGGCGGCTTCGGCGGAATCGCCCCCGATGTTGAAGCTGACGACCTCCCCGCCTTTGGCGCCGCGCGCCCAGAAGCTGAGTTTCTTGGCGCCCGTGAGGTCGAGGCCGCCGTCCTTTTCGCCCCAGTTATTGGCGGGATGCTGCCAGGACAAGGCGGCCCACTCCCCGCTGACGGTGGGGAAATTGATTTTGATGCAGGTGGCCCCGCTCTTGGGGTTTTCAGCGCACGCGAAGTCGGGATTCAGGGAGCTGTGTCCCATAAAGCCCGAGGGCACGAAACCCTTGCTATCATCGGAATATTTCCCGTCTGAATAGACGACGACGGGCAAGGGCATTTTAACGCCTGAGCCACCTCCCGCGAAGATCACCGACAAGGTCAGCGTGGCCGCGGCGCAATACGTTTTCCACATTTTGAAATTCATGTTTCAATCCTCCACTGGGGAGGCCCAGTCTAGTCCTCATGATTTCGCTTCCAGGCCTCTGGACTGGAAGCGGACGAAACCATCACACTTTCGCGAACTTCAAGCCCCAGTAAATCTGTTGGTTGATTTTTGGCAGCAGTTGGTCGATCTCATTGCGCTGACTCGGAGTTAGAGTTGGGTCAGTGAGCGCCTTCTCGAATTCACGGGAGCACTGTTCATAGAGCCGCAGCGATTCCCGGAGGTGCTCGTTTTGATGGCTCATGCCTGGCAGAGCTTGGCGCGAAAGCTCTTTGGCGCGGAGCAAGAGTTCGTGGCCATGGATGTAGGCCGCTGGCTTGTCTGGCGCGGCCGGTTGCGCCACCTCCTGGGCCATGGGGGCCCCGGGGCGCTTCAGCGCGGTCTTGCCGGAAGGGGCCGCGACAACTGAGGAAAGGAGCAAAATCAGGCAAGCCAGGGTTTTCATTTGCGTGACCCATAAAACATATACCAATTATATACCAGATAAGAAAAAAATCAAGACGTGAGTTAAAATCCTATGGAAACAGCGTTGGGGAGTGGAGTCCGGCCCGGCTCTCAGTAATGCGCGGCGAAATTCTTCTTGAGCAGCGTTGCTATCGGACTGGAAGACGCGTGGCCGTCAGGGTAGAGGGCATTGATGGAGGATTCGTTCATGTGGCGGTAGCGCGGCCCGCAGGGGAAGCCATCCCCGTCCTCGTTGCCGATGTTCACGGGCACGGCGTCATCGCCCAGCGCCGCGTCCCATTCCGGCAGGGAGGGGTAGAAATAGCCCCAGGGGCACTGGAGGCCGGGAACGGAACGCCCGACGGAAAGCTGGGGAGCGTCAACGATAAGGATTATTTCCTGAGGCCTTGTGACTCTGGAGAGTTTGGCATTTCGGGGCGGGGTCGCCACCGGCAGGGCGGGGGTGGTGTTCTCGGCCTTGTTGACCATGAGCCCCTGGTTGCACGCGAGGGTCAGGACCACGGGGTCCACGCCTTCGATTTTCTTGTCCGGGCACATGAAGACCTTGCTCAAGTACTGGGGGGCATTCCAGAAACCCTTGTCCACCTCGCCTTTGTCATCGGGCACCTTCACGTCGTCGAGGTAAAGGCCCAGCACGGCGGAATAGTAGCGCGCGTCCCCGTAGGGGGGCGGCGCCGGGGGCTGGGCGCCGAAATAGTTGGCGATGATGCAGTCTTCGTAATCGTTGGCATACAGCTCGATGGCGAGGCCCACCTGGCGCTGGTTGTGCAGGCAGGCCGTATTCCTGGCGACCACCATGGCATTCTTCAGTGAAGGCAGCAGCAGCGACATCAAGATGGCCAGGATGGCGACGACGACCAAAAGTTCCACGATGGTGAATCGGCTTCGACTTGTTTCGCGGGAAGCGTTCACGGCAGGGGCATCGCAAAAAAACATGAAAATACCAGGAAAAATGCGATTTTTAATCTGGCACTCAGGAACTCAGGAAAAGATTTTTGGGATTGCCCTTTCTGAGAAAACACGCGCACGCTTGTCATCGAAATTAAATTTTCCTGAGTTCCTGAGTTCCAGATAATATAAAAGTTTTTCATGGCTGAACCATGGCGGCGGCACGACCCGCCGGGCGCAACCCCGTGGACTGGCGGACGACGAGGCTGGTGGGAACCAGAACGCGCAGGGGCGGGGCCTTGGGCTGTTCCATCCTGGCCCACAGGCGCTGCACGGCCAGCCGGCCCAGCGCCTGCTTTTCCACGCGGATGGTGCTCAGGGTGGGATGCGTGGTTCGGGCCCATTCGATGTCATCGAACCCGATGATGGAGATGTCCTCGGGCACCCGCCTTCCCATTTCCCGCAACACGGACAACCCTGTGGTGGCCATTTCATCGTTGAAGAAGAAGATGGCGGTGCAGGCGTCGGCTTTGAGCAGCCGCAAGAGCGTGGGGCCGACGCATTCCCGCGTGTAGTCGCCTTCAAAGACAAGCTCCCTGGACAGCTCCAGTCCCTGGGTCTTCAGAGCCAAGGCGGCGCCCCGCAGGCGCTCCACGACGCTTTGATCCCCTTGCGGGCCGGTCACGAAGGCGATGTGCCGGTGCCCCAGCTCCAGCAGGTGCGCCACGGCCTGGCGTCCGCCCTCCTGGTTGTCCACGGCGACCGTATCCGCGAATAGGGCGGGTGGATTGATATCCAGCAAGACCAGGGCCGGTCCTTGGCCGACCATGGCTTGCACGGGTCCTGTATCCATCGGACCCATGAAGATGAGGCCGCTCAGGTTCATGTCCTTCAGGTGGCCGGCTTCCAGGACGGTGCGGGAATTGAGCAGCGCCACGGCGTAGTCGCGCTCCGCCGCCTGCTGTTGCAGGCCCGCGAGCAGTTCGGCGTGATAGGGACCGATCCTTCCCGCGACCAGCACTTGGGAAAACAGGCCGAGGGTCCTGGCGTCGCGTTGCAGGCCAGCCCTCCCTGGGAGGCGCTCCGCGACATAGGTCCCCTGGGCGAAAACGGAGTACAGCCAGCCCTCCTTCTTCAACTGGTCGATGGCCTTGCGAGCGGTCAGCCGGTTGATGCCGAAATTGCGGGAAAGCTCGTCCAGGGAGGGAATGCGATCCCCGGGGTGGTAATGCCCCTGTTGGACGTCGTTCAGGACGCTTTCGTAGAGTTGCCGGTAAAGGTACTTCCTGTTCTGCGCGGGCAGCTCCGTGATGGCGGGGAGGGTGCGCCTGTCGCTGACGGCCATCAGTAGTTGGCGTACATGTGCTTTTCCATGACTTCCCACGGACCCATGCCCTCCACATGCCCGTCGCTGAACAGCAGGTTGGCTTTTTCATTGTGGCGGAAACGGATGTAGCTGCCGTTGCCCAGACCATCCCCATCGAGGCCGCCCGTGAGGTTGGCCGGGATGTGCAGCAGGTTCTCGGACGCGGATTCGTTGTGCAGGGTCAAAACGCCGTCGGGCGTATAAGAGTCGCGATAGCTGAAGAAGCTGGCGTTGGAATCCGCCACCCCCGCGCTCGCGCCGCCGTTCACCCCCACCCAGTCGTAGATCTGCGTGGCGTCGGCCATGAGGAAAACCGTGGCGGTGCGCGGGAGGCTTCCCATGAGCCTGGCCTGGGCAAACTGACTGGCCGGTTTGCCCACCTGGCCGTTGAACCACTGGTCAAAGGAGATCATGACGTGTTGATTGGCCGCATAGTTCTGCCGCAGGAAACGGTCGTCCTGCACGGCAGCCGACGGACACTGGATGACGGGACTGCGCTTGTTGAACCCCCCGAGCGCTTCGCTGTAGTTGTTGGCCGTGGACGAGATGTACTCGCTGAGTTTATACGTGAAGTCGTAATCACCGATGATCTGGCAGTAGGGATAATGCTGGTAATCGTCGCCGTACAGGTGGACCGCGGTGGCGAACTGCTTCAGATGGTTCATGCACTGGACCGTCCGTGCCACGGAGTGCGCCTGCCGCAGGGCCGGCAGCAGCAGCGACACCAGCAGGGCCACGATGGCGATGACGACCAGTATTTCCATCAGGCTGAACGGGCGGGGGCGCCGCGATGGATCTCGGAAAATGGGGATGCGCACCATAGTATATTCGTAGTATATTTGCTTAACTTGCCAAGTCAATAGGATGGAAGAAAACTTCACCGTTGTGCTTTCCTGGGACTTGACAAATTCATCTTTTGGTATATAACAAGGTTACATGAATTATTCGCGAGCCACGCTACAACCCCTCGCGCTTGTGTTGGCGCTCATGGCCGCGGTGGCGGCCCAGGATCCCCCCGCGTTCCCGTTGAGCGAACCGGGCACGGAAGACGTGGTGCAGTACGAGAAATACGGCCATTACGAAGGGGCTGGCACTACGGAATTCCGTTACGTCATTGACGACTGGCAGGGGCTCGTCACCGCTTCCGGCACGGGGATTGACCCGTGCGTGAGCGGGTTCAACAAAGACGCGGAGTACCAGAAACTCAGCCGCGAGGGCAAACTCAAGCAGGATCCCTGGAAGCACGTGGAAAGCGACGATGCGCGCATGGATTTCTACGTGTGGGCCGCCGCGGGAGAAGACCCCGGGCTCAAACTGCTGTTCAAGGGGGTCGCCCTGGAAAAAGGGCGCCATGAAATGCACGCCGCCAAGGCCTACCGCGCCGGTATGATCCTCTACCCGCAGGCCATGGGAAAGAGCAGTGACGGATCGTTTTCATGGAGTGCGGCCGATGCCTGTTGGAACAAACTGACCAACCTGCTCAAGAAACATCCGGAACTGGGTCTGGAACTGGTCCAGGACAACGTGGAGGTCCGCAGCGAGGGAAACCAACTGCGGGTGGCCGTGACCCCGGGCGTCCTGCGCCGCCGCGAGGCGGGAAAGGAAGGCGCGGTGGCGGAAAAGATTGACTTCTCCGGCCTTAAAAAAAAGGTCGGATTCATGAAAGATTCCAGGGGTCATTGGCACATGGGGGTCCTGGGCCAGGGGTTCTTCGTCAAAGCCGTCAACTACATGCCGACCCCGGTGGGCCAGGGGCCCAACTTCGATTGGATGCACGCCGACAAGAACGGCAACGGCCTGGTGGACGTGGAGGAAACCTATATGGACGCCAACGGCAATAATCAGCGCGACGCGGATGAGCCCGTCTTGGGGGATTTCGCCCTGCTCAAGATGATGGGCTGCAACGCCATCAAGACCTACAGCGACGACTTCAACCTACCGTTGCTGCGCAAGGCGTTCCAGCAGCATGGGGTCCGGGTCATCGTGGGTGAATTCCTGGGCGCCTACACCGTGCACTCCGGGGCCACCTGGGAGGAGGGCACCGATTACACCAATCCCGCGCATTTGAAGAACATGAAGCAGGCCGTGCGCAAGAAGGTCCTGGCCATCAAGGACGAGCCCTGGTTGTTGCTATGGCAGTTGGGCAACGAGAACAACATGCCGGACACCTTCAGCGGCGTCAATGCCACGCGCACCAACGCGTCCCGGCAGCCGGAGGCGTATGCCAGATTCCTGGGTGAAGTGTGCGATATGATCCACGAACTGGATCCCGACCACCCCGTGGGCGTGGGCAACCTGAACACGGGGCTGCTGGAGTTCTACGCGAAACACGCGCTGTCTTTGGACTACATCGGCGTCAACGCCTACATGGGCGGCGATGGCTTCGGCAGCACCTGGAAAAGGGTGAAAAACGTTTTCGACCGGCCCGTGCTCATCACGGAGTACGGTTGCGATGCCTACTGGAGCCAGCGCGGCCCCGATGAGGAGGCCCAGCGCCGCTATCACAAGGGCTGCTGGGAGGACATCACCTACCATCGCGGCGGCGGTGCCGGCGTGGGCAACGCCGTGGGCGGCGTGATCTTCGAGTGGCTCGACGAATGGTGGAAGGACACGCGCGATGGCCGCGATCCCCTGGATCGCCATTCGGTGGAACCCACCATCGGCATGCCTTTTCCCGACGGCTTTTCCCAGGAAGAATGGCTGGGAATCATGGGTCAGGGGGATGGCAAGGGGAGTCCCTTCCTGCGCCAGCCCCGCAAGGCCTACTACGAGTACATGAACCTCTGGAAACTTTGAGTTTACACCCCAATCCACTTTTAGGCATCTCGGAGAAAAACCATGAATAAAATCAGCTTATTTCGGGTCCTCGCTGCTTGGGGAGTGCTATTCTCCGGAAGTATGATGGCCGCGCCCAAGGCGGTGCTGCCCTTGGTGGTGTATTCCGATGGGGGAAAGCCCTTCGCTTCCTACGTCCCCTCCGGGTGGATGGGCAACACCAAAGCGCTCAAGAGCGACGACAACTGCACGGAGAACCCCAAGGAGGGGGCTTCCTGCATCAAAATCACCTACTCGGCTGAAGACAACTGGGCGGGTATAGCCTGGCAGCATCCCGCCAACGACTGGGGGCAGAAGGACGGCGGTTTCGACCTCAGCGAGGCGAAAAAGTTCAGCTTTTGGGCCAGGGGAGAAAAGGGCGGCGAAGTCGTGGAATTCAAGATTGGCGGCACCCAGGAAAATGTCGCTTTTCCGGACTCATGCACCGGATTGATTGGCAAGGTTCCTTTGACAAAAGAGTGGAAACAGTATAATTTGTCGTTGGTGGGACTTGACCTCTCGCGGGTCAAGACGGGTTTCGTGTGGGCGCTGGCTGGGAGCGGTTCTTCGGTCACATTTTATCTGGATGATCTCCGCTATGAGTAAGGCAATCTCCGGAGTTTCGGGTGGCTGGGGTTCCAGAGACGCGGGGCTGTGGGTGCGGGCAGGTTAAAAAAAGCAAGGCGGCGGCATCCCGTTTGGCTGCTGTGGGCGTGCGTGTTCACCCTGGCCTTGGTCCTCTCCACGGCTGCTGGCGATATCAAGGGTTCGGGAAATATCCGCTTCGATGTCAATAACGATGGCGCGGCGGAGGCATCTCTGCAGCAGGGGAACCTGGGAATAGGCACCACCAGCCCTTCGGCCAACCTGCACGTGGCGGGCAACGCCTACATATCGAGTAACCTGGGCCTCGGCACCACGAGCCCCGTTTCCTCTCTTGAAATCAGCGGTTCGCTGGGCATGAGCGTGCAGACGGCCACCGCCAACGTCACCGCCGCGAACAACAGCATCATCATCGTTGACACGGTGACGGCCGCCTCCAATGTCACCGTGACGCTGCCCTACGCCGGCAATGTTTCGGGGCGCGTTTACACCATCAAGAAGACCGCCAACGACAGCTACAAGGTGAGCGTCACCGGTGGAGGGAACTCCATTGACAACACCGGCTCCATCGTGCTCACCACCATGAGTACGGGCTACCCCTTCGTGAGCGTGGTCAGCAACGGCAGCCAGTGGTACGTGCTGCAACAGTCCGCCTCGGGCTCTACCGCCCCTAGTATCTCCGGAAACTTGCAGCTTTACTGGAAGCTCGATGAGTCCTCGGGGAACGCCACGGATTCTTCGGGTTATGGGTACACAGGGATCAAGACCGGTCCCACCTCCGCCTGGGTTGCGGGAAAGTTCGGCAACGCCATAAGTCTGGACTCTTTCACCAATGGATCCGACTACATTGATGCCGCGGCTCTGACCTGGACGCCGACCAAATTCAGCGTGGCTTACTGGACCAAGTCCACTATCACCTCCCAGCCCTTCCCCGAGATATCCGCACAAACTTGGAACTATCTTTTCATCCATTGGCAACCTCCCAGCAACGGGATCTACGCCGGCACCGATGTGGCGACCCGCATTGATGGAAACGATTCGGGCATCACTTTGGACACTACGACATGGCATCATATCGTTTTCACCTTCGACAACGGCAGCGCCAAGCTCTATTTCGACGGGGCCTTCAAGACGGGCAAAACCGGCATGACCAATCCTCTGGCTTGGCAGAGCTTCCGCATCCGGCACACGGGCCTGTTCGACGACGTGCGCGTTTACAATATCGCCATTGATGCCGATCAGGTCTTGGCGCTCTACAACACCACGCCGTGAAGATTTTGGGCGTGAAGCCGAGCTGTCAGTAGAAATCCCCGCCCCCCAGACTCAGGGGATTCAAAGGGATTCCAGAAAATCCAGCAGGGCTTGGCGTTGGGAGGCGGTCATGAGGTTAGCATAAGCGTTGGCACTGCCTTGTGCCTCGCCCCCGTGCCAGCGAACAGCCTCATCCAAGGTGCGGGCCCGGCCGTCGTGTAGCAACTGGTAGCGCCCGTCATCGCTGCCGTGGGCCACCCAGTCCGCCAATCCCAATCCCCATAGCGGTGCGGTGCGCCATTCGCGGTCGCCCCGGTGGTCCGCGAGGTCGGGGCCCAGGTCGTGCAACAGGAGGTCTGAATAGGGATGGATCACCTGCCGCCGCAATTCGGCATGGCTTTCGAGGGATGTGGTCGTGAAACTCTCCACATGGCAGCGGGCGCATCCGATCTGACGGAAAATGGCCAACCCCGGCAGGGACGCCGGATCGGGATGCCGTTGGGCTGGGACCGCCAGCAAACGCACGTAGGTCGCGATCTCATCGAGTTCCGTGTCGGTGATCTCAGCGCCGACAGCGGAGGAATTGTCTCCGCTGGGGAAGAGGGAGGAGCGCACGCCCATATCATGGAGCAGAGCCCCGGCCACCTGATGCCGCAAAGTGGGCTGCTCGGCCTTCCACCCGAAGCGCCCGGTCATCACCGTTCCTGAAACCTGGACCTTACTGACGCGGCCGGAAATACCGTCAGCGTCCAGGTCGTTCTCGTCAGCGTTGGCCTCGATGTCTCGGAGCGCGATGGCGTCCAGCAGACCCATGCCGACCAGCCTCGGGGCCATGCGCGCGGAAAAGGTATCGGATGCTACGAGGCTGCTGTCAAAAGCGAATTCGGGTTTCGAGAGTGTGGCACCGGCCCGAACAACGGCAACCCGTCCCGATACCCTGGCCACGGCCTCCTGGGGTTGGAGGTGCGACCCGAAGGGATGGCCGTCGGGAAGCCTGAAAACCAGCGTGCCGGCAATGCCTGAATCGGGCAGCACGCCGGAACCATTGGCGAGATGGCAGTCGGCGCAGCGCATCTGGAGGTGTTTGTCGTTGGGACCGATAAGGCCGCCTTTTTCTGGGAAACCCGGCTGCCGTGACGCGGGTTCACTATTGCCCTTGCGATCCCCGCCGTGATCGCCGGTCATGAAGTCGGTATGGAAAAGTCGGCGGCCGCGCAGGAAATCTCCAACGTGGGCATCCTGAGCGTTCAGGGCAAGTTGCATGAACGAAAGGTCCCTGTCTCCGGCGCGCAGGTGGGGAATAGTCGTCATGCCGCCCAGCCAGCCCGGCTCAGCGGGTCCGAGGAAACCCAGCGCGTCATCCCGGTTGAAGGGCTCGAATCCGCCGCGCCCGACGCGGTAGCGGAAGGTGTTGGAGTAATAGTTGCTGTTGTCACCGGCATCGACCAGCGACTGCCACTTGATGGAGAACTCGAGCTCCACGACATCGCCGACCTGCAAGGGCCGGAAACCACCCCCGCCATTCCAGGCGGTGATAGCGGCAAACCAGCGCGTGGCCGTGGCACTGCTGGAGCTGTCGTGAGGCTGCATGACCAGGTTCAGATAGTACTGCGTCTCGTCGCCGTATTTCTTAAAGGCTCGAAGATTGGGCGCGTTCTGAGGGCTGAAGGGATTAGCGGGCTCATTCTGATAGTGACGTCCGTGCATATCAAGGACCACTTCGATCCTGCCGCGCGGAGACGACGCGGTGCTGTAGTCGCTGAGCGTGAAACCGAAGCGCCGATCCTCCCAGTACTTGAGATTGTAGTTGGCGAAGAATTGTGCCGACAATTCGTGCCGCCGGGTGCCGCGTCCGGCCCCCGTGGTGATGAGCTCGCCCTGGCTGCCGCGCGACACGATTTCAGCCGCGCTGCTATCCAGGGCTGGGGTGGGCGCAGGCGTGGCGGAAACCGGAGCTGTGGATGCCGGTGGTAGCGGCGCGGCGGTGGATGGGGCCAATGTCGTCACGGGGGTCATCGTGATCACCGCGGACTCAGGAGTCGGCGTTGGCATGGCGCCAGGGAGGGCAAGATAATCGAAAGACGCAAGCCACAGTCCCTTTGGATTTGCGCCGCCGCCAACGAGATAGACATCGCGCGCGCTGGCGATGGGCTGGACGCTGAGCGATTGGATGGCGAAGCTTTGCCAGGTTCCCGTTTGCGCGGTGGTGAACGAGCCGATCCGGGGGCCGGTGGGGGAATCGAGGCGCACCTCGATGATGGCGCCGGGGTTCATGCTGCTGTAGGCCACATCAAGCCCGGTGGCTCCGTTGAGGTCCACGTTCGCGTAACGCAACCAGTCGCCGGCTTTCATGCCGTACATCACCAGGCCGGTGCCGCCGGCCTGGGGGCCGACGAGCCCGAACTGTTGTGTGAAGGACTCGGCCTGGAAGATTTGCCCCTGGGCTGGCGCCACCGCCACGGCGGCACTTGCGAAGAGGACGATTGTCAGGCCGATCCTAGAGCCGGACCACGGCCTCGGCGGAGGCTCAATAATTGACGCGGACATTTTTCTCGAGCAGCGCGCCTTTGGCAACCGCCGTGGCATGGAGGTCGCCGAAGATGAAAGCCGCGGTGTCGGCGAGATGGCGGTAACGCGGCACGGACGGGGCGAGGTCAACGTCCTCGTCCGCGAAAAGGGGTGCCGGATCCTCGGCCTTGGCGGGATCGCCTTTATCGGCGTTCCAGAAAGGGCACTCCGTCCAGGGATACCAGGGCCAGGGGTAGAAGATGGCCGAAGCTTCAGACACGATGGTGGCATTCTGGCTTGAAACGCCGTAGGTGAGGGTATGGCGCTGGTTCTGGTTGCCGTCGCCAAAGATCACCACCTCAGAGGGCCGCCGCAGCCTGTTGCAGACGAATTGCGTCCTGCCCGGCGCGGATCCATCGGGGGGCTGCCAGCGCATGTGCGGCATGAGGAAGGAGTGGGCGGGATAGGAGCGCACCACGAAGTCGCCGTCGTCGTTGATGACATTGGCGGGACACTCCCAGACCTTGCTGCGCGAAGAGAAGTTTCTCTTTCCCTCGGAGGATAAACCGTACCACTCGTCGCGCCCGGAAACATATCCCGCCAGGACGTAGGAGACGTCCGTCTCGTACATGTAGATGCCGGGGGGGAAGAGCTGATAATCCTCGCAGTAGAGCTGGGTGGCCAGGCCGATCTGGTGCAGGTTCTGCTGGCAAACCGCCAACCGCGCCGCGTTCACGGCACGCTTGAGCGCCGGCGAAATCATGGATATAAGGATGAGCAGGATCGCGAGCACCACCAGGAGCTCGATCAGGGAAAAGCGCCGGGGGAGCTTCATGGGTGGCCTTGCCATAACTTGATACACGAATATCATTATATTGATATTTAATATTTTTTCAAGTCAATGATGGGTGACATTCGTTCCGGCTGTCTGCGCGTTAGTCTGCGTTAAGTTTAAAAACATCAGAAATAATTGGGTAATTGCCCTGCAGGCCCGCGTCGGCCGCTTAAATGATACTCGAATATCAAAAATTGGCTGTGACCGACCGATCCGCCGGGACCGTGTTCCCTGGCGGCGACCCGCAGGCGGCTAGGATCACGCCCTACGCCGCGCGTGTCAAAATGACCACCAGAATGGAGGATGTCGCCAAGGAGATCGGCGTTTCCAGGGTCACCCTCTCCAGGGTGTTGAATGAAAGCCCCAACGTCGCGGCGCGCACCCGCAGGCGCGTGCTCGACCATGTTCAGCGTATCGGCTACCGGCCGCACCAGGCCGCCCGGGCGCTGGTGCGCCGGCGCTCGGATCTGGTTGGCATCTTTTGCAGCCATCCCGAAAATCTGCTGGTTCAGCGCATCCTGATCGCGTTGCAGAGCCACTTGTACGAGCGGGGCTTGAAGACCCTTTTCCAGACCACACGCGGGGCGGAGCATGAGCTGGAGGCCCTGGGCGCGCTGGCTCGTCGCGAGGTGGACGGGCTCGTCGCCTTTTCCCATTACAGTCCGCCTTCGCGCCTGGCCGACCTGGTTCGAGATCGCCGGCCCATTGTTTTGAGCGGCTACGGGCCGCGAGGGGTCGCCGTGGTGCGCGCCAACGGCAGCGGGGGTATGGCGCGCATCGTGCGTTATCTCCTGGGGTTGGGGCACCGGCGCATTCACTATCTCGGTCCTCCGGCGCCCATGTACCCCGAGGCGCGCGACGACCGGCGCGCCGGCTGGCTCCTGGCCCTGCGCGAAGCAGGTTTGGAAAAGTCGGCGATGCATTCGGCGGCGCTAGCCATAGATGCCGCGGGTGGTTTTGCGGGTGCTCAGGGGTTGTTGCTCGGAGCCACCAGCCGGCCGAGTGCCATCGTCTGCTTCAACGACGAGATGGCGTGGGGAGCCCTGCGCGCGGCCCGCGAGATCGGCCTTGAGGTTCCCGGGCAGATCTCCATCACGGGTTTCGACGGGTTGGACTTGTTCCGTTACGGCTGGCCGGCGCTGACGACCTGCCGCCTGGATCCCGAGCATGCCGGACAGCTCATGGCCCAAACGCTTTTCCGGCTCATCGAAGGGGATGAAGGGGCGCGTCAGCACCACGTTTACGAGGGCACTTTTCAGGCCGGCGAATCGGCGGGGCCGGCGACAGCTTGAAATCTGGGTGCGAAGCTTAGTTGCCCCCGGACCTTCCGTGAGCTTCCTCCTATTTTCACGCCCGTTGCCACTCGTCCCGCGGATGGGAGCTAACGGATGACCGGCGTCGGCACGCCCTTGTTGTGGATCGGCTTCACGCTTTTTGTGCTGGGCATGCTGGGCCTCGACCTCATCGTCTTCAACCGCAAGACCCACAAGGTCAAGATGAGGGAGTCCCTGGCGTGGTGCGCCGTGTGGATCGGGCTGGCCATGGCCTTCAACCTGGGGGTCTGGCATTTTTTCGGGGCGCAGAGAGCCCTGGAGTTCCTCACGGGCTACCTCATCGAAGAGGCCTTGAGCGTGGACAACCTCTTCGTCTTCCTGGTCATTTTTTCTTTCTTTAAGGTTACCGCGGCCCATCAGCATCGCGTCTTGTTCTGGGGCATCCTGGGCGCCATCGTGCTCCGGGCCGTCTTCATTTTCGCCGGGGTAGCGCTGCTGGATACCTTCCATTGGCTGATTTTCGTCTTTGGGGGATTCTTGATCTTCACCGGAATCAAGATCCTGATCAAGAAGGAAGAGGAAGTTCATCCCGATAAGAATTTCGCCGTGAAATTATTGCGCCGGCTGCTGCCCATGACGGACGGCTATCGCGAGCATCACTTTTTCGTCCATGAGGGAGGCCGCCGTCTGGCCACGCCGCTGTTGCTGGTCCTGGTCACCGTCGAGGCCACGGACCTTGTCTTTGCCGTTGATTCCATCCCCGCCGTGCTGGCGGTCACCAAGGATCCCTTCATCGTTTACACCTCCAACATCTTCGCCGTCCTGGGGCTGCGCGCCCTGTTTTTCGTGCTTTCCGGGGCACTCAACAGCATGCGCTATCTCAAGTACGGCCTGGGCCTGGTCCTGGTCTTCGTGGGCTTCAAGATGGTGGTCGCTGACGGGATACCCCATTTTCATATCCCCCCAATTCATATCCCCGTTCATATTTCTCTGGCGGTGGTGGCGGGGTTGCTCGGCACCGCGGTGGCGGCCTCGCTGCTGAAACCGGCTTCACCCTAACCCGGCAGAGCCGGAACCAAAAAAGACGAGAACGATGTACCACAGAGACACAGAGAACACGGAGAACGCAGGAGAAACTCTCTCTGTCTCTGTGGAGGAAGTTGGTGTTCAAATTCCGAACAAAGACCTGCCTTTCAACTGCCGTTTTTAGGTGCACGGGCCGGTCAGGGTCCAGCGCGCAAGCCGGTCTTGGAAAAATAGCGCGTCCAGAGATAGTAGAAGGAAGCTGAGTTTCCGGCTTCGTAGGCGGGCAGGCTTTCCGGAACTTTCCCGCCGCTGGCCGCCGCCGCCATGTAGTAAATGTCGTTCCAGCCATTCGGGAGCTCCTGGGGCTTGTAGAGCGTGAAACGTTTCCAGCCCGCCGGGTCGGCGCTATAGGCCAACGACGGGTTGGCCGGCAGGAACTGGATGCCGTAAATGTGGGTGGGCTCGCCGCTGAACCAGGTGGCGAAATCCACCTTGCCGCCCCAGACGATGCCGGCGATACCTCCCTCGTAGCCCTCGGGGAAACGGTAGCGTCGGGGGTGGTGGCCCAGCCAATAAGTGCGCGTGGCGTCTTGTTCGGCGGCGAGGCCCATCAATCCCAGGCTCTCCAAGCCCTGGCGCTTCAAGGCCCGTCCCAACCGCAGCAGACCGTACCAGCGCAGCACCGCTTCGCTGCTCGACTCCTGGTTGTTGCCGTCGAAGAAGTTGCCCTTGCCGCTGGCCCAGGAATGAGACTCATAAGGGTCGAAGCCCCTGGCAAAGGGCCAGCCGTCTCGGTCGTTTTCCGACCCCACGTCAAGGATAAGAGGTTCAAGGCCGGCCGCTATTTTCCCAAGGAAGTTCGGATTGCGCTCCAAGGCAACGGCAGCGGCGACCAAAAAGTAAGCGTACTGAAAATGGTGGTCGTTGAACTCCTCATTGCCGTACTGGGGTTCCATGGCCACGATACCGCGCGGGGAAGAAGTCTCGCGAAAACGCGCGCCGGTCGCCGAGGGAGCGAGGCCGAGGTGCAGGGCCAGGGCATCTTCGAGGCGCGCAGCCAGGGCCTTTGACAGGGCGTGCTTCAAGGCGCTAGCCATTTCGGAGAGTTGAGCCAGCTTCAGCAGATATTTCCCCGTCTCGTAAACGGGAGTGGGGATGGTCCGCTGGAGGATCTCACGGGCGTCGTTTTCTATCCGCACAGCCAGTTCCTTGCGCTGGTCCTCTTCGAGTGCCCGGAGCATGTCCGTGATAGCCACCAGGCTGGGCGCGGGGTGCAGCGCGTGAATCTCATTACCGCGCGCGAGGCGCAATTCGCCGCGCAGGGTTGCGTAGCTGCCGAGCGCGGCTTCGGGGGCAGCGGTATCCCAGTGGTGGGGCAGCCAGCCGCAGATCCCCTGGCCGGGGAGCCCGGGGAACTTGAAGTTGAGCGTGGTCTTCGTGGCGTCACGCAATTGGGTCCACGAATATTGGCTCGATAGTACCGGCCCGGGAATGAGCTCGACGGGCAGGTCCCCTTTTTCTGGCAAGGCACAGATGGCCAGCGCCCGGTCATTCCCGATGTTCCAATGCTCCGGGTTTTGTTCCAAGGCAGGGAGCGGCCGCCCTGAAACAGAGACGTCTTTGAGGACGAAGCGGCGGCGGTCGGCGCTGATCAGGAAGCTGCTGGCGGCGCGCTGTGCTGAGCCACCGGAAACACGCAAAGTCATAAGCTTCTCGCAGCTCACCCACGCCACGGGGCATCCCCGCGCCAGCGTGAGCAGCGCCGCGCCTTCGCGGCAGCGCAAGGCTATCTTGACATGCCCTGGGCCGTGAGCGACCACGCGGCATTCCGTGATCGGGGAGGCCAGGGCGACGGACAAATCTTTTTTGAACGAGGCGAAGATGGTTTTGGGAGTCGCCTTCACTTCGGGCAGGCCGACTTCGATCTCGGCTTCCACGCGAACCGCCAAGGGCAGGACAAAAAGGGGCTGGGGAGGGTCGGCGAAGAGAGAGGAAAACCACTGATTGGTGACCGGTGCCATGGGCATCGGGGGCTCTCCCGCTGTCGCCGCGGCCATCGTCGCGGCGAAGAACGCGGCGCACAGCGTCGGCCTCAAGTTCAGCGCAATATTCTTAAAATTCAAAATTAAGATTCTATGGTATATATCCAGTATATTTATTTTTAGGCGCGAATCAAGAGCCACCGGCGCAGGCCGCGAAGCCATTGCCTGGGTGCGCGGACGTCCCGTCCGCAAGTTTTTCATGCGGGCCAGAGGCCCGCGCACCTGGTCCGCGCGCCCGGCCGTCGCGCTCGAAGCACCACCCGCAGACCGGCGGCGGGAAGCCTGGATGCGGCCGCATTTTTCCTTCGAGGTTCGGCCCATGAGCCTCCAGCTCGACGAACAGCACCAGCGCCTGCCGTCCTTGCCGGCGCGCAGCGACGCGCGTCCGCGCGTCGGGGAGGGTAGCCAGGCGCCAGGAGTTTCCGGCCAGGCGCCAAGGCGGCGGCAGGGGATCGAGGCGGCGGGCTGACCACAACCGCGTCACGTTCTGGAAAGGCTCCGCTATCGGCAACTGCGCCAGGGCCGCGGCATCAGTGTCATCGTGCCCGCTGCTGACGAACTCAGGGCCCAACCCGCCGAGGCGCAGCAGGGGGCCGATTTGCTCTCCGTGCCAAGCCCAAAATTCATCACCGGGGTCGGGCAGCAGCCAGAATCCCCGTTCCTCGCGTGCTGCGGCGATGACGGCGCGGCGCAGGCGTTCCTCATTTCCCAGGGATGCCCAGGGGACCCACGCGCCCAGGGAGCTACTCGTCGTCGTGGATGTGGCTGTAGATGTAGGCGACGATATCGCGGGCGGAGACCAGCCCGTAGTTTTCGCCGGCGCTATACACGAGAAACAGGATGCCGGTTTTGGCAATTTTGTGGATGGCGGCCTGAAGGGTTTCTGATTCGCGCACGCTTTCCGGGACCTTGGTCATGAAATCCATGACGGGCAGGTGCTCGGCGCTATGGTCGCGGTGCAGGACCTTGAAGGGGATATCGCGGACCCTGAGCAAGCCGGCCAGGGTTCCGTCCTCGAAGACCAGGGCCGCGCCATGGTCGGCGCCCTTGAAGCGCAGGCTGGCGGCGGCGATGGCCTCGTCGTGGGAAAGTTTGAGGCAGTCGAGGTGGCCTTGAGAGGTCAGGACGAAAGACATGGGCAGGCGGATTACGGTCGTCAGGTCTTTTTCGAGAACGCCGTCCGGCTCACTGGGGATGGCGCCATTTGCCGGGAAGGCGTCGGCGATGAAATCCATCAGCCAGCGCACGGAGAGCACGCCCACGGGGTGGCGTTTGCGATTGCAGACGGGAAGATATTTCAGGCGCTTTTCCCCCATCATGTCCAGGGCTTCGCCGACGGTGGCCTCCTCGCCGATGGAATAGGCCTCTTTTTCCGTGAAATCGCCCACGGTGAGGCCCGCGGGGAGCGGCCGGCCGAGGATCTTGTTGAGGACGTCCTCCTCCGTGAATACCCCGCGCAAAGTCCCCCCGGCGTCCGCCACCAGGAGGCAGTGCGCCTGGGGGTCCTGGAGGGTGGCAATGGCTTCTCCGAGCGGCGTGGCGGCCTGCACGACGAAGGGTTTCATCGCCACCCTCTTCAGAGGCGTTCCGCTCCAACCTTGAGTGACCGCCGTGGCCATGGGAAAATGCTAGTTCACTTCCGTGAAATTCAAGATAAATTTTTCAGGGCTGGAATCTACGGAGGTGGCTGTCTTGTCAAAACAGCGGCGGTAAAAAAATATCCAAGCGTCCTCCGAAGATCAACCTGGAAAAACAGCGCTACGCGGCCTTCACGCTCGATTTTGAATTGGATTATGGCGGGCGGCTGGATCGGCTAGAGACGCTGGAACAGCGCGGGGCCGTCGAGGGATTCACGCGCCTGATCGCGGAGGAGAAAGTCCCGTTGAGCGCCTTCGTGCAGACGGGCCTCCTGACCCGCTTCCCGGACGCGGCGCAGGTTTTGAAGCGCCTGGCCGTGGACTTCCACAGCCACTCCTGCTCGCACGCTCGCCGGGGGTTTGAGAGCCGCGTCGAGATGGAGACCTCCAGGAAGGCGGTCCAAGATATTTTCAACGTCCCGTGCGGCGGTTATCGCGCCCCCTTCGGACGCTTCCACCCCTCAGACATGGAAATCCTGGCCGACCTCGGCTACGATTTCGACGCCAGCGTTTTTCCCTCCTACCGCCCCGGAGTGTTCAGCAACATCGGGGCCTCCCTCGATCCGGGGCTCTGGCCGTGCGGCCTGCTGGAAATCCCCTTCGGTGTGGTGCCGCGCGCGCGCCTCGTCCTCGGCATCTCTTACATGAAACTGCTCGGTTACGGCGTTTATTCCGCCTTGATGCGCCTCTTTGACCTGCCGCGCGTGGTCGTCTTCTACGGGCACCTTCACGATTATATGCCCACGCCCGGCCTGAGTGAACTGCCTTTTGCCGTGCGCTCGGCCTTCGCGCGCAATTCCGGCCAGGCCTGCGCCATCACGCGGCGATTTTTCGCGCATCTGCGCCGCCGCGGCTATGTTTTCCTCACCATGAGCGATCTGGCCGCGCGGCTGCGGGCCGAAGAATTGCCGGCGTACCGGCTTGGGCTGAATATTGAAGGGAAAAAATGGCCTTTAGAGTCTGGGGGTGGGCTATGACCAACGAGGCCGTCGGCACCTGGAAGGTTTCAAAAGAACGCATTGAAATTTTCCCCCATCCCAATGCGGAGAAGCTGGAGCTGGGGAAGGTCGGCGTTTATCAGGTCGTCGTCGAGAAGGGCCGCTACAAAATTGGTGACGTCGTGGTCTTTGTTCCCGAGAAATCCATCCTGACGGGAAGAATAAGGCAGGAGTTCGAACGCTACCTGGTCGGCCCTGAAAAGAACCGCGTGAAAGCCGTCAGGCTGCGCGGCGAGCTTTCCTGCGGGGTCATCCTTTCGCCCGCGCTGTTGCAGGAGAGCGCCGGCCTGGACCTGGACCGCATCCCTTACAGTGAGGATTTGTCCGCCGCCCTGGGAATTACAAAATACGAGCCTCCGATTCCCCCGCAATTGGCCGGGGAGGTCAAGCCTATCGGCGAGGCGCCTTTCGTGGGCAAGCACGATTGCGAGCAATTCGGGGTGTATGCTTCAAACTTTAGCGAGGGCGAGCGCGTCATCGTCAGCGAGAAAATCCATGGCAGCCAGGCCATCTACTACTGGAACGCAGCGGATAACCAGCGGTTCGTGACCTCCAAAGGACAACTGGACAAGGGCTTGTGCATCGTGGAATCCGAGACCAACAGCTACTGGAGGGCCGCCCGCCGCTGTGGCTTGTGGGAAATTTTGGAAAGGACCGGGCTCAAGCAGCTCCAAGTCTTCGGTGAAGTGGTTCCTTGCCAGGGCGGCTACAACTACGGCCAAAAGGACGCGCGGCTGCTGATTTTTGACGTCCGCGTCGCCGGAGTCTCCATCCCCTACGACCAGGTCGCGGAGGATTTCAAGAAACTTTGGGTGCCCATCCTCTACGATGGTCCGTTCGCTGACGTTCCGCGCCTGAAGGCGTTGGCCACGGGGTTGGAAACCGTCTCCGGCCAGGGCCTTCATGCTCGGGAGGGCGTTGTCGTCAGGCCCTACGTGGACCGGCGCGCGGCGGACGGCACCATGCTCCGCGTCAAGATCATCAACCCCGCCTACAAGGAAACCGGCGAGGAGTTTTCGTGATTCCCGCTCAGCGCTCCGGTGGTGGCGCGGTCGCGGACGCTGCCGCGGTGGGAGCCGGCACGACACCCAGGGGCGATGCTCCCCACTTCATCAGCGTTATTTCCCGGGCTTCCAGCAGCCGGCCGGATTCGGAAAGAGCGAGCTCGAACTCAAAGTCCAGGGCCCGGCTCGGCAATCCGCCGGGGTGGATCTCGGCGGGCAGCCATGAGGCGCGAAAAAAAGCCTCGATGTAGGCGGACGCGGGGTCCTCGGAGTCCAGGATCCACATTTCACGGTGAAAGTCCACGAGCACCTGAAAGAAGCCGATGCCCTTGTCGGCGATGTAGCGGTGGCATTGGCCGCGCACCCTGGAGCCGGGCTCGCCCCACAGGGCGCGACGCTCGCGGTTGGCCTCGATGGGCAGCAGGTTGGGCACCAGGTAACCCGAGGTGAAGGCGTCGGCTTCGCGGCGCAGATCGCCGCTCACGTTTCGGAAGGCGATGACCTCCACGCGGCAACCCTTGTTCTGCACGGCCCTCACCAGGGGCACAAAATCGCCGTCGCCGCTGGCCAGCACCACCTTGTCGAGCTTTTCGCATTGCTGGATGACGTCGAGGGCGATGTCCATGTCCACGTTGCCTTTCCTCACGACGTGGCCCTCGGAATCCTGGTAGGTGTGGATGGGCTTCTCGATGACTTTGAAACCTATGGAGCGCAACAGCGAGAAATAATTGTTGCGGTTGCGCTTGCGGTCGGCGTCGGAGTTCTCATCCACGGCGACGTAGGCGTTGAGCCGCAGCGGCTCCCCCCCGCCGCGGCAGGCGAATTCGCGCAGCACGTCGTAGCGCATGCCGTAGCCGCCGCAGATCTCGATGTTGGCGACGTCCACATAGACGCCGACGCGCAGGCCGTTCCCCGTTGTCAGGGATCGCCCGTGCGTGGCCGCGAGCGGGCTGCTGGTGGTCACTGGCGGGCTGTTAAAGGCGGGATGGGGCGCCGCAGCGCTAGGGTTGTTGGCGGCTACGGAAGGGCCAACGGCACGCGGGCTGGCGGCACCTTCCAACGGAAGCTCGCCGGTTTTCTCGCTGGCTCTGTGTGCGGCTGCGCCGCTTTTCGCGCCGCCGTCCTGAACGTTGGAGCCCGGAGCGGTCAAGGGAAACGAGGAATCAGGAGCATCAAGGCGCGTTTCAAGACAGGTCCGCCGTGCAGCACTTCGTCGCGATCCTTGCCGCCAAGGCTCACGAATTTCGGATCGCTAAAAATGCCCCACATTTCATCGAGATTGGGCACGCCTCTTGCCCCGACGCTGGCGGCGACGGCGCAAGCCTTCATCTACCATTTCCCT
>JAHFOS010000060.1 GCA_023261545.1 bacterium
TCGGCCTGGGCCTGGCCGCGCGCGCTTACGGCCTCCCGGAGGGCCGGCCCCAGGCGGGCTTCGCCGACGTGTGCCGCGCCGCGCCCCTGGTGCTGCGGCACCGGCTGATCCTGGACCCCACGGCGCGGCTCTCGGGCCGCACGGCGAATCATTTCGTGGAGGAAATCCTGGCCGGCGTGAGCGAGACGGGGCGCGAGCTGCCGGATCTCGCGGTGCTGGAGAAGTCGGCGCCGTGAGATGGCCTGGCGGGTCGGCCGTGACATTTTGCGTTTCCGGCATTCAGGTCCGTTCGTGCTGAGCTTGTCGAAGCATGAGCGGACCGCGACCCCAGCCGCCGTCCACCCCCTTCGACGGTGCTCAGGACAGGCTTCGACAAGCTCATCCCCCAAAACTGGGGATAAAGGGCGAACGTCGGGAAATTCGGCGCCGTGAAAAGACCCGCCCGCGATGGGATGACCGCTGCCGTCTTTTTCCTGGCGCTGCTGTTCGTAGCGCCGGCGTCCGCCGAGATCCGCCATAAAGGCATTTTTTTTGAGGCCGCCATGGATCCCCAGGTCCGCAGCCTTCCCCCGCACAGCGTGCACTCGCTGCGTTTCCGCCTGCGCAACGATGGGCCGGATCAGACGATCCGCGTGATCTGCACCGGCTCCATCACCCTGACGCGCGAGCAGCGCCTGAAAAGCGGTGAAGAATGGCAGGGGTTCCTTTATTTTCCACCGACGGAGAACGGCCGCTTTTATGGCAGCCTCTACTTCACCGGCAGCGTTTCCGGCACGCCGCCCAACAGCGAATGGCAGCACGTCTATTTCGAGGAGTTTGAAGAAAGCAAGGCCCCGCGCGGCTTCCTGGTGGGCCGGCATTTCGACATCGCCGAGCTTGAAAGCATCTATCCCGTGACCGAGGCTCAGAAGTTTTACGCGCGGCTGGACGCCGCGGGGCTGCCCGACTCCTGGCTCGGCTACGTCGGGATTGATTTCGTGGCCCTGGAACGCGAAGAAGCGGAACGCCTGGGCGCGCGGACCAAAGAGGCGCTGCAAGACTGGGTGCTGGCCGGAGGCCGGCTGCTGCTCTCTGGAGACGAGACCTGGTGCCGGAGCTGGTGGGGCGGGCTGGGACAAGAGAGCCCAGGCGCGGGCTTCGCGGCGCGCTACGGGCAGGGTGAAGTGCGGCGCTTCCCTGAAGATCCGGGCTTGTTGTATCACGCCATCAGCCAGGGCGTCAAATCCATGGTCGGCCAGCTTTCGGATAGCGAGTTTCTCCTCGGCCCTTCCGACTGGCAACGATCCGATTACCCCGACATTCCCCGCGTGCCCTATAAGCTGCTGTGGTGGCTGGTGTTGCTGATGGCGGTGCTGAGTGGGCCGGTGCTCTACGGCTTCTTGAGGAAACGCGAACGCTTGGCGACGTTCCTGGTGGCCGCCCCTGCCTGCTCTTTTGCTGGCGGCCTGCTGCTGCTGCTGGCTTTCTGGCTCATCGAGGGCTTCCCCGCCAAAGGCGTGGCCGCAAGTTGCACTTTCCTCTACGAGAAGGATCGCCGCGCTCTTGAGTACTCGCGCATCGGCCTCTACTCCGCCCGCGCCCGCGACCTGGCCTTTCCCGCCGGGGCCTGCGTACGGCAACGTGAACACAACAGATCAGAAGCTCCCATCGGAGCGAGCGGCATCAGCCTGCGTCAAGACGGCGAACAGACCATCTGGAGCGGGGCGCTGCCGCCACGGCTGGCCCGGGCCTTCGGCTGCGCTGTCGTCAGACCCGAGCGTGCGCGGGTCCTGCTGAATCGCGAAGGGGATGGCTACAGGGCCGTCAACGGCTTCGGCGTGGAAATCCGCGAAATTTTGTATTTTTCTACTGACGAGAAGCCCTACATGGCCGGCTCCACCGCCCCCGGCCAGTCGTCGGTTCTGCATCCCGTGACGGAATCCGAGATGGAAAACTTTAATTCGCGAATCCGAACTTTTCTGCACGGCAGATTCGACCTCCAGTCCAACTCCTACGCCGCCTTCCTCGCCGCGCCCCTGCACTCCCTGTCCCCGCACCCCAGCCTGGAGTTCCGGCACGACACGCACCTCGTGATCGGGGAACCTCCGTGAGCGAAATAAGCGAAACGCGCGAAACGCCCGAAATCGTCCTGCGCGCCGAGAACCTGGGCCGGCGCTTCGGGGATTTCCAGGCCTTGAAAGGCCTGAGCTTCACCCTGGAGCGTGGCGAGGTCTGCGGCTTCATCGGTCCCAATGGCGCGGGCAAGACCACCGCCATGCGCATCCTGGCCACTTTGGACGTCCCCAGCGAAGGCGAAGTCTGGGTGTGCGGCGATTCGGCGCTGCAACACGCCGACCGCGTGCGCCCGCGCATCGGTTTCATGCCCGACCAGTACGGGCAGTACGAGGACATGAGCTGCGAGGAGTACCTCGATTTCTTCGCCCGCGCCTACGACTACCGTGCCGGGGAGCGGCGCGAGCGCGTGGAGGCGGTCATCGCCTTCACGGGGCTCGAAGCGCTGCGCGCCAAGCTCATGTCCAAGCTCTCCAAAGGCATGAAACAGCGCCTGTGCCTGGGCCGTTCGCTGCTCCACGATCCCGAACTGCTGCTCTTCGACGAACCGGCGGCGGGGCTCGACCCGCGCGCGCGCGCGGAACTGCGCGACCTGATCCTCGAACTCTCGCGGCGCGGCAAGACGGTATTCGTGAGCTCCCACATCCTGGGTGAGCTGGAGGATATGTGCACCCACGTGGCCATCCTGGAGGGCGGCGAGCTCAAGTACAAGGGGCCCATCGGCGCGGCGCAGCACGCCGCCGAGGCCAGCACGCGCTACAGGCTGCGCGCCCTGGAAGCGCCGGAGCAGTTGCTGCGCTTCCTCATCCAGCAGCCGCTGGTGGGCGAGGCGCAACTCCAGGGCCGCGAGGTCGAGCTGCGCTACGAGGGCGACGAGAAGGCCTGGAGCGCGCTCCTCACCGCCGCCATGGGCGCGGGTTTCGCTATCGTGGAGAGCCGCCAGGTGGAGGGCCATCTGGAGGCGGCCTTCCTCGCCATGACCCGCCCGGCCTATTCAAAAGGGACGGCCCCGTGATCCGCGGACTCGACGGCGTCAATCCCGTGCTCGTGCGCGAGCTGATGCAGGCCGTGCGCGGCCGCACCTTCATCGGCCTCTACATGGCCTGGCTCGCCGTGCAGGCCGGCGTCGCCTATATTTTCATCGTCACCGCCACGGGCTCGGGCGTGGCCGAAACCGCCGGCAGCGGCCCGGGACAGGGTTTCTTCGCATTCCTCATGGGCGGGCTCGGGGTGATGAGCGCCGTGCTGCTGCCGCTCACCACCTTCGGGCGGGTGTACCGCGAGCAGCGCGAGGGCACCCTGCCGCTGCTGCTGCTCACGCGTCTCCAGGCGGGGCGCGCGGCCACGGGCTTCCTGCTGCTCGCCAGCGTGCAGATCCTGCTGCTGCTGGCCGCGAGTTTTCCCTTTCTCGTCCTGGCCTGGGCCCTGCGCGGGTTGGAGCCCTTGGCGGTGTTCCTGGGACTCTTCACGCTGTTCGCCATCGGCCTGCCGGCCAATGCCGCCGGCCTGCTGGCGGGTTCCTTCTGCAAGACGCAGCGCACCGCGGTGGTCACAAGGGTGCTGGCCGTCGTGCTGTGCTCCACGGTCCTGCCGACCATGGGCCTGGGGCTTTTCATTCCGATCATCGTCCGCGGGCACGGTTCGGTGACATCCGGGGGAGTATGGGATTGGGAGCTTGTGGCTTGTCTGGCCACGGCCTCCATGGCGCTCTGCCTCTGCTGCTGGGCCATCGCGCTCGCCAACCTGCTCTTCGAGGCGGCCAACCGCGCCACCCTCGCGCGCGCCGTCTTCGCTGCGAGCCTGTTGTTTTTGGGAGTCCTGATCAACGCGCTTTTCCACGGCAAGACCGCGCTCAACGAAATGGGGCTCATCTACGATAACGCGGGCTTTTTTGCCCTGTTGCTGTTCACCTTCTGGGCCATCTCCGGCAGCGGCGAAATCAGCCGCAGGGTGCGCGAAGATGTGCCCCGCAGCCGCAGGCTGCGCGGGCTGGCGCTGCCGCTGCTGCCAGGGCGCGCCACCGCCCTGCTCTTCTATGCCCTGGGGCTTTTCACCCATGGCGGGTTGGCTGTATTGGCTTTGGCGTTTAGCCGGCCCGTCTCGGATTTCACTGAGTACCTCAACTGGTTGCTGGCCCGCTCCTACACGCTGCTGCCGCTCGGTTTCGCCGTCTGGGCCTGCCATCATTTCAAGGTCGGCCGCCTGGGTCGCGTTCCCTGCCTGCTCTGGGCCGGTCTCGCCGCCGGCGTCCTGATCTGGGGTCCCTATCTGATCTTCGGGCTTGAAGGGGGGAAGACCGCTTTTTCATTCTTCCACACGACAAATATTACGGACTCCGTATGGCAGACCTCGCTCGTCTGGCGCGGCATCGCCGCGCCGATCCTCGGCCTGCTGCTCGCCCGCCCCGCGCTGTACAGCGAATGGCGCGACTTAACGCCGGCAGCAGCGGCAGGTTTTCACACCGCCAATCCCGGGGGCACCGTTTCTGTAGCCGAACAAAGTCATGAGCCTGAAACAAACGCTCTGTAATTGAGGTTCATCCGACTA
The DNA here is from genome assembly GCA_023261545.1 of bacterium. Taxonomy (GTDB): domain Bacteria; phylum Planctomycetota; class JADGBV01; order JADGBV01; family JADGBV01; genus JAHFOS01. The sequence continues at coordinate 4,600 of JAHFOS010000060.1, forward strand.
ATGCGTACCTCTGGTGGTGTCTCATCCCAGTTTTTTCCTGGTGCTCCGTGCCCTCAACTCGGATTTATCCACAGATTACACCGATGGGCACTGAATAAAGATGCCAGCCCCGATGGGTTGTTTTCTGTGTTAATCTGTGTCCTCTGTGGAAAAATCCCCCGGTATTACATTTGACTTCCGTCTTGCCAAATCGTGGCCTCGTGTGAAAACTCTTGAAAAGTACGCATTATTCGGATGATCCGTAATTGATTTCACATGCCCCGGAATATGCTCGCTGACGGCTTTTCATCCCGGGTTTTTCACTAGCGAGCGCCCATGGAAACGGAAAAATTCGATCTCATCGTGATCGGCGGCGGACCCGCCGGGGAGAAGGGCGCCGCCCAGGCGGCCTACTTCGGCAAGCGCGTGGCCCTGGTGGAGAGCGCGTCCGAACCCGGCGGCGCCTGCACCAACACCGGGACGCTGCCCTCCAAGACGCTCCGGGAAACCGCGGTGCACCTCTCGGGACTCTCCATGCGCGGGCTCTTGAACGTCAACTACGACCTGAACGCCACCGTGAGCGCCAGCCACCTCAAGACGCGCAAGGACATGGTGGTGGAGGCCGAGCGCCGCCGCATCCACAACAATATCTCACGCCATCACATCGCCTACATCCAGGGCTTTGGCCGTTTCGCGGACGCCCACACCCTGGAGGTGCTGGACGCGAAGGGCAGCCCCGCGCGGCGTTTGGAGGCGCCCTTCATCCTCATCGCCACGGGCTCCACGCCGCATCGCCCCGCCGAGATCCCCTTCGACGACGTGTGCGTCTGGGACAGCGATACGGTGTTGAACCTGAAGAAGGTCCCCGCCTCGCTCACCGTGATCGGCGCCGGCGTCATCGGCTCGGAGTACGCCTCCATCTTCGCCGCGCTGGGCTGCAAGGTCGAGCTGGTGGACGGGCGCGACACCCTGCTGCCCTTCCTGGACAAGGAAATCGCCGACGTGCTGACCCGCGAACTCGAAAAGCTGGGCGTGCGCTTCCATTTCAAGGCGACGGTCAAAAGCTACACGCGGCGCGGCGATAGCGTCCTCGCCGTCCTCGACGGCGGGGAGACCCTGGAAACCGAGGCGCTGCTTTTCGCCGCCGGACGCAACGGCAACACCAAGGGGCTGGGGCTCGACAAAATCGGCGTGGTGCCCGACAAGCGCGGTCAGATCAAGGTCAACGAGCACTACCAGACCGACGCGCCCCACGTCTATGCGGCCGGCGACGTCATCGGCTTTCCCGCGTTGGCCTCCACTTCCATGGATCAGGGCCGCCTGGCCATGTGCCATGCCTTCCAGCTCACCTACCTCCAGCGCCTGGCCGAGCACCTGCCCATGGGCATCTACACTATCCCGGAAGTCTCGTCCGTAGGGGAAACGGAGGAAAGTGCGCGCAAGAAGGGCCTGGATATTGAGGTGGGCCGCGCCCGCTTCTCCGAGAATGCCCGCGCCCAGATCATGGGGGACACCGGCGGCGTCCTCAAACTCGTCTTCGATTCCCAGAACTTGCGCGTGCTGGGCGTGCACATCGTCTGCGAGCGCGCCAGCGACATCATCACGCCGGGCCTCTTCGCCCTGCGCCTGGAGACTGGAATTGACTTCTTCATAGACACCGTCTTCAACTTCCCCACCCTGTGCGAGGCCTACAAATACGCCGCCTACGATGGCCTGGGCCGCTTAGGTGCCCGGGGCCGCGACACCGGCAAGACCTTGCGCGAAAAAGGCGGGAAGCCCACCGCGCCGGCCAAGCCGGGCTGAATAACAGGTAAGGGATGGCGCTCCCGGCGGTTCTTCGCGCCCAACTCGCTGCCCTTGTGGGCGAGCGCTGGATCAAGGACGACCCCGTTTCGCTCTTCACCTACCGCAGCGACGGGCTCACGTTGCACGAGGCCGAGCCCGCCGCCATCGTCTTTCCGGGCACGACGGCGGAACTCTCCGCCGCCGTGAAGATCCTCGCTGGCGCGGGCATTCCCTTCCTGCCGCGCGGGGCCGGCACCGGGCTCTCGGGCGGGGCGGTGCCAGCTCCCGGCGCCGTGCTGCTGGAGATGGCGCGCTTCCGCGAGATCAGCGACGTGGATGCCGTGAGCCGCACGGTGATGGTGGGACCGGGGGTGGTGAACGACCAGCTCTCGCGGCACGTGCGCAGCCTGGGTCTGCACTTCGTCCCCGATCCCTCATCGCAGAAAGCGTGTACCATCGGCGGCAACGTGGGCGAGAACTCCGGCGGCCCGCACACCCTCAAGTACGGCGTGACCGTGAACCACATCCTGGGTCTCGAAGTGGTGCTGCCGGATGGAGAAGTGGTGGAACTCGGCGGCCGCACCTGGGATACGCCCGGGCCGGACCTCACGGGGCTCTTCGTGGGCAGTGAGGGCACCTTCGGCATCGCCACGCGCATCTGCTGCCGGCTGAGCCCCTTGCCGGAGAAGGCCATCACCTTGCTCGCGGTCTTCGACAGCGCCGAGGACGCCTGCCGCGGCGTGTCGGGCATCATCGCCCGGGGCATCGTCCCCGCTGCCCTGGAGCTCATGGACCGCGTGGTGATCGGCGCCGTGGAGCAGGCGTATCACCTGGGCTTTCCCCCGCGGGCCGGCGCCGTGCTCATCGCCGAAATCGAGGGACTCACGGAGGGATTGGACGAGGAGGCCGCGCAGGTCGAGGATATCCTGCGCGCGCAGCGGGCCCGCGAAACGCGGCGCGCCCGCAGCGATGAGGAGCGGCTGCTCATCTGGAAAGCCCGCAAACAGGCCTTTGGCGCCATCGGCCGCCTGGCGCCGAGCTATTACACCCAGGACGGAGTGATCCCCCGCAGCCGGCTGCCCGAGGTGCTGGCCAAGATCTACGCCATCGCGCGCCGCTACGAGCTCACCGTGGGCAACGTCTTCCACGCCGGGGACGGCAACCTCCATCCGCTGCTGCTCTACGACCCGCGGCGCGCGGAACAGGTGCAGGCCGTGCTCGCCGCCGGCCACGAGATCCTGGAGGCCTGCCTGGCGGTGGGCGGGGCGCTCTCCGGCGAGCACGGCATCGGGCTTGAGAAAAGCTCCATGATGGGCAGCCTCTTCAACGGCGAGGACCTGGAGGCCATGAAGCGCGTGCGCGCGGTGTTCAACCCCACCGAAATCCTGAATCCCGGCAAAATTTTCCCCAGCCCCGGCAAGTGCGCGGACGCGCCCTTTATCCGCGCCAAGAGCGGGATCGTGGCGTGAATTTCGCGCTCATGCCCGAAAACGCCGACCAGGCCGCGGAGCTGCTGCGCGTCCGCCTCGCGGAGGGACGCCCCGTCGTGTTGCGCGGGGCTGGAACGCGCGCGCCCGAAGAAAGCGGCGAAGTCCTGAGCAGCCTGAAATTGAACCGCCTGCGCTTTTTAGATCCCGAGGACATGGTGGCCGGCGCGGAGGCGGGCATGACGATGGCGGCCTTCCAGCATGTCCTCCGCGAGAAGGGGATGCACCTTCCCGTCGGTCCCTGGTACCCGGAGGCCACCTTGGGCGGGGCGATCGCCGCGAATGATGCCGGCCCGGAACGGCTCTTCGCCGGCGGGCTGCGCGACTATCTCATCGGCATCGAATTCGTGAACGGAGCGGGCCACAAAGTGAAGGCCGGGGGCAAGGTGGTGAAGAACGTCACCGGCTACGACCTCGGGCGCATGCTCATCGGCAGCCGCGGGGGGCTGGGCCTCATCACGGCGGCCAACTTCAAGGTGCTGCCGCTGCCCGTGCGGCCGCGGGCGGTGCTTGTGCGCGCGGACGACGCCACTCTGAGGACGGGTTTGTTCAAGATGCTTGAAACCAGGGTTCAAGGCGACTGGGTCCAGGTGCTCTTCAGGGCGGGCCGCCGCGAACTCGGCATCGGCCTCTCGGGCAACGCGGCGCGCCAGGAGCGAGTCATCAAGGACATCGCGGCGGCTTTTTCCAGCGGCATCGAAATCGTTGAGGAAGAAACGCTGCCAGCCGGCTCCCCCGGCAGTGGCCGGCACTCCGGGTTCCTCTCGGCGCTGCTGCTGGGAGAAGCACCCCCCGCCCTGCATATCCACGGCGTCTTTCCCACCTCTTTGCTGCTCACTCCCGCGCTGTGGGAGACGCTAGGGATGGGCGATCCCCTGAGTGTGCTCCAGCCTTGCGGCGGGGATCTTCATTTTTTCAGCAAAGATACTGGGGTCGAAGAACAGGAACGCGCCCTCGCGCGCCTGCGCGCCGCCCTCCCTGAGCGCGAAGGCTACCTGGTCTTAGAGCGGGCCGCCGCCGAACTGCGCTGGCGCCACCATCCCGCGATCCCCGCGCCGCGCGCTTTTGCCTTGATGCGGGCGCTCAAAAAGAGCCTCGATCCGCGGGGGATTTTCCGCGGTTCGTTTTACGAGGCTCCGGCTCTGTGATCACGAGGCGGACTTCCGCGCAGCCTCGATCTTTACGGCGTGGCGCACAAGGCTTCCGGGGCGCGCCGCAAGGTGTTGAACGACCTCCTCCACCTTCGTTCAGGCCTCCAGCCTGGAGCCTCATGCGCCCGGGGAAGTGGAGGCGCCAGCGGAGGCCGCCACGGCGACCCCGCTGTGCTGGTCGTTAGGCGTCAATCGAAAGGAAGGCATGAAAATGGCTCGCGTCCGAGTTGAGGGCTTTACCATCTCGCTTGATGGATACGGAGCGGGTCCGAATCAGGACATCAGGAATCCGCTCGGTGTGGGCGGGACAGATTTGCACCAGTGGTTAGTCCCGACACGCACGCTCCAACGGACCCTATTTGGCGCCGATGGTGGCACAACGGGGATCGATGACGACTTCGCTGCGCGGGGCTTCAAGAATGTTGGCGCCTGGATTCTCGGAAGGAACATGTTTGGGCCGGTTCGCGGGTCCTGGCCCGACATGAACTGGAAAGGCTGGTGGGGGGACAACCCACCCTATCACGTTCCAACTTTCATCTTGACTCATCACGCGCGCCTGCCTATCCAGATGGAAGGCGGAACGACATTCTACTTCGTCACGGGCGGTATTCACGAGGCGCTTGACCGGGCGCGCGACGCAGCCAACGGAATGGATGTGCGCATTGGCGGCGGACCTAACACCATCCAGCAATATCTTCGTGCGGGCCTCATCGATGAGATGCACGTCGCTATCTCGCCGGTCCTGCTGGGCGGGGGAGAGCGACTGTTCGAAGGGATTGATGTGCGCGCTCTGGGATACGAATGCGTTCAGTTCGTTGCGTCGGAGAAAGCCACCCATGTCGTACTCCGGCGCCACGGGCACAATGACGCCTGACAACCGGCGGAACACCCCAACAGCGAACTGGCGAAATGAAGGTTCTACCTCTCTGGAGTTTTTTAATTTCCCTGTCTTTTTCCGTCAGGGCGGAAGAACACCTGGAACTTTTCCAGTTCAAGAAACCTGAAACCGTCCAGGCGCTGGAGGCGAACCACGCCCAAATCGAGGTTGTTGCCGATGCCAAGTTCCCCGGCCTCCAGATCACCTTCCAACCCTCCGAATGGCCCAACGTTTACTTGCGCTCAGGCAAGGCTTTTCAACAACGGGATTGGCGCGGTTTCGGGGACCTGGCCCTGGAGGTCGCGAACCCCGAGGATGAGGCCCTGGCGCTCTACGTGCGGGTGGACGACGATTTCTCGGCTGATGGAACTCGGCACTGTCGCACGGGGTCCTTCACCGTGCCGGCCCATGGGCAGGGGGTCATGGTCCTGCCGGTGGGAGCCAGCGGCGTCGAAGGCATGCGCGGCCAGCCCGCGCGGCCCGGCGACTGGATGATGGTGACGAACGGCGCGACGCTGGACGGGTCGCATATCGTGGCCTTCCAGGTTTTTCTGGCCCAACCCGCGAAGCCGCGCCGGTTGATTCTGCAAAACGTGCGCTTGCGCCCCGCCGCGCGCGCGGAAGGCCTGGTGGACCGCTTCGGACAGTACACCGGGGCCGATTGGAAAGGCAAGGTGCGGGAGGAAGGCGATCTGGAAAAGCAGCGTCGTGCAGAGAAGAAAGGGCTGACGGCCTTGCTAGTCTCCTCGGATCGCGACGCCTTCGGCGGTTGGATATCCGGTCCGAGACTCAAGAGCAACTGGTACTTTCGCACCGCCTACGTGGTCGGCGGCAAGGAGGTCGCCGTACCCACGGAAGCGGGAAAGGACGGCGGGCGCTGGTGGCTGGTGACGCCTGAGGGGACGCTCTTCTTTTCCCTCGGCATGGACTGCGTGTGGGGTGGCGAGCGCACCCCCACGGCGGGGCGCGAGCGGCTGTTTTCATGGCTGCCGCTCCAGGGCGATCCCCTGGAGGAGTTCGCTCCCGTGGACGAGCGGCGCTGGGTGGACTTTCACGCCATCAACCAGCACCGCAAATACGGGCCGACGTGGCGCAAGCAGTGGCCGGAGGTCGCGCTGCGGCGCCTGCGATCCTGGGGTTTCAACACCATCGGCAACTGGTCGTCGCCCGAGGTCTTCCGCCTGCGACACATGCCCTACACGGTGCCCATCCACTATGCCACGACCGCCACTATTCAAACCTCCTGGAGCGGCATGCCGGATGTTTTTTCCGAGAAATTCTCCGCCGAGACCGAAGCGGCGGTGGAGCGCGAGACGCGAGAATGGAAAGACTACCCCTGGTGCCTGGGCTACTTCGTGGACAACGAGCTGCCCTGGAGCGGCTGGGGCGATAGCGAGGCCGCCCATGACGAGCTGCCGCGCGCGGTGCTGGCTTGCGGCGGAAAACAGCCCGCCAAGCGCGAATTCGTGCGCCTGTTGCGCGCGAAGTACGATACCGTCGCGCGCCTGAGCGAGGCCTGGGGCGGGACATGGACCTCCTTCGATGACTTGGAGCAGCAACCCCAGAAGCTTTCCGACAAGCCGACCGCCGCCTGCCGCGGGGACCTCGCTGCTTTCCTCGAGGCCTTCGCGCGCCGCTACTTCGCGGTGGTTCATGCGGCCCTGCGCAAGCACGCTCCGCGCCAGCTCTACCTCGGTTGCCGCTTCGCGGTGCGGCCGCCGGAGGTGGTGCGCGTGGCGGCGGAGTTTTGCGACGTGGTGACTTTCAATATCTACCAGAAAACGCTAAAAGCCGAAGAGTGGGCCTTTACCGCCAACCTCGGCAAGCCCTGCCTTGTCGGCGAGTTCCACTTCGGTGCCCTCGACCGCGGCATGTTCCACGGCGGATTGGTGCCGGTCGCCAACCAGGAGGAGCGCGGCCAGGCTTACCAGCAGTATGTAGAAAGCGTGCTGCAACTGCCGGCCTTCGCCGGTTGCCACTGGTTCCAGTACCGGGACGAGCCCCTCACCGGCCGCTTCGACGGGGAGAACTACAACATCGGTTTCGTTGACGTCACCGACCAGTTTTACCCTGAGCTCGCCGCAGCGGCCAAAGTGACCAACACCAGGGTGTATTCCGCTTTGGCCGGCCAGGAGCGACCTTGATCGGATCCTTCCCAAGACATCTTCCCGCCCAGCGATTTCAGCGCGCCGCGGCGGCGGGATAGAAGGCATCCCGCAGGAGGTCCGCCACTTTCTGGTGCCCTTCGGGAGTGAAATGGCCCAAACCGTTGGTGGAGAGCCGGTGGATTTCCTCCGGGGAAAGGCTGCGGTGCAGCGTCTCCCCCAGCGGCAGGAAGGGTATGCCACGCTGGGCGGCAAAAACCGCCAGGCGTTTCTCGGGCAGCAGGAAGTCCAGTTCCTCATCCTCAAGTCGGCCATATCCCGGCGTGCCAACCGCGTAGTAGGTGGCGGGAAAGGCTGGAATGGTGAATATCCGCAAGGTGACATCGCGGCTCAGACATTCCTCATGCAGCTCCGCGAGCAACGCCTCGGCCAGGGTGAGCGCCCGCTCGGCTGACCCCGTCGCATCGTGTTTGCGGAAGACGAAGCCGTCCAGGCCGATGGCCCGCAGTGCCGCCTCGGCGTCGGTGGGGGTGGCCGCTTGCCGCCGTTGCTCGTGCCATACCAACCAGGAACATTTGATGCGGTAGATCATGGCATAGGTCAAACAGTGTCCGCGCAGGATGCGGAAGCCGTTGAAAAGCAGCCCGCGGTGGTTCTTGTCGAGCATGAGGCGAAAGTCCTTGACGGCGAAGTGGCTTTCCGGAAGCAGGCGCGGCCGGTCGTCGGGTCCCACTTCGTAATAGATATAGTGATGGGGCGAGGCTCTTTCGAGTTCCGGCAGGAGGTTGCGGAAGTCATTGCCTAGGTAAAGACCCACGAGGATCTCGCGCGGATGGAAATGCCGCAGGGCATAGCGGGCGATCTCCAGGTATTGAGCCGGCCCCATGCCGGACAGGCCGAGGCTCAAGACCTCGCGGTCCCCGCCGCCTGCGCTCAGCAGTTGATCGAGCCGCACTCCCAAATTCTCGTCGGGGGGGACTTGTGCGGCATCCACATAGCTGTCTCCAATGAGGGCGATGCGTTGGCTGCCCGGATCCAGCCGGAACCTGGCCGTATGCCAGCCATAACGGTTGAGGACGCTATTGCAAAAACCCTCCTGAGTCCAATAGCAGCGCGCGTAAGGCGCCCACACGACCGTGTTGAAATAGGGGAGGATGCCGAGGAGGGAGGTGATTTGCAAGAGGAACTCGAAGAGCCCGAAGACGAAGAACGGCAGCAGGAAAACCTTTTTGAGACCGCGGTGCGGCAGGACCATGACCAGCACCGCGAAGGCCATGATGAGCAAAAGCGCGGTGAGCAGGTGCCGGAGCCCCGAGGACTCCACGCCGACTCTGCTCGCGTAGGTGTGGACCAATCCCGCGAACAAAGCCAGGGCTCCCAGGATGCCCCCGAGTCCCAGGTTGAGGAAAAGGGTGGCCCGCCGCTGGGACGCGGAAACCTCGGGCGGCGGGCCGGACTTTAGGGACATGCAAACATTCTATGCCGGTGGAAGCCGATAGGAAATTGGCCGCGCGGGACGGCGGCGATTCTAGCACAGGGGACGACCATGCACAAGCGCTGAAACAGGGCGATGCCGTTCCTCCCGCGCGGCCTTGTTCCGGGGAGCCCTGCGCTAGGATTGCGACGGTTCCGTGAATCCCATTTCCTTTCGGCCAGGCTCAGGTGACACCGCCCGTTTCGTTCGCGACGACGTAGGCCGGTGCGTATTTCCAATGAATCGCCCATCACATAACGAGAAGGCAAGCCAGCATGTCCACGAATACCGTTAAGCTGCATCGCGTCCTGCGCGCGACGCCCGAAAGGGTCTATCGGGCGTTCCTCGATGCCGACGCAATGGCCAAATGGCTCCCGCCCCATGGGTTCACCGGCAAGGTCCACCATTTGGAGGCCAGAGTCGGCGGCACCTATAAAATGTCGTTCACGAACTTCTCCACGGGTCACGGCCATTCTTTTGGCGGAAAGTACCTTGAACTGCTTCCCAACGAGCGCATTCGCCACACGGACAAGTTCGATGATCCGAACCTTCCCGGGGAGATGCAAACGACCATCGTCATGAGGCGGGTGACTTGCGGAACCGAGTTGGACATCGTGCAAGAAGGTATCCCCGCCGTCATTCCTCCGGAAGCCTGCTACCTCGGCTGGCAAGAATCGCTCATGCTGCTCGCGCAGCTCGTCGAGGCGGAAATTCCAGGGTGACGCGGTTATTGGCGCGGGTTGAGGCGACCAGGCTCGGTGCCGGATCCATCATGAGACAGCCCATGGATGGGGCTGTTTTCATCCCTCGTCTCCGTAGAATCCCCAGCATGAAAACCGCACTGTTGGCGGCGCTGATGGCGGTGGCGCTTTGCGGATGCCTGGCGATGCCGGTCGTCAAACAGCCCCCTGAAAGGGAAAGAGTCCGGCAGGACGGGCTGATGATCGGCAAGATCGAAGCGCTGGCGCAGGACGGCGACTGGCTCGTGACTTTGGGATATAAGGTGGGCGATATCGTCGTGGCGAACGCAACGGGAGACCCCATCTCCCATGTTGGCATCTATGACCGCGATAAAAAGGCCGTTATCGAAGCCGAGCATCGCGGCGTGCTGTCCACCCCCGTGGATCAATTCGTCGCCAAGTCCTACCGTTTGCTGATCGTTCAGCCCAGGTGGGCCAACGAGGTATCGCGCGCCAAGGCTGTCGCCACGGCGAGAGATCGCCTCGGCCGTAAATACGATTTCCTGGGCACGGTGGGCATGGATCGCAAAGACCGGTTTTACTGTAGCGAACTGGCCGTGGATATCTATCGGCCCTGGCATACGGATAAGGAGGTGTTTCCCAGGATCATCAAGCCCGGCGAGCTGTACCTATGGGGCACGGTTGTTTATGACAGCAGGCCGCGGCATGAGATGTGAGACCCTATGGCGATCCTGTTCGGGATTTCCGGGTTCGGCAAGATAACCCCTTGATACACGCCTGAAATACACCCTGCCACCCTTGCAACACGAACATGCGAAAGCTCTGCTCCGCCGCTGAAATACCCGAAGGGGGCCGCAAGTCCTTCGGGGCGGTGACCGTCTTCAATGTGGACGGGCGCTACCATGCCTGCGAGAGCCGTTGCCCGCACATGGGCTATCCCATGGTGAAGGGCCTGCTGCGCGATGGCGTGCTCACCTGCGCCTGGCATAACTGGGAGTTCGACCTCCAAACCGGCGGTTGCTACCGCGGTGCCTGCCACAACCTCTTGATCCATGCCATCGAGCTGCGCGACGGCCACCTCTATCTCGCCGAGGCAACGGCAGCTCCGCCCCTGGAACGCCTCCAGGCCCTGTTGCGCGAAGGGCTTTATACCGGCGACCTCTACATCCAGGCCAAAGCCACGGCGCAGCTTTTTGGCGCCGGGCAATCCGCGCGTGAAATAGCCGCGTTCGCCGCCGGCCAGGCCTTCCGCCACGCCTGCATCGCCCATGCGAATGAGCAGGCCGTTTACGAGCTGCGGGCCATCGCCGACGCGGCGCGGCTCGCCGAGCTCATGGACGGCGAGGATCGCGCCGGCGCCTTGCTCCAAGGGTTGCGCACGGCGGCGGGCCGATCCGGCGACCGCGTGGAGGTCAAGGGATTACCGGAAAACCCCGACGCAGGGCGGTTCGCCGCCCTGTTGCAGCGCTACACCCTGGACCCTTCGCCCTTGGGCCTGGAAAGACTGCTGCGATCTGCCGGGAACTTGGCGGCTGGAGTTTCCGATCTCATGGTCCTTGAAGTTGCCACGCGCCCGCACCTGTGTGTCCAGCCGGAGGTTTTCGCCGCCACCTGCGCGGTGATCGAGGCCGGGGACGACCTGGGGGAGTCGCTCGACCCCTTGAAGCCCGCGCTGCTCGGCTGGACGCTGGGCATGTCCCGCCGCCAGCCTGACGCCGAGGCGCGCGAGGCCATGGCCTGGCTCGCCGAGCACGGCGAGGAAATCCGCGCCACGGCGGCCAGCCACGCGCGCGCCATCACCGCCAGCGATCTCGATACCATCCTCGACGCGCACGATATCCGCGCGGTTTTCGCCGGACTCCTCGATCTGCTGCGCGCGAGCGATCCGACAGACGTCCTCGGCGCCTTCTCGCTCTATGGGGCGCGCCGCTTCGCGGGGTTGTGGCTCGCCAACGGCGATCTGTGGGAGGAGGCCGACGAACTGTTGCGCCTGTCCCATGCCGCGCGCCGCGCGCACGCGCTGCGGCCGGGGACGTGGCTGCGCCCGGCGCTTTTCCTGCTGGCGTTGGCCGCCTTCCGCCGCCGCTGGCTCAAGGCGCCGAAACTTTCCGAGTCCGCGCTGGCTCCGGCCACCGGCACGGGTGCGCGGCTCGCCGAGCTTTTCGAGCCCTCCAATGCCCGCGCGGTGCGCGCCGAGGCGCTGGCGCTTTTCGAGCATAGTCCCTTCACCGAAGCGCGCCGCCAACTCGTCGCGCTGCTGGTCAAAGAGGACCTCGCGCCGGTGCAATTGCGCACCCTCGTCTGCGCCCTGGGAGAAATCGAGGCTGGGCTGGATTTCCGACCCTACATTGCCGGCCTCGTGGTCTGCGCTCTGGATCGCAAGGCCAGCCGCGAGGTGCAAGCGGCGGCGGCCTTCGGAAAGTCGTATCTGCACGGCCCGCCGGTCGTATCCTGACTCACCCGGCTCATGACGGTTTCCTCGAAGATTTGAGGATGCCCTAGAATGGCGACCCTGGGAATGACCAACGCCTCCGAACCGCTGCTGCGCCTCGACGACCTGCGCGTGCTCTACCCCTCCGAGCGGGGCTGGGTGCCCGCGGTGGACGGGGTTTCTTTCGCGGTCCCCACGGGGAGCACTTATGCTCTTGTGGGCGAGTCGGGGTGCGGGAAGACCTCCATCGCGCTGGCGGCGCTGCGCTTGCTGGAAGGCGCGCGCATCAGTGGGCGCGTGGTTTTCGAGGGGCGCGACCTGATGGCTCTCGGGGCCGGCGACATGCGGCGCGTGCGCGGCGACCGCATCGCCATGATCTTTCAGGAGCCCATGACCAGCCTGAACCCGGTGATGCGCGCCGGGCGGCAAATTTCAGAAGTGCTGGAGCTGCACCGCGGAATGAATCCTGCGCAAGCTGCCGAGGCTGCCGTGGAACTGCTGAAGCGCGTGCGCCTGCCCGACCCGGCCCGCCAGGCCCTTTGCTATCCGCACGAGCTTTCGGGCGGCATGAAGCAGCGCGTGATGATCGCCATGGCCTTGGCCTGCGAGCCGCGCCTGCTCATCGCCGACGAGCCCACCACGGCCCTGGACGTCACCATCCAGGCGCAGATCCTCGATTTGATGCGCGAACTCTGCGCCTCCCAGGGCATGTCCCTGCTGCTCATCACCCATAACCTCGGTATCGTCGCCGAGATGGCGCAACGAGTGGGCGTGATGTACGCAGGCCGCCTGGTGGAGGAAGCCCCGGTGGAAGAACTGCTGCGCGCGCCGCAACATCCCTACACGCGCATGCTGCTCGCGTCGCTGCCGGGTCGCGTGGCGCCGCGCGGGCGGTTGGCGGTCATTCCGGGTTCCGTGCCCTCTCCTGGCAGCCTGCAATCCGGCTGCCGCTTCGCCCCGCGCTGCGACCGCGAGCTGCGCGGCTGCTCCACCAGCGAGCCGGCGCTGCTGTCCATCGCTCCCGGCCAACTGGCCGCCTGCCACCTTCATGATCGCGCCTTTCCCGTCGAGCCCGTGCCCAAGGAACCTGTCCTGGCGGCCACGTCCTCGGAGCCCTCCTCCTCCGCGCTCTCCGCGTCTCCGCGTGAAAAGAAGCTCGTTTTGGCGAGCGCTTCCTCGGCGGCGCTGGCTGCAAGAAACGGTGCCGGCCCGGTGCTGCAAACCCAAGGCATGGCGGTGCATTTCCCCATCCTGCGCGGCTGGCTGCGGCGCGAGGTGGGGGCCGTGCGCGCCGTGGACGGCGTGGACCTCACCTTTGAAGGAGGTCGCACCCTGGCCCTGGTGGGCGAGTCGGGCTGTGGAAAAACCACGCTCGGCAAAGCCTTGATCCGCCTCATCGAGCCCACGGGCGGGCGCATCCTCTACGGCGGCGGCGACCTCGCGGCCCTGAGCGGCCGCGAACTCAAGGCCGCGCGCAAGCACCTGCAGATCATCTTCCAGGATCCTTACTCCTCCCTCGACCCGCGCATGACCGTGGGCGACATCGTGGGCGAAGGCCTGCGCGCCCAGGGGATGGTGAAAAACCGCCGCGAAATGCTGGAGCGCGCCAGCGCCGCTCTGCGGCGCGTGCAACTGAACGAAGATAGCCTGACGCGCTATCCCCACGAATTCTCGGGCGGCCAGCGCCAGCGCATCGGCATCGCCCGGGCCCTGGCCGTCGAGCCCGAATTCATCGTCTGCGACGAGGTGACCAGCGCACTCGACGTCTCGGTGCAGGCGCAGATCCTCAATCTGCTGGCCGCGCTCCAGGCCGAGTCCGCCCTGAGCTTCCTGTTCATCACCCACGACCTCTCCATCGTGCGTCATCTCGGGGACCGCGTGGCCGTGATGTACCTCGGGCGCGTCGTCGAGGAAGGTCCTTCCGAGGCCATTTTCGCCGACCCGCTCCATCCCTACACGCGCGCGCTCATCGCGGCGGCGCCAAGCCCCATCCCCGGCGCCCCGCGCGGCAAGGCCCTGGCCGGGGACGTGCCCTCGGCGGCGAACCCGCCGCCAGGGTGTCCTTTCCATCCCCGTTGTCCCGAGGCCAAGGACATCTGCCGCAGCCGCTATCCCGCCTCCAGCCTTCAACATCAAGGCCGGCGCGTGAACTGCCACCTTTATCCGGGCGCGTAGGCCGTTCCCTGAGAGTTATCATTCATTCTGTTCGAAATATTAAGAGTTAGGGAACATCCAAATAATGCGTATTTTTTTGGGAATTTTCACACGGGTACACGGTCGCGCAAGGCAGGAACCCCATCGTGCTACCAGAGGGATTTTTCCACAGATTACACAGAGCAACACAGATAATCTTCAGTCAGGGCCGACTTTTTAATCAGTGTTCATCTGTGTAATCTGTGGATATATCCGAGTTGAGGACGCGGCGAACCAAGCAAAAACAGGGGAAAACACGGCCAGCGATACGCACTTTTCGAGTTAGCCTTAAAAAATGAAAATCGCCTACGTCACGTCTTTCTTTCCCCCGGACCGCGTGGCCGGGGCGGAGCTCGCCACGCGCTTCATGGCGCGCACGATGGCCGGGCTCGGCCACGAAGTGCATGTCGTCGTCACCCGGCCCGCGGGCAACCGCTTTGACCGCACGCAGCAGGAGGGTTATACCGTGCACCGCCTGCCGTGCCTCGACATCAAAGGCTTGCGCCTGGCGAGCGAGATCCGCCGCGCGCTGCGGCTGTTAGAGGATCTGCGGCCCGACCTCATCCACGGCAACTGCCTGCTGCCCGGAGGCTACGTCGCCGCGCGCGTCGGGACCCGGCTTTCCGTGCCCTCGGTGATCCTCTGTTTCGGCTACGATGTGAGCGATATGTCCGCGCTCCTGGGCCGTTTCCACGGCGTGCCGGCGCTGCGCGAGGCGCACCTGCTGCTGGCGGCCACGCGCTACGCCGCTGGCAAAATGGCCGAGTGGCTGCCGAGCCGACCCGCGCGCGTTTTCTACGCCGGCTGCGACGAGAAGTCCTTTCCGCTGCTGCCGCCGCGCCGACCCGCGCCGCCTTACCGCTTGCTCTTTGTGGGCCGGCTCATCCCCGAGAAGGGCCTGGATCTGCTGCTGGACATCCTCGCGCGGCTGCCCGCCGAATACAGCTTGGAAATCGTGGGTCTGGGGCCGCTCGAAGGCTGGCTGCACGCCGAGGTCGCGCGCCGCGGCCTGGCGGGCCGGGTCACGCTCACCGGCCCCTTGCCCAACGAATCCCTGAGCGAACGCTTCGCCAACGCCGATGCGCTGATCCTGCCCAGCCGGCGCGAGCCCTTCGGCGTGGTGTGCATCGAGGCCGTCTGCTCGGGCGTGCCGGTGCTCTGCGGCAAGGTCATGGGCCTGCCCGAGGCGGTGAGCGATGGCCGCAACGGCCTGGTGCTGGAGGGCCGCGACGCCGGGCAGTGGGCAGAAGCCGTCAAGCGCCTCGTGAGCGACACGGCCCTGCGCGAACGCCTCTACGCCGCCGCCCGCGAGGACCGCCACCGCTGGGCCTGGAGCACGCGCCTCGCCGAACTCGCAGGCCTCTACCGCGAACTCGGCGTTGCTGTGTAAACGCGCGCCAGTTGTTTCGAGCGGCTTGTAAGCGCCGCTTTCACCTACAATAGCGCGTTTTACCTCCCTCTTCTCATGCCCGCGCCCGTTGGCCAGCCCGTCATCACGCTCGCTGGCATCATCAAGAATATCGGCCTCCGCCCGCTTCTGAAGGGGCTGGACCTCACCATCCACGCGGGCGACCGCATCGGCGTGCTGGGGGTGAATGGCTGCGGCAAATCCACGCTCATGCACATCATCGCGGGGGAGGACAAGCTTTTCGAAGGCAAGCGCCTGCCCAAGAAGGACCTCAGCATCGGCTACCTCTCCCAGGAGCCGCCGCTGGAGGAAGGTCTCACCGTGCGCGAGAACGTGATGCTGGGCACCCAGGCCGTCACCGCCCTGCTCGAACGCTTCGACGCGCTGAACCAGCACCTCGCCGAGGAGACGGGAAACATCGAGAGCCAGATGCGCGAACTTGAGGAAGTCCAGCACGCCATTGATTCCAAGAATGGCTGGGAACTGGAGCGTCAGGTCGAGATGGCGGTGGAGGCCTTGTGCCTGCCGCCCGACGAGGTGCCGGTGAACGTCCTTTCCGGCGGCGAACGCCGCCGCGTGGCCCTGGCCCGGCATCTCATCAGCCACCCCGATCTACTCATCCTGGATGAGCCCACCAACCACCTGGACGCTGAGACCATCGCCTGGCTGGAGGGGTTCATCCGCGACTACGCGGGCACCGTGCTGCTGGTCACTCACGACCGCTATTTCCTCGACAACGTGGCGACGCGCATGGTGGAACTCGCGGGCGGCACCTTGCGCTCCTACAGCGGCAACTACTCGGACTACCTCGGCCAGAAGGCGCAGCAGGAGGCCATCGAGGCGCGCGCCGAGGCCAATCGCCAGAAGGTCTTCGCGCGCGAGCTCGATTGGTTCCACTCCACGCCCAAGGCGCGCACCACCAAGAACCGGGCGCGCCTCAAGAACTTCAAGGAGCTTATGGACGCCCCGCCCCCCGACGTCGCCAAGGCCGCGCAGTTCATGATCCCCGAGGGACCGCGGCTCGGAGATCGCGTGCTGATTCTCGAGGGTGTGAGCAAAGGCTACAACGGCACGCCGCTCTTCAGCGGCGTGGATCTCGACGTGGAGCCGGGGGCCATCCTCGGCGTCGCGGGGCCCAACGGCGTCGGCAAGACCACCCTGGTGCGCATCATCCTGGGCCAGGAAAAACCCGATGCGGGCAAGGTGACGATTGGGCAGAACACCATTTTTTCCTACATTGACCAGCGCCGCAATATCCTCGACGACAACCTCACCGTCTTTGAGAATATCTCGGAGGGCTCGGAGTTCGTGGACTACGGCAAGCAGCAGCTCGCCGTGCGCCACTACCTCGCGCGCTTTTTGTTCACCGGCCCCATCCAGCAGACCAAGGTCGGCGAACTCTCGGGCGGCGAGCGCAACCGCGTCACGCTCGCCAAGATGCTGAAGCGCCCCGGCAACTTCCTCATCCTCGACGAACCCACCAACGACCTCGACCTCATGACCCTGCGCGTGCTCGAAGAGGCTCTGCAAAGCTACCGCGGCTGCGCGCTCATCGTCACCCACGACCGCTACTTCCTCGACCGCGTGGCCACCGGCATCCTGGCCTGGGAGGGAGAGGGGCGTTTCCATTATTGCGAGGGCTCCTGGGCCTCTTACCGCGAGGACCTGGAGCGCCGCCGCGCCGAAGCGAGCGCGCGCGGCGCGAATCCGCCCGGGGAGCGGCAAATCCGCCGTTACGGGCGCTTCGTCAAGGTATGAGCGATCCGGTCGCGGAAAACAGCTTCGCTGAGAAGAAGATCATCATCGTTGACGACAACGACGACAATATTTTCCTGCTCACGAGCATGTTGCGCTCCAACGGCTATCACAACATCACCTCCTTCAGCGATTCGGAGCAGGCTTACGCCGTCCTCCAGAAGGACGCCACTCCCCCCGATGCCCTGCTTCTCGATATCATGATGCCGAACATGGACGGTCTTGATCTCTGCCGGCGCATACGCGCGGACGACAAGTTCGCGGCGTCCTCCGTGCTATTCATCACCGCCCGCCACGGCGACGATGCCTTCCACGACGGCTACAACGCCGGAGCCCAGGACTTCCTGCGCAAACCTTTTTCCAAGACGGAACTGTTGTGCCGGCTGAAGTCGCTGTTCACCATCCAGGACCTCAACAAGCACCTGCTCCTCAAGAACCAGGAGCTGACCTTGACCTCCATCACCGATGGCCTCACCGGCCTTTACAATCGCACCTTTTTTGACAAGCGCCTCGCCGAGGAGTTTCAGCGTTGCCAGCGCTACGGGCAGATCATGACGCTGATGATGATGGATATTGACCATTTCAAGCGCGTGAACGACACCCATGGCCACCCGGTGGGCGATGAGGTGCTGCGCAACCTGAGCGCGCTCTTGAAAAACATGGTGCGCGGCAGCGACCTGCTCGCGCGCTACGGTGGGGAGGAACTCGTCCTCATCGTGAGCGCCACGGGTCTGCCACGGGCCACCGAGATCGCCGACCGCATCCGCGAAGAGGTGGCCGGCACGCCCCTCAGTGAAACCGTTGTGAATTTGCGCATCACGCTCAGCGTCGGGCTGGCTGAATTCACACCGGATATGCGTACACCAGAAAATCTCTTGGAACGCGCGGATCAGGCGCTCTATGCGGCTAAAAAAGCAGGTCGCAATTTGACAAAAATATGGATATCGACCTGAATAACAATCACTTATAATCGGGGAGAGGGATCTCGACGCCTTTGCGGGTCACTTGCGGATTTACCATTGCTTCAGTCGGGTCCCGTATAGAATGAGCCTGCGGTTTTAAGAAAAGGATTTCTTCAGCCGATTGATGTAACATGGAAGTTCGCATAGCAGATCTTTCTGTCTCGGCCGCGTCAACCCAGGCCGGCGGCAATCCTGTCGTCAAGCATGAGTTAGCCGTGAATGCCGTGAAGCAGGCCAGGATCCTCGACTCCGAGGCTGCCTACATTCTGGCCAGCACACTGCAACAGTTCGAGCGCACGATTTTTGTGAACCTCAGTGCTTAGGGCTCACAGGGCCTGAGGTGCCCGAATGGAGAATGCCGACTCGGGCGAGCAGTTCGGTGCAAACGCTAAAAAGGAAAGAGGCTGGGGGGCGGCTGCGCCTGCTTTTGAGCGACTTCGTTAACCGGAGGCCCGTGCGAAACGCCCCCCCGTGCGCACCTGGGGTGCCCGGGCCGTCTGAACCATGACGGACTGGGCCACCAACCGCTGATATCAGGCCTTTTCCGTCTTTTCGGGGGCGGCAGCGGCAGCGGCGGGCTTGTCGGTCTTCTCTTCCTTCTTCTTGCTCTTGCCGACGACCTTGCGATTGCCCACCTTGGGAAGTCCGAAGACGGAATTCTCCTCGATTTTCCAGCCGCGGTCGTGGGCCAGCTTTTCCAAGCGCTCGTGGCGGCTCAAGACGTTGCGGTGGCGGTTGCCGGCGCGACCGGCGAGAAAACTTCTGTGCAGAGACATGATGTGACCCTCCCGAGGGGGGTTATTTTGGGATGTTTGTCAGAAAGCAACGGCTAAAATTGCGTTTGCGCCATTCGAAGCGCGCCAGCTCGTTCTTGATCCTTTTGACTTCCGCCGTGGACGGTGAATCAAAACGGCCCACGTAGATGATCCCGTCACGGTGGTCGGCGAAGGCCTCGAAACCCGCCTGCTTCAAGGACGCCACCAGGTCGCGCGTTTCTTCGGCGTGCCCCGGTCCCAGGGTCTGGATCTGGAGGGTGAACTTTGCCGTTGGGAAGGCTGATCCGCCTCCATCCGCCGGTCCGGCCTGGATTTTCATGGGCTTAGGCTCCACCCTGCGCTGGGAAACTAGCGTCTCACGCTGCACCGGAGCCGGGGCCGCCGCCGACCCAGCGGCATCGGGAAGGGCGGATTCTGTCCGAACCCCTATCCCGCGCTCCCAGCCCGCGCTGAAACCCAGCTTCTTTCCCAGCACGAACCCGATGAGGCCCGTGACCACCGAGAAGGAGATCAGCACCGTGACGATAAGCCCGAAGTGATGGCCAGGATCCCGGGAAGCCTGCGGTTCCTGGCGCCAGGATTGGCCCGCCAGGGGCGTTTCCGGGGTGGAAGCCGGCGCCCCCGCGACCTGGGCTCCCTTTGATTGCTTGCGCAAGAAGTCGAGGAAATCTCTGGGTTCGTCCGCCATCAGGAGCCGCTCGGCTTGTCGTCAAAACCCTTCAGGAAGAGGTCATAGATGGATCGCGCTATTGCTTCGCCCGCTCCGATCCGCTCTCCGCTGTTCTGGAACATGACGCGGACGGTGATCATGGTGCCGCTTTCTATGCCGAGAGCCATCAGGTCAAATACGCTGCGGATCTCGACGAATTCCTCGGCTCCATTGCGTCCGTGGACGTTGAAAGCGAGGTCCAGGGCATCCCCGTTGGGGCGCAGGATGCGCTCGAAAAACATGGCGCTGGGGCGCGCGTGCAAACCGTGGCGGTTCAAGACCCTCACCTCCTGGTACAAGCAGCCGTCCTTCAGGATGGGCTGAAAGGGCGGCATCTCCGTGGCCGGCAAGTCCTGCATAATGTTGCGAGATACTGAGGTGATCCTAAAGGGACCCACGATAGCTCCAGCGCCGGGATGGCGCAAGCGCTTTGGGCCCTAGGATGCCACCGCGGAAGCAATTCATGGGGGCGCCCAGCGAAGAAGGCCGCCCGTCGCGGCTATGGATACCGCTCGAGGAAGCGGTCGAGCGCAGCGGCGTCTCGCAGCGCAGCCTGCAGGACTGGGTGCGGACGGGAAAAATCAAGAAGGAACGCCAGAACGGCGTGACCTACCTCTGGGTTTCCGATCTGGTGCAGCTCACTCCGCTTCAGGACTCCGGGGCGGGCGGCGCCAGGACCGCGCCGCCCGAAATCGTCCTGCAGCCCGAAGAGACCCGGAGCAGCTCGCCCGCGGGATTCGTCGGACTTTCCCGCCAAATCGCCGAGGAGGTGCGCGAGGGGCTCGCGGTGCAGCGCCAGATCCTCGAATCCGTGCAGCGGCTTTCCACGCAGGCGGAGCACGACCGCGAAGGCAGGCTCGACGAGAAGACCGCCAAGGAGCTGGCCCTGCTCGGCAACGTTTTCCGGGCGGTCCATCAGCAGAACGAAAAGGTTTCCCTGGGTCTGGCGGCTCAAGAGCAGCTCCTCAAGGATGTTCTGGCCATGAACCGCCGCGAGGACGAGTTGCTGCACCGGGCCGAACGGGAGCGTGAATGGCACGGCCGGGCGCTCGCGGGGCTGCTGCTCCTGCTGCTCGCGCTCGTGGCCGGCTTCGGAGCCCTTTATTATCATCTCGATGGCGAGAAGGCGGCGGCGGAAGCACGGCTCAGGACCGAAACGCTGGAAACCCGCGCTGCGCTGGACGGCTTGCGGCGCGAGAAAGAGGCCGAACTCGAAAAGACACGAGCGGAACTCGCCGCGGCGCACCGCGAGCAAGCCGAGGCCGCGGAACGGGCCAGAGTCGAGCGCGCCGGGCTTCAGGCCCTCAGGCTTCAAGAGGCGGAAGAGCTGCGCCGCGGCCGCGAAATGGAAGAATTGCTCAAAACGCGCCTGCTTCCCCTGCTGGAGAACCTGCCACCGGGCAACCCCGGCACGGAACCCGCCGCTCCGGCACCCCCCAGCGAACCCTGATCAGGGTCACCGCACCCGTGACTCAGATTAAAATTTCTGGTTAATCAAGAAAAAGGCTCATCCGAATAATGCGTACTTTTCAAGGGTTTTCACATGGGTGCACGATCTGGCAAGGCGGGAACTTCATCGCAATACCAGGGGAATTTTTCCACAGATAACACAGATTAACACTGAAAGTAATCAATCCGGCTGGCATTTTTATCAGTGCCCATCGGTGTAATCTGTGG
>JAHFOS010000002.1:0-43607 GCA_023261545.1 bacterium
CGGCAACGCCCGGTCCAGGCACAGGGCGGTGAGGGGGTCCATGCTCGCGGCGTCCCCGTACAGATAGCGCCAGCCTTTCTGGGCGGGGTCCCAGGCGCTGGTGGCCAGCACGCGCACCAGCATCTCCAGCAAGGCGTCCTCACTCCCGGCGCGCGGAGCAACCTCGGGAAGCCCGCCGGTTTCCCGCAGGTAGAGGTCCACGGCCTCCACCACCCGCCGTGCCGGGGCCGCGAACAGCTTGCACTCCAAAGTCACCGCCTTCCCGGCGCCGATCACCAAGGGGATATGGGCTTTAAGCCCGTTCTCGGCCACGTAATCGGGAATGCTGGGAAGGAACAGCCCCAGCAAATGATTGGCCTCGCCTTCGATCCAGTTGGGCGAGGCGAACAGGGCGCTGGGATACATCGCGCTGCCGTTCCATTTTTGCAAAGGGTTCCACAGCAGGCCCGCCATGGCGCCATCCTTGACCACGGCCATCAAGGGAATCGTGATCTTGGCGGGATGCGGCGCGAAATTCAATCGGGTATCAGGGGCCAGCGCTCGCATTTGGCTCGATCGCTCGTCCGCGGCGAGGTATTCCAACCCCGGGAATAGCGCTTCGTCTTTGGCCGCCCCGAAGCTCCCTTCCCCCACGTGCAGGCGCGGTCCGTTGAACAGCAGCAGCTCGCGACTCTCGGCCACGGAGGCCGAATACACGACGTCCACCACGTTCTTTCCGGCCTCAAGGGAAAAGGAAAAGGTGAAGGTCCAGGCGACCCTGTCGAGGTCGGTCTGGTGCTGGGTGAACACCACGCTGGCCCTGTCCGCCTGCTGCGTGATGCGCGCGTCCTCCGGAACCACATAGTGCAACCAGTCGCGCCCCCAGCCGGAACGGTAGCTGTAGGACGTGAAATACTCCACCTCCGCCATGGGTATCCAGTGGTCTCCCGCGCGTAGGTCGAGGGTGTAGCCGGTGTAGCCTTTGGGAAAAAGGCCAAAGCGGGGCTTCCCCGGATGGAAGCGCAGACGCACGCGGTCGTTTTGCAGGACGATCTCCGCCGTCTTTTCGTCTTTGACGGCGACCGCGCCCTGCGGCGCGGCAGCGCCGATATCCGCCGTGGCTTGCAGGGCCGCTAGTGCCGCGCCGCAGGTGAAAAAGGCCAGGGGTCGTTTCATTTCAGGTTCCTTCCATTATTTTTCGCAAAGCACCGCCACTTCACCGGGCCAGAGGATTGCCGACGGCGCGGGTGCCGCCGAGGCGCCGCCCGCCTTCGCCCCGGTGTCCAGGATGTCGAGCTGCCAAGTCGGACGCGGGGAACGGGGGCGGCAGGTCAGCCGCCGCTAGGGGGGGCGCTCTCATAGGCGTGCAGTCTCACTGCCCCTGGTTGTAGAGGGCGAGGATCTCCGCGGCTGTAAGGGCGCGATTGTAGATGCGCAGGTCGTCGAAGTCGGCTTTGGCCATGGTGCCTTCTACGGTATCCACCCAGCCGATCCGGATGTTCCTCAGATTGTTGGGCATGGCTCCTATGATTCCGGAGGTCACGGCTTCCTGCTGTCCATTCAGATAAAGGATGATGGAACCGCCATCGCGCTTCCCGGCAATATGCGCCCAGGTGCCGATGGTCAGGCTGTTGGTGGCTTCCGCTTTCTGGGATGCGGCGCCGATATAAGTGTTGAGCATGGGCTGATTGCCATTGCCGGAGGCGGAAGTCGTGGCGAGACTGAAAGCCCACTCTCCCAATTCCGGATTGCCGTTGGTGACCCATTTGGTGACACCTCGCCAGTTGGTGTAATTGCCCGAAGCAGCGTTCTTCCTCACCCAGAAAGCCACGGTCCAATTTGACAAGCCGAAGGAATAAATGCTGCTGTTACCGATATCAACGTAATCATTGTTGGGGTACGCCGCCCCATCGCAAGCGAGCATCCCCTGAACCTTGCCATCGGCGGGATACCAGCCCGAAGTCGCGAAGTCGTAGAGGATGCCTTGCTGGTTCTGGCCGCTGGAATCCGTGGCGGTATTGCCGCTGGAAGAATCTAGTTTCCACCAGCCGATCAGGTTGTCGCTGAGGGTCGTGGGCAGGCTGTTGTCCACGCCCGAGACGGTCATGATAGACCAGGTTGAGTTTGTGCTGAGGACGCTCAAGTAAGGGAAGTTGTTGCCGCTACTGGTCAGTGGCAACTTGTTGTAGGTATTATCGAGATAGCCATTGGTGGCCATGACGACGAGGTTGCCGCTGTTGGTGATCTTCTTGATGCTGTACTGTCTTCCCGCCACGTTGCCGGAATAGGGCAGGGTGAGCGTGAGGTTGGCGCTCGACGTGTCGGCCAGGAGGCAGGTGTTGCCGCTCAGCGTTGTGTTGGAGCTCACGCTCTGGATAGAAAAACCCACGCTGCCGCTGACCTCCAAAGTGGATGAAGGGTTGGCGGTGCCGATGCCCAGGTTGTTCGAGATATAGGTGTTGCCCTGCACCTCGAGGTTCGTCGAAGGGACCGTGGTTCCTATGCCGAGCTTCGATCCGTTTAACGTCATCTCCCTGGTATTGTCAGCACCGGCATCGAAGTAGATGTTGCCGGAATTGGAGATAATGTCCGCGCAAAGCCTCCCTACGGATACCCACCTCAGGAATCCCAGGACGACCGCCCACCGCGCCGTCCAGCAGGCATGGCCTATCCGGCGCATCGTCCGAGGCGTCACTTCAAAGGATCTCTGGGGGGGGCATGTGCGTAATCTCCAATAGCAATGGTTTTTTAATTGGGCTCTTTTCAATGTCATTAAGCTATTACGGGATCAGCAGCCAGGCCCGTTCGTGCTGAGCCTGTCGAAGCATGAATGGGCCGAAACCTCACACCGTTCCCCCTTCGACAAGCTCAGGGCGAACGGTGAGCGGCTTCTCAGCAGATTTGAACGCTCACTGATTTTGAAGCTCAATGACATTGGGGCTTTTTTCAACTTACAAAATCACCCTATTACGGATGGCCCTTGTCCGCATCCTTGTAGAGCTTCAGGTACTCAATCTCGAAGTCCACCTCCTTCTGGTCCTTGGCGGATACGAGCCCCGCGGCTCCCTCTATCGGGTCGAAGCGCAGATGTTTAAGGGTGCCCTTCCAGGCGGGATGCGCGTTCAAGGGGAGCCGGTAGGTATGCCATTCCCCGTCGCCGATGATATCGCAGGCGACCACTTTTTTATCAGAGCCATAAAACTCCGGCGACTCCACGGTGACCCAGTATAAATTCATGTATCCCTTCTCCTTCGCTTTCATCCGCACTTCGAAGCCCTGGAAGTCATCCGCCTTCAGTTTCAGCGATTCCATGCCGGACATCAGTTGCGGGTCAAAAGGATCCATTCTCAGGTGCAGGGTCCCGCCTCTCACATCCATGGAATGGATGCCGTAATAGGCCACCCATCCTTTGGCATCTCCATCCGCATCGAAGGTCCAGTCTCCTAGTGTCCCTAGTGTCTCTTTGTACAGCTTCATATACTTTATCTCGAACTCCACCTCTTTCTGGTTCTTGCCGGTGACAAGCCCCGCGGCTCCCTCTATAGGATCGAAGCGCAATTGGGTCAAGGTTCCTTTCCAGGCAGGTTGGCCGTTCAAGGCTATCCGGTAGGTGTGCCAACCCCCGTCGCCGATGATATTGCAGGCGACCATTTTCTTGTCCGGGCCGAACCACTCCGGCGACTCAACCGTGATCCAGTACAACTGCATCCTCCCTGCTACAGCGGACTTCATGCGCAACTCAAAACCCTGAAAATCCTCGGCCTTCAGGTTCAGAGCTTCCTTTCCAGAAAGCAATTGCGGATCAAAAGGGTCCATCTTCAGGTGCAGCGTTCCGCCACGGGCTTCCATGGAATGGATTCCATAGGCGGCCTCCCACCCCCGGGAGTTTCCGTCCACGTCGAAGCTCCAGTTGTCATCCGCGCATACGGACGCTAGGCCAGAGGTCCCGGCCATGACCAGGAAGAGGGCGCTCGTCCACGTCCTTTCCGCACGCGCGCAAGCATGCCCCGCGAAATAGACGGCATGGCCAAAGACGTTTTTTATCATCATCGTGGTTCTCATAATGCTCTCCTGTTAAAATTGGCGGATAGACAGTTGGCGGCCTGGGCCAGCCATCGCTGCGGCGATCCGGGACTTCGGCTTCCAGCGTCGCCTCCGCGACCGTGTGATACGGAAGGGCGCTTCACGGCCGGAACCAGATCGCGATGGTGATGTCCTTCCCGAAGGGCACGCCTGTTCCCTCCGCGTGCAGCCATTCCGGTGGCTGGGTGCGGGCCGACGCGGAAATATCCGAGGAGCATTTTCGGCCATCCGCAAGCTCCAGCTCCAGCCAGAAACGGCGCACCTTGAAGAAGTCCTTGCCCGTGTTCTTCAACACAAATTGGTTGGATATATCGAGCTTGGCGATGGCCGCCGGCGTCAGTGGCAGGGACACGTTTTCCGCCCAGATCTCCCGGCCTTCGTCGCCGTTGGCCCCGGTCATGGGACCGAGATCCACTCCGTTAAGCTCTCCGGAGCTGCCATAGGGGCCCGAACCGCCGGAGAGCCCCATGCCGTCGTAGTGCAGCCAGCCCCGTTTTGCTCCCCGCAACAACTCGGGCGTGAGGCCCTTGATGGGCATGGGGCCGGCCTCGGTCTTCATCGCCTCTTCGCCATGTTGCAGGGTGCGCCGCAGGACCTTGTCCTTGCTCGTGATGCGCATCTCGGCCCAACAACCCCAGTCACCCTCGGGATTGTCGTTCTTTCCCACGTCCGCCGCAAGTTTGAGGCGGATGGTTTTGCCCGCCCAGGCGGAAAGATCCGCCTCGATGGGGCTCCAGGCGTGCGCGGTCACGGCCTTCTCGCCGGCGAGGCTTTCCCTGCCCTGCTCGTCCACGACGAGAACCTTGTAGAGCAGGCCGTCGCCGGGGTTGCTGCCATCGCCTTTGCCCACCAGGGCGCGGAAAACCGCCTCTGGCCCAACCGGCAGGGTCAGGGGGGCGTAGCCCACGAAGGCGTAGCCGACCCCGCCTTTCCACGGCGGATGCATGAAGATCCCCTTCTTCGCCACACCGCCGCTGGTGAGGCTCTCCTGAGCGTTAATCATGGCGCCGCTATCGCCAAGGTTCGCCTGTTCGCCCTGGCCCCGGTAGCGGATGCCGGGCCGCCAGTCGCCCGGCAGCCCGGCGAGAACGGCGTAGTCCTTGACCGTGGCCATCACCAGCTCCTCGCGCTGCTCGAAGCCGCCGGATGTCGCAATGAAGGTCAGTGTTTCGAGGCATTCCTGTGCGGGCGGCTTCAGCTCCAGGACGACGGGAGCCGGAGTCCTCGGTACAAGTCTGAGCGTCCGCGCCACGCCCGCGACGCGCACCTCGGCGTCCGCCTCCTGGGGCAGATTGCTGGTCAGGGTCGCGGCCAAGCGGGTATTTTCCGTAAGGCGCAGATCCAAGTCGGTCAGTGCTGTCACGGTGAAGTCGATCCAGGAAGCCTCGAACTGCAGCCATAGGCGCTCTCCGGGTTTGGCGTCGCCGGGTATCGCGGCGGTGTGGGATTCCCTGCCCTGAACGATCACTTCCTCGCCGGCCACAACCGTATCGCGCCCGCACCTTAGCGCGATCCCTTCGGCGGGGGATCCGCCTTGGATCATATAGCTCAGCGCCCCCTTGACCGGCATGACGTAGGTGAGGCCGCGCGCGTCCCTGATCTCCGCCGGCCCGATCTCCTTAGACTCCTCATCGAGCGCCACGGCACTGATGGCACGGGTGGCGAAGCCGCAGTCGCCATGGCCCAGGGGGAAGACCTCGAAGCGGTTTCCGGGCAGGATCCGGCACACGCTGGCACCGCTGCAAGCGGCTTTTGAGAAGCGCGTGAAGCGGCCGCGTCCGTCAATGTAGATGTAAGCGGGGGTCGCGGCATAGTCGCAGCGCCGGCCCTCCACGTCACCGCTGAACACCTCCAGGGCACCATCCCCGGTCCAGCCCGCGTAGCCGTTGGGCGGCAAGTCGAGCTGGCGGCCAAAGGCGTGAACCCGCATCCGTTCCACGGGGTTGCCATTGACCACGGTCATGCAGCCCCCGTCGTATCTCGTCGCGACTTGAGAGCGCTGGTAAGCGCCGCCGGCCACGGCCGCGCTGCTGTCCAGCAGTTTTCCGTCCGCGGCCGCGTACAGGATCTCCAGCGCTCTCGCCTGGGTGTAGCGGCACTGCAGTTGCTGCAGCATGTAGTAGCTGCGGAGCGCACGGGCCTGTCCCCCCACGAGAAAGCCGGGGTGTCCGAAGGCCACGGTCGCGGCCAGGAAGCGGTCCACGGCGTCCATCTCAGCGGGCATCTCGCCAAGTCCGAAATCCTGGCCGTAGAACTGACCCGGGCTGCCCATGCCGAAGTTGCAGCATAGATCGTGCATGCGGCGCAGATCGAAGTCCACCAGCCACGGGTTCTTGGGGAACTGGTAATACTGATCCTGGCCGTAGTTGCCGTCGGTGAGCCCGCAGTACTCGAAGTGGTTTCGGCCCTCCGAATAGACCGGGCCGTTCCAGGCTTTCTTTTCGTGCAACATGATCTCGCCGTAGGCATAGAAGACCGCCGCGAAGGTTCCGGCGCCCGGCACGCGCGCGTCATAGTCCACGAGATCCCACGGCGGGACCGCTGTGTGCACGTCGCAGTAGGAGGCCGAAAAGCGGAATTTCTTCTGGATGAGCGGGGCCAGCAACTCGCAGTATTCGACCGCGCGCGCGGGTTTGGGGATATAACAGCGGTTCCACCCGCGCTGCAGCTCATGGTCCTGGGTGCGGTTGATGAGGTCTGCGCTCCAGAATTCGTTGACGGGCGCGATGTTGACGAAGCTGGTGTACGGTCCGTACACGAAGCCGAGCTTGTCCTGCATCACCCGCGCGTAGCTGAACTGGCCTTCGTCCCCGCCCTTGCCGGGGGCGGTCCGGGTGCGGAAGGTGAAACTCTCGCCGCCGTCCCGCCAGCCGGTCTCGTGGTCCGTGACGATGAGCTCCCTCAGGCCGTAACGATGCATCCGGGTCCAGTAGGCCACGTCGCTCTCGCGGTTGCCCGCGCCATGCGCAACCCAGACCCGGGAGCCCGTGATCTGTTTCCATGGCGACACGGGGTTGGGGATCACGGGCAGCACCTCTTCAAAACGCGGGGACGCCACCAGGAAGAAGCGATCGAAGCCATCGTTCCGCGTGCCGTCGGTCTTGGGGATGTAGCGCACGCCACCGTTGTAGGCCGCCACGCCGTCCGCTATGGCGTTCTCGGCCCAGAGCGTGCTGGCGTTCGACAGGTTCCAGTCAATATGGCCCGCGAGGAACAAGGGCCTATTCTCCGGCCCGGAGACCACCACGGCCGGCCTCGCCAGCGGCTGGTCGTAGGTGTAGTAGGGCAGGCCCACCAGCCTGGGCGAGTCCAGGCCCGCTGCCCTGCCGAAGCGGATCTCGGCCACATTGCCCCCGGCGGAGAAGGTGTCCAGCACCAGGGATTTGCCCCAAAGCCTATAGCTATGCGTGACCTGCGCCGTTTCCATCCCGGCCGAGAAACGCCAGCTTGAAATCACGGCGCCATCGCGCACTTGCGTGCCAAGATGCTCGGCCTTGTCCGGGATCAGAGCCTCCTTGGCTCCAGCCAGGAGTACGCCGCCACCCACGCAGGGCCGGACCTCGCCGCCGCGGCCCTCGAAGCGCAGCGTAATATCAGAGAAGCGCCCGGTCTTGGGCTCCAGCCTGTAACTGAGCTTGCCATCTTTTCCCTCGTAGGCGAACACGAAAGCCTCGCCATCCTGATGCACACTCGTCTTGAAGTCCTTGGTCAGGTTCTCGGGAAGGATTGTTTCAGGCCGCGTCGGGAACGGCAGCTTGCCCGGACCCGTGTTCGTGCCCACACCCTGGCCAGGGAACATGGGGATGCCGCGCTCAGGCCGCGGCTTGAAGGTGAGCGGCGGGAACTGTTCGAGGAAAATCGCCAGATTGTCGAAATACAGGTAGCGATCCTCCATGTTCGTGCCGTTGGTGACGCGCAAACCCTTGAATTTCGCGCCGCCCGCGACCGCCTTGATCTGATCCGGAGTCAAACGCTTATGGCACATGTGCCACTCCTCCCAGATGACCGTCGTCAGGACCACCTCGAACTCTTTTCCCACCGCGTCCTCGAACAACACTGAAACACCGACCATGGGCGTGGTCGGATCGGGGGTGTAGGACCAGGTGTTGCCGTAGATCCAGAGGGTCACGGCATCGAAGGGCTGGGTGATGAGAATGGGTTCCGGCGACAGGATGCGCACTTCCGGAGAGACTCCCGGCTTATCAGCGCGGTAACTCAATTTTCCGACGTGGTCACCCCAAATCTGCTGCTCTCGCGTGCACTCGAACGACGCCATCGAGTCCTTGACCTCGACTTTCCAGCCGCTCAGGCTCTCGAAATCCACCAGCGGTGGATGGTCGTCGGTACTGCGCTGCGCCCAATCCAGCTCATACGGCCGTTTTCCGACCTTTTCCTGCGCGGCGCCCAGCTCGGGGAGGCCCAGCAGAAGGCAGCATATCAGGAAATGGCGCATGTTTTTCTTTCAGGAGCTGAAGAGCCGGTAGAAAAGGGATCGCGTTTCCACCTGCACCCGGCAGTTCGAGGTGCCGAGGCTCGAATCGCCCGCCGCCAGCCGTTTTTCCAGAGCTTCGCGCAGCGCGGGACGCAGGTGCCGTTCGTTCAACTTCAGGGAAATCTTGGACTGGATGGACCCCGGCTTGACCTCCAGCCTCTTGTCGCCGAGGCCGGGAAGAGAAAAGGCCAAAGAATGATTGGACCGGATCTGCCGGGCTAGGAAGGACGGCAGATCCTGTAGCTCGAGAGAGAAACTCGCCGTATCCCTTCCCAGGGTGATCCGCGCCGTTATCTCCCTCTCGAAAAGACGTAGAGCCAGGGTGGCGTTTTCTTTCATGTGCGCGCGTTCGCGGTCAGCGAACTTGGACAGGGGGATCTGGAGGACGACGGTCGAGGTAATGGCCCGCACCTCGGCGGGAATGTTCTCGGCATCCCAGTCGGCGAAAAGAAGCGCACTGGTGTCGCCCGCCGCCAGGATCGGCAGCCGATCTCCAGAGACAACGACTTCGGCTGCGATTTCTCGCAGGTGGGCGATGCGCGCCAGGGGCGCTCCCGCCGCCAGGATCTCTTCCGCGGCCGCCGGCGCATCGTCCGCTCGTTCTCCCTCCTGTCGCACCAGCCAGCCGTTCCCGGACGCCGCGAGTTTCTGCGGAACAGCGGCGGATCCAGCAAAGTCCTGGCGAATCCGGCGCAACTCCGCGGCGCGCTCGCGCGCTCGCGGACCGGACGCCTTGTCGAGAAGACGCAGCGGATCTTCGAGATCGTGGACTAGACGACGGCTGGCAACGATTTCCGGATCTTCGATCCATTCGAGCAGGGGCTCCCCTTTTTGAACCCCCGCACCGATGCGCTGAAAGCGCCGCGTGACGACGACGTCCACGTCACGGCGCACTTCGTCCACGGCGGGGCGGATCGTCGCCACCCCCTGGCTGAAGACCTGCGTCTCGATGAACCAGGTTGAGGCCGCCGCCATCAGAATGCCCGTGCCGAGCAAGTAGCCGGCCAGCATCACGAGCTGGGGCGTGCGATTGTAGAGGCGTTTTTTCCATGAGACCGGCATCGTCAACCTCCTGCATACTCAACGGTTTCCCGGCTGTTGCTCCGGCCCGTGCCAGCCAGCACCGCGCGCCGATACCAGCCCTCGCGCTCCCGCAGCTCCTCGTGGGTTCCGGTGTCAGAGATCCGTCCGTTCTCGATCACGAAAATGCGATCCACGTTGCAACTGGAAGCCGGCCGGTGCGTCGCCATCACTACCGTCGTATCTTGGGCTACCCACTCCAAGGCGTCGGAGACTTTGCGGCCGGTCTGGGCGTCCAGCGCAGACAATGGCTCGTCCAAAATGAGGAGGTCGGGATGACGGACCAGTGCCCGGGCCAGCGTCAGGCGCTGCTTCTGTCCGCCCGAGAGATCGCCTTTCTCGGCCATGGGTGTATCCAGGCCAAGGGGAAGCTGCTCCACAAAGCCCGTGCAGTCCGCGGCCTCCAGGGCCGAGCACATACTGCCCTCGCCAATGCTGGGGCAACCGTAGGTGAGGTTGTCTCGCATCGTTCCGGCGAAAAGCCGTGGATCCTGCAAGACGACGCCGGTCTTGCGCCGGTAGGCGTCCAAATCCAGATCCCGGAGGTCCCAACCATCCACGAGAATCGTGCCGGAGTCGGGCTCGTGGAAACGCAGCAGGAGTCCCAGCAGCGTCGTTTTTCCGCACCCCGAGGGCCCGACGAAGGCGACCTTCTCGCCGGGCTCGATGCGCAGGGAAAGATCCTTGAGCAGCGGCGGACTTCCTGGATAGGAGAAGCTGACGTCGCGCAACTCGATGGCGCCATCGAGCCGGAGCGGATGCACGCCTTTCGCAGGCTCAAGAAAGGCGGGGGGAGTATCGAGGATTTCGAGGACACGCTCGGCGGAAACCAGCTCGCGCCGCAGAGTCTGGTAGTGCATCACCACGCTCGCGGCGGGGATCAGCGCACCACTGATCAGGATCTGCAAGGCCAGCCATTGCCCCACGGTGAGCTCGCCGGTGATCACGAGGATCCCACAAAGCAATCCCGTGCCGGTGGCGAAAATGCTGGCCAGGCCGGCGGGAATGACGTAGGCCTCGCTGATGGCGTTCATTCCCAGCCACTGGAAGAAGGAGCGCAGATAGCGGGCCAGTTTTCCCGTGTAGCGCGCCTTCTCGCCGCGCTCCTGCGTCGAGGCCTGGACCACGTGAACGGCGGCGAGGGTCGCCTGCAATTGGGCCGTCACCTCTTGTTGGTTTTCTCGGCGGCGGCGGTCCAGGACCCGCCAACGGGTGGCGATATGCTGGGCCAGGAAGAAATAGGGAGGCAGAAAGATCAGGATGACCACCATGGGGCGCCAGTCGATCATCGCGGTCATCAACAGGGTGACCGAGGACTGGAGCGTCATGGCGGCCGCTATAGGCAAAGAAACTCCGAGCATGTGAGAGGTGTCGGTGACATCGCCGGAAGCGCGGTAGATCCGCTCGCCTACGGGGTGGGCCTCGTGAAAGCCCAGAGAGAGCGTCATCAGCTTCTGGTAGAAGCGCGCGCCGAGACGGCGCAGGACTTCCGCCTTGATGCTATAGCGCATGAAATCTTGGATGAGGTTGTTGGCGTGAGCCAGTAAGCCCGTGGCGAAGATGGCCGTCACCAGCCCCGCCACCATGGCGAAGCTCCTTCTCGGGAAGGCCTCGTCCATGAGGAGGACCGTCCATAGCGAGCCCGCGGCACTGATCACCGTGCCGGCCAGGGGCGCGAGCAGAAGAATGAGCAGGAGTCTGGGCCACAAAGATGCGTAAAAAGGCCGGTAGCGCCACAGGATGCGGCCCAAGGCCAGGACCCCCGCGCCGGATTGCCATTCGCCAGGTGTCTGCGCTTCAGACGAGGACGCCACCGGCCTCCTCCCGCTGCATGTGCCAAAGCCCGTGGTAAAGCCCTGCGCGCTCCAGCAGTTCCCCGTGTGTCCCCTGTTCCGCGACAACGCCATCGTTCAACACGATGATGTGATCCATGTTGCGCAGGGTCGCGAGCTCGTGGGAGATGAAAACGGCCGTGCGTCCCGCGACGGCACGTTCCAGCGATTCGATGACTTCCCCCTTGGAGATCGCGTCCAGGAGAGCCGTGGGCTCGTCGAGCAGGACGATCCGAGGGGAGCGCGCGAGACAGCGCGCCACGGTCAGCTTCTGTTTCTGGCCAAGGGAAAGGCCGCCGCTCCCCTGGAGAGGGGTCGCGAATCCCGCCGGCATAGCGCCCACCATTTCCTCCAGGCCGGTGACTTGGGCCACCTTCTTCAGGACGTCATCCGTGGCGTGGGGGGCTCCGTAGAGGATGTTTTCACCGACGGTTCCAGGGAAAAGCACGGGTTCCTGCAGCACGATGCCGACCTGCCCCCGATAGGAAGCAAGCTGGACGTGGCGCAGATCCACTCCGTCCACGAGGATCTGCCCCCGTCCGGGATCGAAGAAACGCAACAACAGGTTCATGATCGTGGACTTGCCGATGCCCGATGGCCCCACCAGAGCCGTGCGGCTGCCAGCCGGAATCACGAACGAGACCCCCCGCAAAACAGGCTTGGCCGGGTCGTAAGCGAAATGAACGTCGCGGAATTCGATGCTCCCCCGCAGCGGACGATCCGTGGCGCCGGGATGCTCGCGGACGCGATCCGCGAGGTCGAGCACGGCGAGGATGCGTTCCGCCGGCACCATCAGCACCCGCATCTGCTGATAGTAGTAGGTGAGGATGCCCATGGGCAGGATGAGCTGGATGACGAGATGGCTGAGCGCCTGCCACTGCCCCAGGCTGAGTTCCCCGTTCACCACCCAGTAGCCGCAAAGGCCCATGGCGAAGCCCGAGAAAAGGGCCGGCAGACCCGAGGGCCAGGCAAAGAAAATGCTGACCTGCAGCATGAATCCATGGAGCATATTGGCGACCGAATAGCGGGCCAGCTCACGGCGATAGCGCAACTGCTCCCTGCGGCGGGTGCCGTGAGCCAAAATGACCGCCAGGGCCGAGAGGCTCTCCTCCAGCCGCGCCGTGAGGGACTGGCCGCGCAGGCGCAGGCGGCTGTCCACCCCGCGGTAGAGGTTGAAGATCACCTGGGCGATCAGGAGGAAGAGGGGAGCACAGGTGAGGGCGATGGCCACGGGACGCCAATCCATCAAGCACAGGGCCAGCATCGTGAAGAGGAACTGATAGGCGTATTGGACGAACATCGGCAGGCTGGTTCCCAGCATTTCCGACACGTCGGCGACATCCGTGGAACAGCGAAAAATTTTTTCGCCCACGGGCGTGTGGTGATGATAGTTCATGCTGAGCCCCAGCATGTTCTCGTAGAAACGCGCGCCGAGAGCGGAATGGATGCGGATCCGCAGATGTGCGGAGATGGTGTTACGGACGAGCACCATGGCGGTCCGCTCCAGCACGATGGACCCCAGGGCCACGAGGGCCAGGGTCACCACCAGCCCCACGTTGCGCTGCGGAAGGGCGATATCAAGGGCCATCTTGGTGCACAGGGGAACCACGAGCACCAGGACGGAAGCGGCCAGGGGCAGCACGATGAAGAGCAGCGCCAGTTCGGCCTTGTGGGGCCGAAGGTAAGGCAGATAGGACCCCAACACCTTGAGGAACCTGCGCAGGGTCAAGCGCGGAGGCGGGGGATCCACGACGGAGGCAGGCGGATCCTGGGGCAGTTTTCCGTCCGCCTTCACTTCACCCTCTGGAAATACCAATCGGGGTCCCCGTTCTCGCCGGACATCAGGGCTGTCTGGCTCATCCAGGCAACGTGGCTGTCGCCCCAGAGCAGGTTGATGCCCTCGCCGTGGCGGTCACCGACGGGTGGATAAAGGGTGTAGACGGGGTGGGTAGCGTGCAGGGGCGAATAGATGTAAGCCAGTTGCCAGAGCCCGCTGTACCAGTCCGTCGTGTCGCCAAGCAGCAGGCTATCACCGGGGCGCGTGATATCCGTGAGCTTCTGGTGTTGGAACTGCGCCATGGGATTCGCCTCGTAATATCCCATGTAATACCAGTTCCAACCATATCCGAGCTTAGCCACGAGGACGCTGCCTTCATACTTCGTGCTGGGACAATGGAGCACGCCGGTGCACAGCCGGAGATCGCCGGGGCCGGCGGACTCACCGTTGTGGAGATAAGGGAAGATATCCCGAGCCCACTCACATTCGACGTCGGGGATGCCGATCTTGGCGGCGATGGGCATGCGGTTCTTCCAGTCCCCCACATACATCATCGCCGCCGCCCCACATTGCCGGAGGTTAGAGGCACAGGCGGTTTGGCGGGCAATCTCCAAAGCTTTCCGCAAGGCCGGCTGTAGAAGCGAAAAAAGCACGGCGATGATGGCGATCACTACCAAGAGTTCTATGAGGGTAAAGCGGCGGCGCGCGCCGTTCCGGCCACCCCTCGCGCGCGGCCCGCAAATCAAAAACTCACTTGGTGGCATCGTAGAGGGTGCGGATCTCGTCGGCGCTGAGGGCGCGGTCGTAGATGCGCACCTCGTCCATGTACGTCCCAATGCGATAAGCCAAGGTATCATCGCCCCGCCAGCCGCTGATGCGAGCGATAGATGTTATGGGCCGAATGTTGACGGTGCCGGAGTAAAGGGTGAGCGTCTGCTTCACACCGTTGATGTAGAGTTCCACGTTGGTCGTTGTGGGGGCGACGTTGTGAACAAAAACGGCTGCGACGTGGACCCATACGCCACCCATGGCATTGCTCGAAATCCCCGTTACATCGCTGCTGCCCGTATTGAAGCCGAAGGTGGTGCCGTTGAACCAGAGGTCGTAGATGTTCCACCCGAAAGGCATCCCACCGCTCACGCCGTCCCATTTCATCCAGAATACAACTGTCATTTTGGCGCCAGTGGCGCTCACGATTGGAATATTGTCAAGGTTCACGTGGTCGTTCCCGCCGTCCGAGAATGACAGCGCTTTGCCAACCTTCCCCGTGAGACTATTGCTGGAAAAGCTCATGCCCCCACCCAAGGTTCCACTGTTGCCATAGCGACTCGAATCTGCGGCGGTATTTCCAGAGCTTTCCTCAAACTTCCAATATCCCACCAGGTTTCCGTTCATCCCGAAGGTGGAGGCTGTGGTGGCACCGCCAATGGCGAGCCATTGCCGGCCGTTGGAGATTAGGGACAGGCCATTGTTGGAAGATGCCGAGGTGATGAGGGCTGTCTCCAGGTTATCAATGAGATTGCCGCCGCCCTCCACATGGAGGTCGTAAGAAGAGGGCGCCTTTTTGACGAGGTACATCCGACCCTCGCAATTGCCCGCGTAGGGCAGGGTCAGGGTGATATTGCTGGAGGCGTTCGCGATAATCACCGAGTTTCCGGAAAGCGTGGTGTTGGCGGAAACCGTCTGAGGCGGCAGGCCCCAAGTGCTCATAACGTCGAGGGATGAGGCGGGGGCCGAGGTGCCGATGCCGACATTGACGGAAACGGCGGCATTGCCCAGCACATGGAGATTGGCCCCTGGACTCACGGTGCCGATTCCCAGGCCCGAGGTATTGAGCAGGCCCTCCACCGCCCCGTCGCCCTCAGCATCGAAGCCGATGTTTCCCGAGCCCTTGAGATCGGCCCAGCCCGCCTGCATGGCCAAAAACAGCAGGGAAACAAGACGCAGGGCCGGAACCCAACGGGCCGTGGAAAAGGATGGCATCATGGGCGCATCTCCTTAGTTCTCCCTGTGAAAAACTTGGATGCCGCTCAGGCTCGAATACCTCGGGTCAAAGGCGAGTCCTTTTTTGATGAGTACCCGCACGCGGCTCGTTACCATGGGAGGAAATTCGCAGGAGTAGGTAGGCTGGGTGTTGTCCTGTGCTTCTCCCACCCTCACCCACGCCTGATCTTTTTCAACCTGGATCTCGAAATCACGGCTCACGCGCACGCCCTCGAAAGTAACTGTGATCCTGTTGGCCGTCACCGGACCTTCCAACCGGCCCTCCACCCAGTCGGGGTATGCGTCGGGAGTGCCGTCCACCCAGGGGGCGGATCCAAGGGATGTGACGGGATACTCGGCGTGGGAGGATGAGGCGGTGAATCCGACGATGGCTTGTTCGACGCCCTGGGTGCGCGCGCGCTGGCCGCGGTTGACGACGCGGGCCGAAGGCATGCTCCGGGGCTCGCCGTTCCTGTCCGCCAGGGCCGCCAACTGCTTGGGGTCGCGCCCCAACAGCACGACGGAGTAGATAGAGACTTCGGGAAGGGTCAGGGTCAGCCCGGCGCTGGAATGGGCGATGGCGGGCCGCGCCGCCGGGGCGTCGGGGGAAAGGACGACGGCATCCCAGTCTCGCCCGTATCCCGCCAGGGTGAGCCGCGCGCCCCGCAGGGGCGCCGGCTGGGTTTTGAGGGGGCACGCGGCGGGCTCCTGGGCGGCGCAAGCCATGGTGTAACTACCGCGTTGCACCCCGGGAATACCGGGGGCGAGGTCCTCACTCCACGGTGCCGCCGCTTCCGCGGTCCTGCAGGCCGATCTCTGCGTACCCTGGGGATCTATGTAGATTACGAACCCTCCCTGGCCTTGCGCCGCGGGGGTGAGCACGACGCGGTTCAGCGCTTTCAGCTCCACCCCCGCAAGATCCACGCCGATCCAGCGCGGCAACTCCACGGGGAAGCCTTCGTGCAGATCCTGGTGCCCCAGCGTCCCCGCCTTGAGTAGAACCACGCGCTGTCCGTTCACCGCGATGTCGAGGTCGCAGCCGCCACCCACCTCCCGGCCGTAGATGTAGATTTTCATGCCCGGGGCCTTGCCGGGGGCGGACCAGAAATCCCAGGCGACGCTTTCGGACGTGCTGCGCAGCAAGCAGGCCGGGTTCATGGAGTAGTTGAAGTTGACGATATGGAAGCTCTCCAGGCCCAGCCGCGGGTGCTTCAATGCGTTGATGATGCAATCCTCGTCGCCGCCTTGTTCCCAGACCAGGCGTTGAGGTGGTTTTCCTGCGCCGGCCTGGGCGACCAGGTTCAGAAGCTCCGCATCTCCCAGGTTGGCACCGTAGCGATTCAACAGCCGCAGCGACGGGGCGCCCGCCTTGGCCCCGGCCAGGAGGTCCGCCGCCGCGGCGCTGGTCCAGGGGCGGCAGTTCCAATCGCGCGTGGCGAAATCCTCCGCGATCATCAGCCCGCCGCCGCGCGCGTGGAAACGCGCCAGGGCCTCCACCAGGGCGTCGGTGGCGCAGGTGAGGTCTGGGGCGATAACGATGTCAAAATGGTCGCGCAGTTCGCCGTTGATGTCGGATTCGGTGATGATTTCCACGGGCAGCCCCGCCCGCATGAGCCGACTCACCAGG
This sequence comes from bacterium, assembly GCA_023261545.1. Classification (GTDB taxonomy): domain Bacteria; phylum Planctomycetota; class JADGBV01; order JADGBV01; family JADGBV01; genus JAHFOS01. The sequence goes on from JAHFOS010000002.1 coordinate 16,854, forward strand.
GGGTCCATGCAGGAATCCAACCTGCCGAGCAACAAGCCCGAGCGCAGGGCCAAGACGATGGCGATGCGCCCGCCGGGCTGGGCAAAAGAATAGAGGTCCTGGTTCAGGGCGTTGAAATGATGGTAGCCGCTGACCGCCGTAAAAAAATTCCCTCCGGTTTCCGTGAACAAGGTGTAGATCCCCTGGGTGGCGAAACCCTCGGCGAGGGCCATGCGGGTGAAGTCCGGGGTGAGTACCGGCATGGAGAACTCCTCCAGATCCGTGGGGGGCACCGTATAGGTGACAGCGAAGACCGGCCGCCCGCGCCCCGCAGCCAGTCCGCGCTTGTACCAGGGGGCCAGCCGTCCCCAGGGCGGATGGCGGTAGAGCAGCTCCCAGAGCAGACTGTCGGCGGCGCCGGCCTGGAGCTGCGCGATGGTGGCGAAATTCTGACCGGGCCCGGCGTTGATCTGTGTGGGGCGCCCGTGTTCATGGCACAGATCGGTGATGCGGCGGTTGAACGCCGTGACGAGGCCGGTCTCAAACTCCCAGTGGGCCGCGAATTCTTCCGGCCGCTCTGCCCGCGACGCCCAGTAATTATGGTCCTTGGCCGGCAGGGGCCGGTCCGGGAAGCGCTCCTTCCAGAATGCGCGCCAGTCGTTCCAGCAGAAGTCGCAGCAGCACGGACGAACTCCCGCGTTATCAATGAACAGGGCCGCCACGTTCTCATGGATGGGCGCGCGTGACGGCAGGGCGGAAAAACGAATATCCTTTATTAGCGCTGTGGGTCCCGCGATCATGTAAAGCGACCACTTTTCACGGAACTCCCGCCAGACCGGGTTATTGCGGCATCCCACCCTGCGGACGGCGTTGCCGCCGCGATCCTGGGGGTTGTTGTAGGCCATGACTTTTTCACCCTTGGAGTCCACCGCCACCGCGTTTTCAAGCCAGGGATAGTGAGTAAACAGGTTGATGTAGAACCTGCTGATGCCGGGGACGACCTTCGAAAGGCGGTCGTCGAAGAAGCAGTCCGTGGGGCTCGTATAGTGCATGGCGTGGACGCCGCTGCGCCCCAGGTCTTCCATGATGGCGCCAATGACATGGTCCTGTTCCGCGTTGCCCTCCAGGTTGAGGGTGTTCATGCGGTAGAGGTTGCAGCCCAGGGCGGCATAGTTCCTCGCGGAAATGTCGGAGCCGGAGAAGTCGAGCTGCAGGAAACGGCTTGTGCCGCGGCGGAACCACTCCGGCAGGTCCTCGTGGTCATCCCAGAGCTCGGCTCCCATAACCCGGCCGGCCATGGACAGGATCAACAGCAAGGAGGCCACGAAGGCATCGCGTATCCTGAACCTCATGAATGCGCTCCTGACACGCGCAGGCTCACGCCACCCAACAAGCCGGCGGGCAGGAGCTTCCCGCCCGAACTCTCGCGGGGATGGTAGGTCGGGTTCACGGCCGCCGGCGGAGTCACTTTTCCGTAAAAGTTGTGGCTGGTGTTCGTGATGCGCAGTTCCAGCTCATTGAGCCCCTCCTTGATGCGTCCGGAAATGTCGAAGACGTAGGGCGCCCATAGCCTTGTCCCGATTTTCTTGCGGTTCCAGTACAGCTCGGCCACATCGGCGCAGCCCTCTAAGCTGAGGAAGGTTGCCGCGCCGTTCGCCCAACGGCCCGGAAGGTGAACATCCCTGCTGTAACGAGCCATGCCTGAGTAATGCGGACATCCCAGCGCCGCCCAGGACCCGGCTTTGACAAGTTTTTTGGGGCGCATCAAAGCTCCGGTTCCATCCACGAAGAAGGCGCCGAGCAGTGCGGCCATGGGCAGCGCGTGCGGCCCCTCCCACTCTGGCACGCGCGTCTCGAACTCAAAGATATTCTTGCCGCGACGGACATGGCCCCGGATATCGAAAACGATATTGCTTTCGTCCCAGACAATTTTTTCCCTGCCCCGGGGAAGCGCGGCGCCGTTGAGCTTGCAGTTTTGCAGGCCGAGCTCCTCGATGGCCAACTGGAGGCGTTCGGGCAGGTCCTCGATCTGGAACTCCGCGCGCACCTGGTAGGTCTCTCCGGGATGAAAGCTGGTGAGCGCGAAGGCACCGTGCATTTGGCCTAGTCCTGAGCCTCGGGCCGTCGAAAGCCAGCCGCCTTTTTTCATGAACCTGCCGTCCTCCGTCGGGGAAAATACGCTTTGGGAACCCTTTTTGCGTTTGGCCCACAGGGCCAAACGCAGGCGGTTGTCGTCTTCCAGGGCGAAGCGCCAGCGGCCGGACAAGCGGACTACTTTCTGGGGGCGTTGGGTTTCGGAGGTGACGCCGTTCCCTTGGGTGGATATCGCGACCTTGCTCTCTTTCAAACGGATAAAGGCCGAACCGTAGGGCTCCAGATCGAAGGGCACCGCGCATTTCCCGCCGACCCCTCTAGCGACGGCGAGCGGCTGCTTGCGCCCTGTTTCGGGATCCACTTTTTGGGCTTCCACGGGGTGGCCCGTCACGAGGCTGTTTTTCACCTTCTTGTCCGAGCGGTTGATGAGCAAAAACTGGACTTCTGCGCGCGCGCCAGTGGCGGAGGACCGTGGTTCGAGGGCCCTGCGGCAGATCCATAGTCGGTGATCCTTCTTGCGGAGAACCTTCAAGGCGGCGCCGGACTTTTCGAGCTGCTGGGCCACTCTATTGGCCAGGACGCCGTGGCTGGAACGCAGATCGTTGGAGATCAGACAGGCAATGTTGCTCATCTTCCCGGACGGGATCAGCCGGGCCGCCGGGCGACCGCCGCGAAACAGACCCGCCACCTCGGCGTTGATGGCTTCCGGATCGAGACCGAAGTGATCCGCGAACTCGCGCGGAAACGATTTTACGTGGGGCGACTGCGTGGGACAATGATTGACCAGCAGCAGCGTTCCTCCCTGCCGGGCGAACTCCAGGACCTTATCCCAAACCTCCCGGTCAACGCTCGTCACCGCCGGAAGCAGCAGCGCCGCAAAGGCCTCGCCGCCAATGTGGATCTTTCCCTCGCGCACCTCAGCAGCTTTGAGCGCGGATTCTGACAGAACGTCGAAGTCCTTCTGGTTGGCCAGCAGGACGTTGGTCAGGGCGTTGAAGGTGTTTTGGATGATTTCCCATTTCAACCGGTAGGTCTCGTCGTCCCGCATTTTATCCTGATGGCGGAAGTCCATCTCGCACCACAGCGTGGTGATGGGATAGAGCAGCGCCACCGACGGGTCGTGCCTGCCCAGGGAGTTGAGCTGGCAGACGCGCGCCGCGTAGTCCGAGTAGTCCGCGTAATATTTCCACAAGGAACTCTGATAAGCGTGGGAGGGGGCGTACCCGGCATCCGACAGCGTTTTGCGGAACCCTTTGACGGAGTAGTGCGCGCCCATGAACTGCAGGGAGTTGACGCCGAGCACGGCGAGGCCGTCGGCAACGCGCTTCATATCCTGGAACGTGAGGTCCCAGCCGCTTCCCGTGAAGGTTTCGCACAGGGTGCGCGGCCTGCCCGTATGATGGGAAACGCTGGAGGCCATTTTGCCGGCGATGTTGACCTCCGGAGAGGCGGCGAGCTGTTGCTTGGAGAAGATGTGATCGCAGCCGGGTATGTGGAACCAGCGCAGCACGGAGTGATAATCCCCGGACATGAACGGAGCGCCGGGGAGCGATTCCTCCACGTTCAGGTGGCCGGTGAGCATGACCTTTCGGGCTTCGCACCAGTCGTGGATCTGCCTGGAAAAGCTGTTTTCAAACGCCCGCGCGGCGGTCCTCCAGTAATCGTAGCGCAACGGAACGGTGTCGCCGCTGCCGTGAAACAGATCCCCAAGGTGGGGCTCCAGCCGGTAGCCGTTCAACTCCGCGAATTGCTCCGCGAGCCGGTTCGACCAGGGGATGGCCTTCTGGACGGCAAGGCCGACATAGGACAGGCCCACCTCGTCCGAGAAGAATCCGGCGAGGGTTGTCCCGAAATGCCGCTTGAAGCGGCGGTAATACTGCTCGTGGGTCAGGTGAATGAAGGCCGCGATGGCCTTTTCATTCATATTGCTTGGGGAACCCTCCTGGTTCCAGGCGAATGGCGACCAGCGGCAAGCGGCATGGACTCCCCCCGTCACCTCCGCGCGAACACCGCCGTTGCCGTCGGAAACGAGGACTTTCTGCCGCAGATCCGGGTGTTCCTTGAGCAAGCGTCCTCCGACAGGGCCGCTGGGCCAGCCGTACTCGTCGTAGATCCAGAGCTTCATGCCGTTTTTTTGCGCCTCGTCGAGAGCGACGGCGATTTTTTCGAAGAAGGTTTCGGACAGGTACTCCACTTCCAGACCGTACATGGTGTGGACGAAGAACTCGTAAATCCTGCGCTGGCGGAACTCCCGGATCTGCCTCCTGATCTCGCGATCTTCGAGTCTGGAATTCCAGAACCACATCATGACCGGGCGGAATTCCCGCAACGCGTCTCCGGCAAGTTTCGGATTCATCCCAGAGTGGTTGTTATTCTCAAGAGCCATAGACGCGTTCCGCATTGAGTCTCAGGACATCGGCAAGCTGATCGTCGGGCAGGCCGCAGCCCAGCGCCATGGCGAGATTGCACCTGGGATCGAACCAATCCACGTCCGTGGCGAAGAGGACGCGGTGGTGGCCCAGCGCCGCCGCTAGGGCGTCCACCACGCCGTTGTGGAAGTAATCCCCAGCCAGGTCCACGTGGACGCCGGGAAAATCCCGGCACAGCCCGGCCACCGCCGCAAAGGCGGAGGGCCGGCCCCCGGCGTGTCCCAGCACGAAGGGCAGGCCGTTCAGCTTCGGAAGATAGCGGCGGAAACGGTCGGGGTGGGCCCGGTACTGCTCCGGGTTGTAGTCCGAGATCTCCCAACTGTGCGTCATGATGGTTTTCTTGAAGCGCGCGGCGACTTCATAAACATGAGCATAGGCTTCATCATCCCCCACGGTCTTGTGCATGACGGGGTGGATCTTGATCCCCACGCAGTCGGGATCCTCGTGGGCCTCCAGCAGGCGGCGGCGGTGCGCGGAGTCGCCGGCGGGATGAAAAACCTCGAAATAGGAAAAGCGGCCGGGAAAGCCGCGCCGCAGCTCCGCGGTGTACTGCCTGGAGGAGCGGCCCGGATCGTCCAACACCTCGCCCGGAATCAGGAAGAGCCGATCAAAGGCGATGGCATCCATGACCGCTCTCCAATCGGCGGGCGTGAACTTCAGGTCCGGCGTGAGCATGGCATAGCTGCCCCCCGCTCCGGGCTGGAGGTTGTGAGCGTGAGCGTCAATGATGAAAGGCGCGGGGACCGAGTACCCAACTTCTGCCGCCATGACGGGGGGCAAGCCCAGCAAGCGGCGCAGGTTATTGCCCGCGATGGCGCACTTAATTTCCCAGGAGAAATTCCCCATGACGATGGGGCCCATGGCGGCGTCCGCGGAATAGAGGGGCCAATGACTGCCATACAGCAGTCGCGATCCCAAGCCCATTTCGACCAGCTCTTCGTGGCCCCGCCAGTTGGCGAAGTTGTAGGTGCAGAGGTGGACGTTGGCCGTCTGGCTCAGCAGCTCTTTCACCTCCTTCAGGTGGTAGATGAGTTTCCTGGGGCCCGACTCCAGGATGATGTTGAGCCGCGGCCGCTCGGCCACGAGCGCGCGCAGGCCGCTGAAACCCAGGTCGGTGTGCAGGACCACCAGCGGCATGCCGAGCGCCTCCATGCCTTCCAGCAGGGCGCCGCAAGACTCCAGGGCGTGCTGCCGCGGAGCCAGACGGATCATGCGGATAGGCTGTTCCCACAACTTTCGCAACTGCGGCGCCAGGGCCGGATTGGCGGGAGCGGTCCGCGCGCAATCCGTGTTGAGCTTTGCGGCGAAGCCGGGAAAAGCAGGCGGCTGATCTTCCCAGACCGATGCGTCCAGCCAAGGCAAGGCGTCCCGGACACGGCGGTAACCGCGCCGCAGCGCGGACACTCGCTCCAGCACTTCCTCACGTTTCAAGCTCATGCTTCGACCATCAGCGGAGCGAAAGAGCGTTCCAAGACTTCCGCTGTTTCGTTCTCTCCGCGCAGGACGCCGAGAGTACGGGCCTGGACGAGGATGTTGCCGATGGCCGTCGCTTCGGCGGGACCAGCCAATACCGGAAATCCCAGATTCGCGGCCAACCGGCGGCAGAGCATGCCGCTGCGGCTGCCTCCCCCCACCAGACGCAGGAGGGTGAAGTCACGACCCGTAACGGCGGCGAGGCGCCGCGTGTTACCGGCTATTCCCCATGCCAGGCTGCGCAGGATGAGCGCGGTGAATTCTCCGGGGGCCGCGGGAACGGACAGGCCGCTCTCGCGGCAGGCCGTGGCGATGGCTTCGGTCATGCGGGATGGGGCGAAGAAACGCGGCGCGCCCAGATCCACCGCGATCTCGCTCGGGAATTTTTGCGCCGCGAGTTCCAAAGCCTCGTAGCCAAGATCAAGGCCTCCGGTGCTCCATTCGCGCAGGCATTCCTGCAGGGGCCACATGCCGGTGCAGCCCGCGAAGAGACCCCAGCGCCGCCATGGCAGGCCCAGCAGCGCCAGCGAATCGTCAGTGAGGTGCCGCTCCTGAGGTTCCGCCCCCAGACAGCAGCCGAGCATGGCCCAGGTGCCCAGGATCAGGAACAGCGTGCCGTCGCCCAGGGAGGGGATGGCGGCCGAGGCGGCGGCGGTGTCGTGGCCAGCGCCGGCGATGACAGGCACCCCGATGAGTCGAGGATGCGGCGCCGCTTCCGCGCGCACTCTGCCGATGACGGCGGGGGCCTTGAGCACCGGCGGGAGGACACCTTGGGGAATACCCAACTTCAAGAGGATTTCCCGGTTCCAGCCATCGTGGCGCAGGCTCCGCAACTGCGAAGCCGTGGCAAAAGTGGCGTCCGTGACCCGCGATCCGCACAACCGGCTGTGAATGAGGTCGGCGACGAAAAGCAGGGTGACGGGGCGGTGGAGGACTTCCGGCTCGTCCCTGACCATGGCCGCGAGCTGGCACAGGGTGGTGATCGGGGAGAGGGTCGAGCCGTTTTGACGGAAGATTTCACCGGGCGGCAGGGTTTTGGCAAGGATTCCCGGCATCCCTTGGGTACGGGAGTCGCGGTAGCACACGGGAGCGTAAGCCAGCCGGCCCGCTTCGTCCACAAGACCGAAATCCTGGGCCCAACTGTCGCAACTCAAGGAGGCTATCTCCCCCCCGCCGGCCCGCTCGGCGGCTGCAAAAAGCCCCCGGTCAATCTCGCGGTTGATGAGCTCAAAGTCCCAGCGCTTGCGCCCGCCGGCCGGTTGCGCGGCGTGCTCGAAGCGGTGGACCACTTCTATGCTGAGGCACCCGTCGCGGAGCACTCCCGTCACAACGCGGCCGCGGCTGGCCCCCAGATCCATGGCGATGAAAGTTTTGGTGTCCTCAGCCACGCCGCAGATCCTTGAAACCGAAACGCTGGAGCTGCGCCAGCTTGCGGAGGCGCGCACCGTGATGGCCCGGAGCCGCGACAAGGTGATGCGCGCCCCCGGCCAGGGAGTAGCGGTTCAGGAACTCTCCGGCCGGTTCCTCCAGCCGCACGATCCAATGGGGAATGTCCAGGTTGCGCAGGGGTTGCAGGTCCTCGATCCGAGTCTCGTAGGCGATGTAGAAGAACCTGCCATCCGGGCCGATGCTTAACGTGGTGAGCGTTACCGGCCCCGGTTCCAGGGTGAACCACATCCCCGCGTAGGGCTCGATGCCCGGCGCCCAGAAGTCCTTCTTCACCAGACGGATCTTGCGGTCATGCCGGGCCAGGGCGGGATTGCACTCCTGCATGTGGCTCATCAGCAGCCGGTCGCTGCGGTAATCCACCGTGTAGATCTCGGTGAAATTCGCCGCCCCGCTGAGCGCGCGCAACTGGGCCATGTGCGCGGCCCGCAACACGTCGCCTTCCCCGGCGTAACCCAGCCCCTCGGCCATGAGCTTGTTGATGCCAAGGAAAGGCAGAGTGCCGAGGCCGGGAACCTCAAGCAGATCGCTGAAGTTCATGGTAAAGGCGTCCAGCCGCTCCTCGGCGATCCAATTCCTGAGCGCCAGTTCGAGCCGCGCGGAACGGCCGTGGATCTCCGGGGTGAGATCGGGGGCCAGCTCGTAGGATTCGCGATCCCTGGCGAGCGTGGCGGCGACCTCCGCCGCGCCGACTCCCTGGATGTGTTCGAGGAATCTGCTCGTCTCCAGCTCCACCACCGCCACCCCCCAGTCCTTTTCCAGCGCCGCGGGATCGTAGCGGAAATCTTCCATACCCAGGAAGGGCCGGCCCAACCGGCCAGCGCGCAGCTTTCTCGCAAAGCGGCAGGCCCGGGCGGCCTCCAGCCATTCCCCGATCCGGGCCAGGGCGGCGCCGTCCTCGCAATGCCCGGACTCCAGGCCAAAGGTACGGTCTTTCTGCAATAGCACGCAACTCAAATCCTGGGTCCCCTGGGCGACATGGTTCATCAGCAGATCGTCAAAGCCATAGCTGGCGGTTATTTCGCGGGCCTCCTGGGTGTTCCAGATCACGAGGGGGAGATCCGTCTTGATAAGTTCTGGGATCAGGATGCCGCTGCATGTGTAGGTGAGGGGAACGACCAGCACGGCGTCCACATCTTCCTGCTCGGCACGCGCGAGTCCCGCGCGAACTTCCTCGGCGGTACAGACCATGGCACAGGACAGCAGTTCGCCGAAGGGGCGCACCCCGTCCGCGAAGCGCCGCAACTGGATTTCCCAGCGGGGCAGGTAATCCGGCAGCTTCTCCCGGTAGAAGTCCAGGGTCGTGCCCAAAAGGCAAACCCTCGGCTTAACGATGGGCTTCATGGCTTTCCTTCCGGAGTTACGGGGCGGCTCATGGACAGGCAGCCGATGCCCTTGGGTTGGAGTGTGGCGCTCAATACCGCCTTGCCTCCCAACACGGAGGGGGTCAGGATCTTGTCGTTCCATAGGTCGCGATAAGTGGCCCCTGCCACGGCCTCCACCTCCAAGACCGGCCCCTCATGGCTCCTCGTTCTGTCGTTGTAGATCGTCCATACGGTTTCACCCTCGGCGGGAAACATGTTGGCGTAAAGGCAGGGCGCCAGGGTGGGCACGAGCGGCTCGGGGGCGACAGCGCGGAAGGCCGCGGCATGATCGTGAAGCAGCGCCAGCGCCTTGCGCAGGAACTCCTGGGCCGCGGGTTCAAAGCCATTCGTGGTATCCCGGCATAACCACCAGCCCTCGCCGTTGAAGAAGGGGAACTTCAGCAGGGGCCAGCCACCTTCGACACAGCGGTTTACGGAGTGGAGCTGGATTATTTTGAAGTCGGGAAAGGCGAAGTGGAAGAAATCGACGCGGTGTGGAGACAGCACGGGGTCGCTCCAGGTGATGGAGTAGGACAAGGCGCCGTCCACCAACTGGGAGTTCTGATCCGCCGGAGTGTACTCCACGAAAAGGGCCGTGCCTGGGGTGACGCCCTGGCGTAGTGCGCGGCACAGCTCCTGCTCGCCACGCAAGGGTGAGCTGGGAACCGGGTGCCCGTGGTCGCGGGCGTAGCAGATTTTTTCCTCGTTGCAAATGCCAAGCTGGTCAATGTACATCCCCCGCGGTTTCAGATCCGCGCTGACCCTGCTATAGACCCCGGCCAGATGCCGCTGCCAGACCCGAGAGCCGGGACACATGAAGTGTTCGGGATGAGTGGTTCCCCCTCCCCAGCGCAGCGGAGTTCCGTCTTTGCCAAGGATATGACCTTCCTCAACGTGCCGGCGGCCCCAAAGGCTGCGCTCGTCACAGAGGTAGCCCTCCAAGTACACCCCGACGGGAAACCCCGCATCCTGGACTCCAGCGATGGCCGTCGCCAGCTTTTCCAAGCCGTCGGGCTGCTCGTAATGCGAGTAATCGCCGGTACGCCCGTAGAGGGCGGACTGCTCGTGGCCGAAATCAAAGATGTGCAAATAATCTGCCTTGCCAAAAAACGCTTGGTCCTCGTGAGCCGCCTCCCCCATCCGGTAGCTTCGGTTCTTCGCGTCGTAGAGTACGCCGCGCCGCGACTGGTCGTAGAAATCATAATGAAGATAGTGCTGGCGGTAATTGTAGATATCCTGCACCCAGCGCTGACGCGCTGCCAGCGGTTGATACCACGTCTGCGCCCAACGCCGATAAGCGGAAAACTGCGCCCGCCAATCTCCCGTGTGGCCACCGATGACGGCCTGCGCGGTTTCCACGGTCGCGCCGGGGAGAATCTCGCGCGGGAGATACTCGACGCGCAGAGCCACGCCTTCGTCGTTCTTGTCCAACCCGTAATATTTGTAGAGAGCCGCGAGGTCACGCACCATGAGGTACAGGCCTCCTCCCAGCTCGGGGTTGAAGGCCCCCATGACCTGGAGCGGGAAATTGCCTCCATAAGCGCGCCGCTGCCGGGTGTGCTGCCGGCTGATGACCCCTCCCATGGAGGGGTAGAAATACCAAGTGTTCTCGGCGGAACCCAGGGCGAAACGGGGAAGAGTCGGGAAATTGACGACGGGCACCAACGGAGCCGCCGAGACGTTGCGGACGTCAAGGTCCAGGAGCAGCTCTCCCGAAGCCAGTGCTTCCATGCGCAGCGATCCCGCCAGGGGCAACTCCGGGCGCGCATCGACTTCAACGAGGACGGCGTTGCCATCGCGGCCCACCAGCCGGCCCCGGATGCGATCAGAGGTGAGCAGGAGGTTGCCCGACCCCAACTCGAAGAAGCTGCCGCCCGCGAGATCACCGCCCTCCTGGCCGAGGCATTTGTCGCGCAACGCCAGCAGCCGTAGTCCCGAAGAGAGGTCGAAACGCGCGTACAGGGTGGTGGTGTCAATCTCTATGGAGTTGCCTTGGGCCGTCAGCAACGGCGTCTGTGGCGTGAGCGCTGGCCGATGGCTTGAAACAGGAAATCCGCCGGACTTCGAGCGCACGATGCGGGGGGCGCCGTCGTTCAAGGTGAGGGCCGCCAGCAGCACCCCGCCGTTACCGGCAGCATACTCCAGGGTCACGGTTTCCAGTGGCGTCTCGCGCAGATTTCCCAGGCCATAAACGTGAAGTCCCTCCAGGATCTCATGCTTTCCCGTCTCCAAGCAGAGAGGAAAATGCGCCTGGGCTGTGCCGTCCGCGTAGCGGAGCCTGACGGCGAATTGCTCGGGATGCTCCAGCCGCGTGAGCGGGGTTGTGCCCATGAGGCCGCTGTGATCCAGCGACGGCAGAGAGGTCGCCATCAGCAGGTAGATCTCCCGCGCGGAACGGTTCAGGGGAATGGAGAGCTGCGGGTTTTTCTTGGAAACGGCGGCGACGTCCTGCTCACCGTCGATCAGATCGAAGGGAATGGCGTCCACCCTGATCTCGCGGCCTGTAAACCAATCCACCAAACCCAGCTTTTCTCTCCAACGGCGCGAACTGTCCGCCGCCACCGCCGCGATGTTCGCGGTGACAAAGGGCGCGGTTCCATAATCAGGCCGTCGCAGCTCATGGGGAAGAACATCCACCATGGGCCGGAGGGGTCGAAAAGACGTGAACCGAAGTTCATCGAGAAGAACTTCAGCGCCGGCGGCCCCGGCCTGAACCTGGATGGCCAGCTCCGCCACCGTGAAACGGCTCGCGAGGCGTCCCACATGCAGGTGCCACTGATCATCCGCGATAATCTGGTCCATCGAAAGCAGAACCTCGAAGGCCGAAGGAGCGCCGCCAACGGTATTCCCGATCCACAGGAGGTAGTCTTTGGAGGAGGTGAGGTTCTTCGCCCGGTAACGCACGGCGACGTAACGCGCTTCCTTCAGATCGGGCACGTTCAGCAGGGGCTTGGACCATTTCATGCCCCGTCCCGCTCCGGGGACTTTCAAAGAAAGGGCGCCATTGTCCACGGCCATGGCGGCGGTGACGTCGGGGTTGGCCAGCCAACCCGGCCGCGGCTGCCAGCCTTGCGCCGTGGCGAAATCCTCCACCCATACCAACGGCCCTATTTTTTCGGAGTAGACTGCACTTTTTGACGGGTAGCGCTGGGCCTCATCCGGTATTTTCTCCCCATGGCGAAGATAATCCAACCCCAGGCTGGCAGGCTGTTCCGGCCCCGCCCTCACCTGGAGGGCGATACGGCGGATATCCCCTTCGACGCCCGCTGCTCGCAAATCCACGGCCAGGATATGCCACTGTCCATCGGCCAGGAGGCCGCCCACGGGCAGCAGCAGCCCGCCGGTTTCCCTGTCATCCATGACCCACAGCGCATAGTCGCCGTCGGCCAAATTCAGCGCGCGATACCTAACAATGAGCCAACCGGAAGCCTCCAGCGGTGTCGGGTATTCATAAACCCACTTCATCGCTCTGCCGGGTTCTTTGATGCTGAACTCGGCTACGCCATCCGCCGTCTCTAACGATGCCTGCTGCGCGGGAAGCGCGGTCCATATCGGCATCTCCTGCCAGTTCTCCGGATGGTCGAATTCGATATCGCCAGGCCCATCGGCGCCGAAGGCCGCGCCGATCACCAGACCCACCCCAGCAGCAAGCCGCGCGAATTTCCCCGGAATCCCACGGTACCTTCCTAGGCGCATGCGCATGGCACGGACAATTTTTCGTAACCGTTCAGCAGATCCAAAATGCGAAGATTTAAACTGAATTTTTATTGGCATTTCGTGTTTTCGAAGATGCACGGACTGTAAACGCTTACATTTTTTTCTTTTCCCATCCGTACCTCTCAGTCCGCGATCAGCAGCTTGAACGGCCCCGCCCGCATCAGCGCGGTGGTCTCTTCGTTCAGTCCCGAGTCGCTCACCACGCAGTCGAACTCCTCACAGGGCAGCACCCGGTAGCACGCACGGCTCGCGAATTTGGTGTGATCGACCACTCCGACGACCTGCGCCGAGCATCCAGCAATAGCTACCGTCACCTCGGCGCTGGCCTCGTCGCTGGCGTAGAGGCCGCTGCCCACGATGAAACTATCACCTCCCAGGAAAGCCATATCGGCATGGAACCTGCCGAAAGCCGCGACGGCTTCGGGACCGACGAAATCAAGGTTCTCCCCGCGAAAACGGCCCCCGGTCACCCTGATTTGAATGCCGTTCACGTTGGCCAGCTCCTCGACGACGGCCAAGGATGAAGTCAGCACCACCAGGGGCGCCTTGTCCTTCAAAGCCGCGGCCAACCGCCACATCGTCGTGCCACTATCCAAGACCACGGCCATGCCTGGTTGGACAAGCCCGGCGGCCAAACGGGCTATTCGTTCCTTTTCCGCCCGGGCCAGCTCGCGCTTCTGCTGGAAGGTCTGTTCCACCAGCGAAGAAGACTTGGCAGGCCCGGCTCCACCAAATTTTCGCGTCAACCTACCCACCGCTTCGAGCTCGCTCAGATCGCGCCGCACCGTGGCCGGCGAGACTCCCAGCAAACCAATGAGATCAGCCACTTTGAGCGCCCCGTTCTCCGCGAGGAGTTGCAGCAGCTTTTCACGCCGGCGATGCACCGCCCTATCTTCAAGGGATGCGTCTGTTTCGATGCCATTAGTTTTACTCATGGTTTTTGGCTATGATTAAACAAATCACATTTTAGATCATTTTTCAATTAAATCAATCACAATTTCTGTTTTTAAGCGTTTTTCCCCTCGCAAAGACACGGCCGGTCGCAGGTGCTGGTGGGAAGCTTAGGCCTGCCTACGGCGCAGCTTAGCCTCTTCGAGAGCCCAGTACTCGATGTCGAAGGCTTCCTGCTCTGGCAACGCCACATACTCGTCAAGGGCTGCGGCGCCGCGCATGACGTTGATGGCGTTCACGTAGAACTCTCCGGCAATGCGAGCGGTCGCCTTATCGGAGGCGTAAGAGAACAGGCCCACACCGGAAACCAGGATGATGACGGGATAGGGATCGCGCATGGCCGGGGAGTCCGGGTGCTTGCAGCGGTTGTAATAGGCCTCGTAGCTCTTGCGATACCTTTCGAGGGCATCATCCAGGCTTGCGAGCACACTTTCAACGGAGTCCTTGGCGGGATCGAAATCCACGAACAAGGGCGCGATCTTGGTGCGCAGGAAATGGTCGGGACAGGAGGTGCCCAACGCCGCCAGCTTTCTAGCCTGCTGGGAACACACGAAGGCCAAGACGTCCTCGGAGTCGTTGAAGTGGCCGATTTTTTCGTTTTGCTTGGAGAGTATGCCGCGTAGCGGAGGCATGAACCTGGAGGCGAACTCCTTGCGTCTGGCTTCATCCAGGGGAGCGAGCCTGGGTCCACCGAAGCACAGGCCTTGATCCTTGGAGTCAATGTAATTCTGAGCCTTCTGGATCGTCTTGATGGTGTTCTCATAGCATTCCACAGCCGTAGCGCCCCAGGTGAAGAGGCCATGACCGCCGAGAACGATGCCCTGCAAATGCGGCTTGGCCTTGCACAGGGCTTCGATCTTGAGACCCAGATCGTAACCGGGACGCTGCCAGGGAATCCAGCCCAACTCGTCCGCGAATACTTTTTGCGTGATGGCCTCGCCGTTCCGGGAAGCAGCGATAGCGATAACGGCATCGGGATGCACATGGTCAACGTGCTTGTGGGGAATATAGGCGTGCAGGGGCGTGTCGATGGAGGCCGCGCGCGCGTTCAAGTTGAAGGTGCAATGGGGGAGATAGTCCACCATGGCGTCTTCATGAGCCAATCCGCGATACAATCCCTTCAAGGCGATGAGCTTGTCCATAGATAGGGTGGCGAAACCGTCGAGCTTCATGCTGCCGATGTCGCCGCCGGAGCCTTTGACCCACAGCACTTCCACGTCTTTGTCCGTGAGCGGATCCTTCATCATCACCTTGGCCGACGTATTGCCTCCCCCGTAATTGGTGACGCGCAGATCGGAACCCAGCAGGTTGGATCGGTACAAAAGGAGCTTTTCCTCCGAGAAATTTTCGCAGGCCTTGGCGTCCCATTTGATGGGGATAGATATTTTTGGGGTCTGGGACATGGGTTTAAGATCCTTATCGGTGGAATCCTTTCGCATCCTTCGCCTTTATGCAAGCGCCTCATCCAGGGTTACCAGATGCCCGCGCTCAATACTCACGAACAGCCTTACGCAGCCCACCAGCAGAAAGTTCGTCACGACATTGGCCACGCCGAAGACGATCGCCTCGGTGTTCATGCCCAGGTTAATGGTGAGGATCACCTGGACCAACCACATGCCACTTCCCAGGAGGAAACTGGCGCCCAGGACTATAAGCATCCCGTGGTGTGGCAGGCCGTTGCGCGGCGCTTGATGGTTGCGAATCCGCCCCATATCCTGCTGGATGCCGCGCCTGATCCAGTTCCACCACAGCCAGACCCATACCGACAGCGGCAGCAGCAATATCCCGAACCATTTGAACGCCAGCATGGCCTGCTTGTAATGCATCCACCACATCAGGAACGGGATGCCCAGCACGGACAACGCCAGGATGGCGTCCAGCAACCGGAAGGAGAAGTTCATCCATCGCGTTTGCGGTCCCACCGTGGGCGCGATAGGAATTTCTTCCACTTTTTTGGCGCACCATGGCGCCGGCGGGTGAAAATACTTGTCGCCGCCCATCCGGTACCAGTCGCGATAAACGAGGATGATGAGGAGCGCTGAAGTCGAGGAAAACAAAGCCGACCAGAGGAAGTTGAAGCGGTAGGCAAATTCGGCATCATGGCAAAAATGTTTGACCCCATCCACAAACAATCCGGCCAGCATGCCGGCGCCGATAATGCTGAACGACACGAGCATGGCCTGGGCGGAACAGAATTGCCCGTACCTCGATTGCGGAAACATCCGCATCTGGCTGGGAGAGGCCGCCGTGACGGCCAGTGCCGTTTGAAGTGCCCCAATCAACGTGGAGCCGGCGCAAAGCCAGAAGAAGTAATTCCCCGGGAGGTTGACGAAGATCCAGACCCAACTTGCGCAACTGGAAATGACGCCAAAAACCGTCATATAAACCCGGATGCGTAGCGGATGCCAGCGATCGATGAAAACAGCGGCGAGGAACATGGCCGCCAACACCGCCACCCCGCCGATGGCCGCCAGTTTGCCGATCTGTTCCAGCGACAACCCCATTTCCCGAAAGAAGAAAACGTTGAAACCGCCAATGGCACCGGCCATACCGCCGCAGGCCGTGGCCGAAAAGGCCAGCCAATAAAACTTGTGCGAAAACGACTCCTTAAGGAAGGTTTTGATTCCGGCGATCCCTCGGTTATCCCTGTCGGACTCTCCCTCCAACAGCGGATACTCGCCTTCTTTCACCATCAGACACACCAAACCGAAACCGACGAAGTAAAGCACCGTCGCGCCGAGGAATATCTCCCGCATATGGGATTCGGCATATTTGAAAATGAAGTAATTGTACAACGCCGCGGCCAGAGTGCTGACGATGCGCAACAGTCCGATGAAACGCCCGATGAACTGCGGCGGTACCACATCGTTGAAGAGGTACCAGAACACCGAGTTGACGAACATATTGAAGAATTGGAACATGGCCATGAAGAACGCGATCAAGGCAAGGGTCACCGTGACGGGGGCATAGCCATTCAATACCGGAACATGCCTCTGCAAAACCACCCGGATTTCGTCGCTCCAGCCGAGCATGAACAGGCTGATGCAGAGGAACGGCATGGTCGAGGCGATGAAAGGTATGCGGCGGCCCCACTTGCTGCGATAACGGTCGCTCTTGAAGCTGGCATACGGGCAGATGGTCATGTTGAGAGTGCCGGGAATCGTGGTCATAATCAATCCCATCATCACGTTCGAACATCCGAGCGCCTTCAGTTTCAGCGGCAATACGCTGGGCACCACCGCCTCCATCAGCATAAGACAGAAATCACCCCATAGCAACCATGCGAATATCCCCACCAGTCCGGCTTTGGTGTAAGTCAACGACCCGCAACGGTAGGTTTTGGGGCCGCCGGAATTCGCGGCGACGTTGATGGCTGGCAAAGGAGAATTCATTATTTATTGCTTTTCGAGGCGAGATATCTCTGGATATCTGACACTCTGAATTCATCTATCTTCGCATCGCACCCGAAGCCGGGGGCCTTGTAACAACCAACAAGCATGCTGGTGTCCGAACGGCTTAATCCGCCGGCGTAGGCATTCGTTCCCGCCAGCTTTTCGTCAATATGGAGCCGCATTCCGCCCGGCCCCCAACTTGCGGCGACATGATGCCATTCACCGATCTTCCAGGCCGAAACTTCCGCAACGATGTTGTACAGTTGCCCTTCGAGTATTCCATACTCTAGGACAACGGACGATCCCGCTTTTTTTACGAACCTTAAGAAAAACCGTTCCGTATTATAACGCTCGTTGACGAACAAATATGTGATTTCTTTTTCGCCGGCGATAGGCCCGTTCAAGTTGATCCACAGCTCCACGGTCCCGACATCATTGCTGAAGTTGCCGCCATTGATTTCATAGCCCAGGATGCTTTTTCGCCCCATCATGATGCATTTTCCGAATTTCTTCCGATCGGCGGGAACCACTTCGGGCAGCGCATTGGACGCCAAGGTCCCCGTATTCCCGCTGGCCGCATAATCGGCCTTGCATCCATCCGCATCAAAATGACAGAGCAAAAGCGTGTGCTTGTCCATTGCAAAAGGAGCATCCGCCGCATGAGCCGATGCCATCAGGAACGCCAAGGAGATCCAGCAGCCCGAAATGAAAGGTCTATGCGCGATCTTTCCCATTTTCGTCATATATTTGAGGCTTTGTTTACTTCCTGTTATAAAGATCAACATTGGGATCGCGGCCTTGTCCACCACCACCTATCGGCTGCTCGGATTCTGGCTTCACCTTGATGTTCAGTGCTTTGAGCAGGGTTTCCTTATCCGTCGCCTGGTGAGGCTGGAACGCATCCCCCTGGCCGTAAACCAACATGCGATCCAGTAGATATATCGCCGCCGAATCGTCCAAATTGAGGCTCAGGGCGCAAACCAGCAGCTTCCCCTTCCCAATCCCCAGCTCAAACAGGCTGGACTGCTTCACCACATTCTTGTAGCCGCTGGCCACTTCGATAATGGGATCGAACAAAGGTTCCAGGTCGCCGATAAACCGCACGGTCTGGCCTTCGTACATCGTATAGAACTGCCAATCCAGATAGCCTTCGTGGGGGAAATCCCGCAGGAGCACGTGATCGGAAATAACCGTGGCCAAGTTATCCAATCCTGTCCAGCTTATCTGCCAACTGGCCCGCACGGTAGGAAATGGTTTCGATCCCAGCAAGATGACCCGTCCACCTTGGTTGCAAAAATCAATAGTATCGCTGCTCAGATCCGACACGATCCGCAAATTGCCTTGCGCCTGGGCCAGCGGCTTCAATCCTTTGTAGCGATTGGCGTATTTGCTAAGAACCGCTGCATCGGCGCCAGCTTCGATCCCGGGGGCTTCCTGTTTCGGAAAGAACCAGTATTTCCAGCGATTGTAAAGTTGATAGTTGTCACTCGCCAGACGAACGTGCAGATCGACCTTGACCGGATGCGCCACTTCAGGGACGATGAACTTGACTGGCCCGAGCGCCGTGACGGTGCCATTCAGAATATCCTTGACCTCGAAACTACCGCGCTGGAGGATGTTTTGCCTATCATCAGCGATATACCAACTCACCTCCCCCTTGGCAAGTGGTTTGGAACCGTAGAGCGAAGCCATGACATCGTGCTCGAAGGCCTCGCCGGCTGTCAGGTTGCGGTCGTTGTTGCCGGATACGACCAGCGCGCTTGCCCAGTCGCTATTGGCCCCGACGGGACCGCCAGAGGTGTCGTCAAGCAACAGGACGCTTTCCCCATTATAATAGCGTATCTCTTCGGCAGACTCGCCGGGCTTGATATCGTAGAACTCGTCGAGTATGCCGGTGATGAGGCCGCTCTGGTTCCAATTGATATCCGTGAGCGTGTGGTAATCGTAGCCGTTGATGTACTTGGATTTGCGCGCCATTTCCATGCAGTGCTTGCGAGCCATGGCCAGCCAATAACAGGAATTGCGATAGTAGATGGGGGCTTTGTGCAACAGCCCCGCTTTCTTCAGCTTCTCCCGTGTCACGGTATATTCGTAAGGTTTGCCGGGGAACCCCTCGTATCGGTTCTCCAGGTCCAGGTTGATGTAGTTGCCCTTGGTGTCTATCTCGTGCTCAAAGCAGGGGCGCTCGAAGATGGGCAAACGTTCGTTCAGCACCCGCCAGTTTCCCCTGAATGAGGTGTAGCTGAGATGCGCCCAGAAGAAAGGCTCGAAAACATCAGAGAACTCGGCCAATGCTTTCAATCTGGCCGGGCTATAGTGAAGCGGCTCAGATGCTAATGAATCTCCGAACAGCTTGAGGCCGCCGACCCTATCCAAAGAATAGGTGACTCCCACCAGACCGGACATGGGAGAGAACAGTGTTCCAGGCGCCTGCTCATGGAGCATCCTCGCCCAGATACGCAGGCCTTCGATGCGCTTGTCATCCACAATTTCTTCATTCCCGCCGCAGTAAATAACCACCGACGGATATTTCCGGCAATGCCGCACGATATTCAGCCATTCCTCGTCAGTAATATGACCGTAAGGTTCGACCTGTATCATCATCCCTAATTCGCTGGCGGCTTGGAGATACTCCGCGCAGGGGACGTGAGTGTGGAAACGGATATAGTTGAAACCTAAGCTCTGAACCCGGCGGATGATGTTGCGGTAGCTCTCAACATCGGAAGGAGGGTGGACGGTCACGGAATATCCATAATGATCGAGCACACCGCGCAGCATGACTAGGCGGCCGTTGAGCCGCAGGGCAATGCCGTCACGCTCAAGCCGTCGCAGTCCAAAAGTCTGGTTCACCCGGTCCAGGGTCTGACCCTCGGCTTTAAGCGTCAACTGCACGTCGTAAAGATTGGGGGTGTGATCCGACCAAGGCTCCATGCCAAACGTCTCGCTGTCCCATTGCACCTTGGCGTCGCGGACCGGGACGGTGCCGTTGCCCAGCACGACCCCGTCCGAGGGTCGGCGAATAAGGTATTCCAGGGTGGCCGCGGTGGGTTTTCCAGCCAACTCCACGTTCCAGGAAAGCTTGCGCAAATCCTGGGACGGATAGATGAATTGATCCGCGATGCGTGCCCGTCCGGCCAGCTTCAGATAAACGGATCGGGGAATCCCGGCCTCGTGTCCCTGGCCGCGGGAGTCGCAGCCGAAGCGCTTGCTATAGGCGTTCGAAACACCGATAACCACCTCGTTTTCCTGGTCGTATTTAAACCCCGTATCCAAGGGAACTGCAATCGGTGCCGCCTGTCCGCCCAGAAAGTGGCCAAGACACTGGCCGTTGAGCCAAACCCAGGTGTCAATGCGCGCCGCTCCGATATGCAGCGTCACCATCCTGTCCTGCGCTGGCGCGGGTATCCGCAGTGACTTTTTGTAAAAAAAGAAACCTGAAAGCTGGCTGAGCTCCTTGGCAGGCGGATAATCCAGACGGTTTGCATCCACCGTATGCAGCCAATGAAGATTGAAAACGGCGGTGTTCCAATAAAGGGAAGTCTTGAAGAACTGGTCGAGGTGATCGTCAATATAGCCGGGCACAGGCATCTTGACCTGATACCAGTCCGCTGGCGGCAGGACCGGCGCATCCTTGCCGTCCATCTGTGGCTTGTAGGCGAGATCCCACTCGCCATCCAAGGGAATAATCTGCGGCACATCATCCGCCCTCAACAAGTTTACCGATGACATCATCATCCCCATTAAACAAAGTGATAATAAAGATTTCATTGCACGCACCTCATCTCTTGATCTGAACCGCGCTATTGGCCTCGACAGCGGACAGAGACGACCCCAGCTCGTTATTTCTTTTCACCAGCGCCTCCAGCTTGCTTTCGTCGCGGCCCAACACAATGATGGAATATATTTCCACGTCCGGAACCTTGATGGTCATTTCGCTTCCGGAATATTCTATGGGAAGGATCTCCGCCCTATCATCAGGGGACATCACGGCCGCCTGCCAGCCTTTTTCATATCCCTGTAGTTTCAGCTCAGCGTTATGCAGCCGAATCGGACTTGTTTTCAGAGGACTGGCTGCGGGCTTTTCTGAATCTATGACCATGGTGTAACTGCCTGCCTGAATCCCCTTGAAGTCAGGAGAAAGGTCCTGACTCCATTCGCCCGTATTACCGGAAGCCTTGTAGCCAGACCAGTAACGGCCGCTCGGATCGATGTACAAGGCGAACCTGCCCTTGCCAGCCGCCTTGGGTCTGAGGACGACCTGGTTGATCGCCTTCAGGGTCTTTCCCGACAGATCCACCTCTATCCAACATGGCAGGGTGACAGGGAACCCTTCGTGGCGGTAGAAATTGCTCAATTTATCCGCCGTGAGGGTCGTCACCGGCTCGCCATTCAGAACTACTTCCAGGGCGAATCCGTCGTTAGGAGCCGGCGCTGAAATGGGATTCGCCCCTGGTTTCAACGGCTCCGGAAGTGCCTTTCCGAAGATATACAGTTTCTGCTTTGCCAAGGCATCGTGGTTGGAGGCCACGAACTCCCAGGCCGCGCTCTGCGACGGATCTTGCAACAGGCATACCGGGTTCATGGAATAGTTGTAGTTCACGATGTGGTAGCTCTCCATGTCTTGCTCAGGGTGCCTGAGCGCGTTGATCATGAAATCCGTCGGAGCAGCGCCTTTAATCACCAGCCGCTGCTGGAATCCTCCGTCGCCGACTTCGGAAAGCATGGCGACAATTTCTTCTGGGCGCATCTTGTCGCCGTTGTCCTCCATCAGCCGCAGGCCGCGGTCCTTGGATTCAGCCTTGGCGATGAGGTCCCTGGCGGTCTTGTTTTCAACCTCTTTCGTGGTCCAGTCCCGGCTGCCGAAATCCTTGGAGATGATCAGGCTCCCCTCTTGCTCATGGAAAAGCGCCAGATTCGCTATTTGCTCCTCCGTGACGCAGCTAAAGGCGGGAGCGATGATGGTGCTGAAATGGTCGCGCAGCTTGGGCGTCAGGTTTTCCTCACTGATGACCTCCACGGGCAGGCCCGCGCCCATGAGGCGCTTCATGAGCTGGTTCGAGGCGTCATAAATTGTTACGCCGTTGTAGCCTGGCCTGCCGAGCAAACAGGAACGAAAACTGAATAAGATGGCGATGCGACCACCCGGCTGGGCATGGTGATAGAGGCTCTGGTTCGACGCGTTGAACTGGTTGTATTGTTTGACCAGCGAGGAGTATTCGTCATCTTCGGTCTCCACCCCATACGGGACGAAATCGCCCTGGGTTGCCAGGCCTTCCGCCATCGCCATCCTGGTAAAATCCGGCGTGACTTCGGGCATGGAAAAAGGCGACAAGTCGGTTGGCGGCGTGTTGTAGCCTATGCCGATGACCGGACGCCCCCTTCCAGCCGCCAAGGCCACCTTGTAGAGTGGAGCGAGCCTTTCCCAGGGAGCATGACGGTATATCCGTTCCAAGGGGATGCAGTCGGCCTCGCCTTCTGAAAAGTAATTGAATTGGCAACCCATGGTGGGAACTCCGAACTTATGGCACAAGTCCGTCATGCTCTTATCGAAGTTGAAGCAGATTCTTTCTGGAAATTCCTTCATAGCAACGCCTTCGGCCATACCGTGAGCTTTGCGCTCTTCCAGGAACTTCTCAAAATCTTTTTTGCAGACATCGCAATAACATAGCGAGATGGGTCCCGCATTGTCAATATACATGGCCCTGGTCAGACCATGGTTCGCTCCGCGATCCGGAAGCCTGGCGTAGAGGGGATCCTCCGCAACGGCGCCATTGCCTGATAACATATAAGTCACCCATCTATCGTAATGTTTTTGCCAAATCGGATTGTTGCGGCAACCGACCATGCGATGGGCGTTGCCGCCCCGGTCATTGGGGTTGTTATAGACCACCAGTTTGGAGCCGTCCTTTTTCAGGATCACCGAGTGTTCGAGGATTGGGAAGTTCTTGAACAGGTTGATGTAAAACGGGTTCATGCGAGGAGATATCTTCAACAAACTATCGTCCGAGAAACAATCCGTGGGGCTGATATACTCCATGGAGTGGACGCCCTCTCTAAGCAGGCGTTCCGTCATCTGGGCCCACTCGGCATCCTCCGGCTTGGTGAAATTTACGTATGTCACCTGGCGACGGCAAACATTGAACCCCATGGCATCCATATTGTCAAACGATGACAATACGAATCGTATATTTCCCCGTTGATACCACTCGGGCAGGTAGTCATGGTTGAGCCATAGCTTGTTATCTTTATCTTCAGGCTCGACGGGAACCACGATGGGCGGCCTTGCCATGCCATCCTGTGTTTGTTTTTCCAGTTTTTCAACCTCCGCGGCTCCCAGGGGAAACAGGGACGACACCAACGCTCCGACTAGAAATCGTATTTTTATATGGCTCACGACTTGCACCTTTCGACACAGCGGTCGCTGCACAAACTCCGCCATCAGAGATCGCAGGACCATCACTCCAACCACACCTGTCCCAGCAAACCGCTGGCGGCCCGCGCGCCTATCTTTCCACTGTAATAGCGCCTCAACAGGTTGCCCAGGCTGTTCGACACCTTGAGGGTGATCTCGTTGGCGCCGGCGCGCAGCGCTGCGGCGACGTCGAAGATGTAGGGTTTCCAGGCGCGCACGCCGCAGGCATGGCCGTTGACTTCCGCCTCCACCACCGCAAAGGCGTTCTCCACCACGAGCCGCGTCAGGCTTGCGGCGCGACTCAAATCCACGCGCTGGCGATAGCTGCCCGTGCCGGCAAAGTCAGGGTAGCCCTGCTCGGTCCATGAGCCGAGGCCGATTTGCGCCGGGCTTTCAATGAGTTTTTTCTTCCCGCGCGCGACTCCGAAAGTCCCGCCGAGAACGACGGGGCCGGTGTAGCGATGCTCGAAAACCACCCTGCGCGCGGGCGCGAACCAGGGAGAGGTCCGCACACGCAGACAAAAATGGTTCACCCCGGGTCGGGAAAGCCGGGCGATGGCGAAACTGCGGTTGTTCTGATCCCAGAGGGTGCAAGGGCGGGAAGGGCCCACCCGCTTGCCGTTCACGTAGAGTTCCTCGAAAAGCTCATCGTCGGCGATGAGACAAAGATCCTTCACGGGCGCCGCCAGGTTATATGCGCCCAGCAGCCAGTAGTGGGCTGATTCCGCGGGGGAGAAAGACATGGCGTATTTTTCTTCTACCACCGGCATCCAGGCCGCGCCCTCACCGGTGGGGGGCAATTCGCGGAACCACCTGTCTTTCCTGCCCCTGTCCAAGGGGTCCTGGCGGATCCACAGCGGGGGCAGGAAATGGTTCATCGGCGTCACGGAGAAATCCCAAGTGTTGGCGAGGACCTTGCAATGGCGGCTCTTTTTTGCCCAGGTGGCCAGGGCGCTGATCGGCCGGGCGTTCGCTGATTTCTCTGGTGCCAGGCGGACGATGCAGGATTGCTCCTCACCCAGGGTGATTCGCAACGCGCTGCTCCCGTTTTCGTGGCGCACCTCGGGGGTATAAGTGCCGCCGCCGTCCACGTCCAGGATTTCGCTGACGCCGCCGAAGCTATGGCGGAGCACCAGCTCTTTGTTCCCGGGTGTCTGGTTGCCCAGCAGGAGCAGGCGCTCCTGGCCGACCCGGCGCAAGCAGGTCACCACATCGCGGTGATGCTGGCCCGCAAGCTCGTAGCTCCGGCCCTCCGGCCCAACCACGAGATCCACGATCTTTCTTGAAAAGACGGACTTCTCCCGGGCGCTGGTGAACCCGAGGTGCTCGAAGCCGTGTTGCGCTTCACAGGGGCGGGCTTCGCCCCGCTGGGACTCGGACGGCAGTACCCACCGCGGCCCGTCGCCCGCCACGATGACCCTCCCGCCCCCGCGCACTAGTGCCGCGAGCTTGTCCCGCACCTTTTCATCCATGGCCCGCATCTGGGGCAGGATGATGACCCGGAAGGCCGCGTGTGGCACCACGAGCCTTCCTTCCCGGACCTCGCCTTTCGCGAGGATTTCCTCGAAGAGGATCTCGAAGTCAATGTGCTCCCGCAGCAGGCTGTCGCTCACGGCGTCCATCACCCCCACCAGCTTGTCCTCCGGGGGAACTTCTTTGCGCTGGTCCATGGGCGTCATGGCGAAATGGGCGGTGGTCGGATAAACCACGGCCACCTCCGTCTCGATGTGCCCCGTGGCGGCGAAGAGGGAGACGCGGGCGCAGTATTCGTTGTAGAGCCGGTAATGCTGCCACCACGGCTGGGTGAAATGCTTGCCGCTGATGGCCCTTTTGCGGAAGTCCGTGATGGTATAGATGAGCGAGTTGTCGTTGATAAGGCTCACGCCCATGGCCGCCAGCCAGTCGCCCACGACTTTCTGTTCCGCCATGGAACAGTTCCAATTGCGGACGCCGCAGGCTTCGCACATGACCCGCTTGGCTCCGGAGTAGCGCGCCGTACTGGAGGCGCGTTTGGCCGTGAGGATGAGCCCCGCCATTCCCAACCCCTTGAAGTCGTACCAGCGGCAGTCGTCGAAACGGAATGAAGTGGGCTTGCCCAGCAGATCGATGCCCGGCACCTGCATCCATTTCAGCGAGTCGTGAATATCGCCGTTGCAGGCGAGCTGCTCCTGCTGGTAGCGCAGCTCCTCATAGACGAAATGCCCGGTGCTGAGCACCTTGCGCCGACCGCACCAGTCGGCGATCTGCTTGCTGAAATTGCGGCTGAAAAGGTCCGACACCAGACGCCAGTAGTCGCGGCGCGTGCGCAAGTATCCCGGATCTTCAAAAAAAAGATGGGGCAGGCGCGAAACCAGGTCGTAGCCGTATCGCTTCTTGAAGTCCCCGAAGAGGCGCGGTGTCCAGGGCAGGGACGTGCTGGTCTTGGGGTGCGAGTAGGGCTCGTCGAAGAAGAAGCCTTTGAGGGTCGCGCCAAAGTGACTCCGGAATCTGCGCCAGTACTCCTCGTGGATGTAATCCATCCATTGCCCCACCGCCGCGCGGCTGAGCAGGTCCACCGCCCCCTTCTGATCCCAGTTCCAGGCCGTTCCCGTGCTGTTCAGCATCACCGCTTCGAAGGGAACTCTCTCGATCAACAGCACTTCGCCGTCCTCGCCGGTGGTGTTTTTCCATTCTCCGGTGAACGCCGCCAGCTCCTTGAGCAGGGGACGCCGGAGACCGTCAGCACCACGGAACTCGGCGAAAACTTTCTGCGCCACGACGTCATGGGCGAAGTCCGCTCCAGCGGCCACCTTGGCGATGTGGAAGTTCATGTTCCAGGCACGGCACTCGGGGTGGTCGCGCAGCACCCAGCCACCGGCGCTGCCGCTCGGCCAGTTCAAATCGTCGTAGATCCAGATCTTCATGCCGAGCTTGCGGGCGGTCACCAGGGTGTAGTCCACCATGTCCCACCAGCTTTCCTTGAGGAAGACGGGGTGCTCCAACCCGTAAAGGGCGAAGATGAAAAGTTCATAAATGCCCTTGTCCCGCATCTCGACGAGCTGGCGGCGCATCTCGACTTTCTCCATCTTGCCCGTCCAGGCCCACCACGGCACGGGATGAAATTCATGGGGGGGCTGGGCAAAGTCTTTCATTTGCAGGTTCTCCAAATATTGATTAAAATCCCGAGCGTTATAGCTATTTCCGCAATACATCCCGGAGGCAGAGGGCGAATTTCTCCAGGATCTCCGAGCATTCCGCCCGGTTCACGATGAGGGGCGGCTTCACCTTGAGGACGTTCTTGCGCACCCCGCCGAGCCCGAAAATGATGCCGCGTTTTAGACCGGCGTCGCGGATGGCCACCGTCTCTTCCTCGATGGGGGTTTTCGAAACGGGGTCCCGCACCAGCTCCACGCCGATGTGGAGCCCGGCCTGGCGCACCTCGCCGATCTCGGGAAACTCTCGCATCATCCCCCGCAGGCCCTCGCCCAGCAGCGCCCCCATTTGCCGGCAGTTCTCCA
>JAHFOS010000002.1:43617-128028 GCA_023261545.1 bacterium
CCGCCTTCCAGGAGCGCCAGTTGCTTGGCGGCGGTGACCATCGAGAGCGTGGGATTGGCGAAGGTGTGAAGCTCCTCGGTCTCCGGCGAGAAACCTTCGAGGCGCTCCGAAACGATCACGCAGGCCAGCGGCAGTCCCGCCCCCAAGGCCTTGCCGAGCACGATGATGTCCGGGACCACGCCAAAATAATGCGCGGCGAACATCTCGCCGATGCGCCCGAAGGTTTGGATTTCGTCGAAAACCAAAAGCGTGGTGAATTCGTCGCACAGGGAGCGAAGCCCCTGCAGATACCGCCGCGGCAGGATGATCTGCCCGGCGCTGGCCTGGATGGGCTCGACGATGATCCCCGCCGGCCGGCCGGCGATGCCGCGCTGGAGCGTCTCCCGGGCCAGGGTGAGGCACATGTCAGTCCAGGTCTCGGCGTCCACACCGAGGGGGTTGCGATAGGGATAGGGGTTGGGAATGCGCACGAAGGGCCGGGTCAGGGATAGGAAGTTGCTCCCGCCCATGTATTTCCCATTGGACTTGGTGGAGATCCAGGAAGCCCCCATGCTGCCCAGGGTGGTGCCGTGGTAGCTGTCGTAAAGGCAGACGAAATCCCGGGCGGAGCGCGTGTTCTTGGAGCAGATCTTCAGGGCCGCTTCGATGGCCGGTCCGCCGCCGACGGTGAAGGAAACGCGGTTCAAATCCCCGGGTGCCAGCGAAGCCAGCTTGTTGGCCAGATAGTAGCGCGGCTTGTTGTCGAAACCCTGGTGGACGTGGGTCAGGTTCTCGATGTGCTCGCGGATGACATTATTGATACCATCGTGGGCATAGCCCAGGTACAGCGCCCAGCTTTGTGAGGTGCAGTCGATATAGTCCCGACCGTTCTTATCCCAAACGCGCACGCCCTTGCCGCGCACCAGCACCGGTCCGCCCCGGGTGCCGCCGCCAAGCATCACGTTCTTGGCGCACTTGGCCATGGTGGCTTCGTCCATTTCATAGATTTCTTGCAGCAAGGCATCCATACAAACTCCTCCTTATATTGCCTTTAAATCCGCGATCTCGCTCATGCCGACGGCGCTCCACAGCGGATCCATGTCCACCACGCATCCTCGGTCTTTGGCCTCGTCGATGCCGAAACACGTGATGGCCGAGGCCAGCCCATGCTCCAGAGTGGTTGGCGGCCGCACACCTTCGAGGATGGCCCGCGCCAGCTCCGCGCCGAGGACCTCGTCACCGCCTCCGTGGCCGCCCGCCGACCCCGTCCAGGTTTCCGCGGGAACACCGTAACCGAAGCGTGCGATCTCAACGAGCCCGCTCGTAAGATCCGCCCGCAACGTCCCCGCGCTGCAGCACAGGTACATGCGCCGCTCCCATAGGTTCGTGGCGCAGTTGGTGTGGAAAGTGGCGCGCGCGCCATTCGCGAACTCGAGGATGGCCACCTGGTTATCTACGATGTCCTTATCAGAGGTGAAAGGGTCGAGCGCTACGAGGTCGCTCCAGGGCGAAGAGAAGGCCCGGCGGCCATCTGGGGCCTTGCCCAGGCGCTCAGGCCAACTCGCGTTTTCCGGTCGGAAAAAATTGAGTCCCCCGAAGCTGGCCACGCGGGCGGGCAGGCTGCCCACCATCCACAGGGCGAGGTCCATGTCGTGGCAACACTTTTCAAGCAAGTGCGAGCCGGTGTTGGCCCTGAGCCTCCGCCAGTTGCCGTGGATGTGACTGCCGTGATCGAAGTGCAGGGTCTCGTTGAACTCCATGCTGACAACGCGGCCGATGGCGCCGGAATCGAGGACCTCCTTGATTTTGCGGTAGGTGGAGCTGTAGCGCAACGTGAAACCAATGCAGAAGATCCCCGGGTGGCGGCGATGGGCATCCCTGATGGCTCTGGCGCCCAACAGCGAGGTGGCCAGCGGTTTTTCGCAGAAGACGTTTTTTCCGGCCTCCAGGGCCACCACGGCCTGCTCGCTGTGAAAACAGTTCCAGCTCCCGATGAAAACCCAGGAGAGGGAGGGATCGGCGGAGAGTTCGCGGTGATCGCTGTAAACACGAGCACGGGGATTCAGTTCCTCAAGCCCAGCGCGAATCGAACGCGGGTCCGGATCGCACAGGGCTGCAACTTCAATGTCGCGCCCTAGTCCTGGAACACGCCTCAAAAGGTGGAGCATTCGCCCCCCGCAACCGATAATCCCGATACGCGCCGTCATGGCCGTATCCCCGAACGGGTATTTGCGGCGGACATCGTGGCCGTCCGCGCCTCCAGCCTGCCAACTCTTTCGCCCATGAGCTCGCCTCCAACCTTTGCCCCAAGCAGTCCCCATGATTCCGCGGTGCCGGAAACAGGCCAATAACCCGCAATCTTATTCACAATTGTTGTTGTCATGTGTGATTAACTAAATCATATAATATATTATTTATAAATTAAATCAATCACTATTTTGTTAAATATTTCCATATTCATGATTTTTTCATGCAATTAAAGATTTTTTCATGTTTAAACGAGCGGATCGCCGCCTAGAATCTGGTGATGGCATATAAAATGGCGTTTTTCGGCTTTTGTCATAGGGGCGGCGGGGCGGCCCAGAAATGGCCCGTGCGCAACGGGGAAGGAAATCGGAAGGCCCTCGCGAGGGATGCACGGTGGCTGGCCGAGATGGTGTTCTTGCTGTGCGCTCTTTTCTCGCCGATCCTCGCCCGCGCGCAGGCCGCGGAAGTTCCGTTCAAGCCGCCGGATGACATCTGCTTCAAAACTCAAAGCATCGTGAGCGAGGGCACCCGCATGGCGGCGGAGCTGTTCGCGCTCGAAGCGCGGAAAAAAGAAAAATTGCCAACGGTCATCCTGTGCCACGGATGGGGCGGGGTGGCCCGCGATCTGAGGCCGGAGGCGCTGGCTTTCGCGCGGGCGGGATACTTTGCGGTGACTTTCGACTATCGCGGATGGGGCGCCAGTGACGCGCGCTTGATCTTGGCCGGTCCAACACCAACGGAACGTCGGCAACAGGGGTTCACGGCGCGGGTGCGGGAGGTTCGTGAGGTGGTCGATCCGCTCGACCAGACGACGGACCTCATGAACGCCGTCCATTGGGTCCAGGGCGAACCGCTGTGCGACACCCGCCGCATCGGTTTGTGGGGGTCCAGCTATTCCGGCGGGCATGTCGTGTACGTCGCCGCGCGCGACCCGCGCATCAAAGCCGTGGTCAGCCAGGTGCCGGCTTTGGATTCGCGCTGGGTGGTCATGGATCCAACGGCGCAGTCCCAGACTTTCAGCGAGGCGACGGCGCGCGCCCGTGGCGAGTCCGGCTATCCCGATCCAGGAGCGCGCGTGGTCCACAACCTGCGCGGGGCGCCCATTCGCGAAAGGATGATGAACTACGCGCCCGTTGACGACGTCGCCAGGGCGGCGAATTGCGCCATGCTCTTCATCCTGGCGGAGAAAGAGGAGTACGTGGATAACAAGGAAAATGGCCTCAAGGCTTTCGAACGCGCCGTAGGCCCCAAGCAGTTGGTGACGATACCCGGGATCGCGCATTATGGTGTTTACGGGGAGGCCCGTTCACAAGTCCAGAAGCTGGCGATTGAATGGTACGACGCGCACCTCAAAAACGTGGCGGCGAGGTAGATGCTCGCAAGATCAAGCGGCCTGCGGGGCACCGCACGCGGCGCCAGGTTGGCGATCCTGGTGTTGTGGGCCGCGTTGCCTTTGGCTGTGCTGGAGGCCCAGACCGATGCCAGGGACTGGTCCATGTACAACTGCGATGTTTTGGGCGCGCGACACAACAAGGGCGAAACGGCCATCGGCCGGAATAACGCCGCAAGGATCAGGGAAAAGTGGCGGTTCCCCACCAAGGATTCGGACCCGGAAATAGGCGTCATCCATGCCACGCCCATCGTGGTCGGTGGCTACGTTTACTTCGGCACGGCCACCGACCCGGCTTTTTACAAACTGACTCCCAACGGAAAGATCCGCTGGGTGTACCGCAACCCGGAACACGGGCCCGCGCCAGCCCAGCCGCAGGATAAGCCTGGAGAGGAGATCACGCGCAAACTTCGCTTCCAAATGTCCGCCGCGGGAATCCTCGGCTCCGCGCTGGTCACCGAGGACACCGTATTCTTCGCGGACATCGGCGGTTGGATCTACGCGTTGGATCGCGCGAGCGGGGCCGAGCGCTGGAAGATCAGCA
The DNA here is from genome assembly GCA_023261545.1 of bacterium. GTDB lineage: Bacteria > Planctomycetota > JADGBV01 > JADGBV01 > JADGBV01 > JAHFOS01. The sequence goes on from JAHFOS010000002.1 coordinate 47,778, forward strand.
CGCGCTCGCAGGCCTTCCCCGGCGCCCATGTTTTCAACGCGCTTTTCGCGTCGCCCATTCTCGCCGCTGGTAACGTCATCTTCGCGGGGGGCGCTCTCGAACAGCTCATGGCCGGCGGCACCTCCTACCAGGGGAGTACCGGACGGGGCTTCGTCGTCGCCCTGGAGCCCAAGACGGGGCGCATCATTTGGAAGTACGATGTGGGCCCCAAACCCGAACCCCTGGTTCCGCCCATCACCATCGAGGACAGTTGGGGCCAGCACGTCTTCTATTTCGGGCCGGCGACGAGCACCGTCTGGAGCACCCCATCGTTCGACGCGGAATCGGGCACGATCTTCTTTGGCACGGACGTCAACACGGCGCCCCGGAGGCCGACCCAGGATGACCCGCGGCTCCACACCCGCGAGTCGTGCGCCGTGATAGCGATTGATGCGCGCGATGGATCCGAGACGTGGGTGACGCAGATCAATCCCGGCGATGTCTGGACGAATCCGATGCGGGCCTACGACCCCAAGGAGGGGCGCTACAAGGACCAGGCTATCGGCGACACCCCCAAGATCTATGCGATTCCCATCGCGGGCGTCCGGACCAAGGTGGTCGGGGTGGGCTGCAAGAACGGCGGCTTCTATGTCTTGCGAGCCGATGACGGGCGCCTCCTCGAACACACGCCCATCTATACCGGCCCGCCGACCTACCCTCTTGTACCCGTGCCGGACCGTCGCATGCTGGCGCTGCCGAGTTCCATCGGTGGGCTGCAAACGGGCTGCGCGACGGACGGCAAGACTGTTTTCACCAATGGCATTGATGCCTTGCGGCTGGCGTCGCAAGCGACGATGGCGGAGAGCGGAGTTCCTCCCACGGGCGGCCGCGTGGTGGCGCTGAGCCTGGACGCCAGGGCGGAACGCTGGCGGCACGAGCGGCCCAAGGTCGCATCGTTGGGAGGACCTTTGCCCAAGCCGATATACTACGACGTCGGCGATCCGGTGGCCTCGGGAATCGCCGTCGCCAACCAATTGCTTTATTTCACGGCCGTCGCCAGCGGGAAGCTGGTCGTTCTGGATGCCGCGACGGGAGCTTGCCTCAAAGAAGTTGACGTGGGCCCGGTGTGGTCGGGTCCCTCGGTATCCCGGGGCCGCGTTTACTTGGGGACGGGCAACACCCTGTTCAATCCCGGAGACTTCGAGGCCTTTTTCCCGAAGAAGTACACCGGTGTGCTGTATTGCTTCGGCCTGCCGGGCGAGGACGAGGTGGGCCGATTAGGACCTGGCAAGGAATGACCCCGCGGAACACATTTTAAGGAAATTTTTCATGAATCGCATCGGCTTGTTAATTCTTCTGGCGCTGGTCCCAGCCAAAGCCATGGGGCAGGACGTCGCGCTCGGGGAGATCGAAACCGCGACGGACGTCCTTTACAGCACGGCCGGGGGCGAGACGCTCAAAATGGACCTCGCCTGGCCGAAGGAGGGCGCGGGTCCGTTCCCCGTCGTCGTCTTCGTCCACGGCGGCGGCTGGATGGCGGGATCCTACAAGATGTACACCATCGCCACCCAGGAGGTGGCGCGGCGCGGCTACGTGGGCGCGAGCGTTGAATACCGCTTCGCGCCCAAACATACCTTTCCCGCCCAGATCGATGACGTCAGGTGTTCCGTCCACTGGCTGTGCGAAAACGCCGCGAAATACAAGATCGACGCGAAGCGCATGGGTTTATGGGGGGATTCCTCGGGAAGTCACCTGGCCGCCCTTCTGGCCGTCACCGGGTCCGACGACAAGCCCGCGGGCCGAGACGCACGGAAACCGCCGAGTTGCATCCGCGCGGTCGTCTGTTATTACGGAGCCTTTGACTTGCTCAAAGCCTACGAGCACAGCGCCCAGTTGCAACCGCTTTTGCAGGCGGGAATGCTGCGCTCGTTCATCGAGCAGTTTTTAGGCGGAAAGCCAGGAGAAGTCCCCAAGAAATACAAGGCGGCCAGTCCGGTGACCTATGCCAGCAAGGAGGCTCCGCCGATGCTCCTCATCCACGGCACGGCGGATGAACTCGTTCCTCTGGAGCAGTCCGAGATGTTTGAGAAGGCGCTCAAGGCCGCGGGAGCGCCGGTGGAGCTCGTCCGCGTCGCCAAGGTCGGCCACGGGTTCGCCGGACAGGAACTGGCGGATTCGCTCGTGGTGGCCGGAGCCTTCCTGGAGAAGCACCTCAAAGGCAAGGGGCTGGAAAAATAACGGGCGGCGGGATTCCGCGTCACATCTTCATCAGGGCGACACGCGCCTCCTTCATGGCGGGCAGCATGACCTTGAGGTGTTTTCCTTCGAGCGCTACCGTCGGGCCGGGCTTGCCATCCATGGTGACGGCGTAGCGCGCGCCGGGTTCGACTTGAAATTTTCCGTCCTCGACGACGAGCGCTGTTTCCGCCGGCCCGGTGCAGGTGAACGTCAGGCCCGCGGGTCCATAGTCCACGTCGCGCACCCGGAGATCGCCCTTTTCATTCGCGAGCGTGACGGGCAATTTTTCCAGAACGGCGGCCTCAAGTTCATCGCTGATCTCGACCCGGGTCCTTGCCCCCTGGGCCTTGATGGTCGTGACGTACTCGTGCTGGACAGACTTGCCCGTGGTATCGAAGCGATAGGGGCGCGCCAGGTTCTTCATGCCCGGCCAGCCGTAATTCCCTGAATGCAAGGTGATGATGCGCTCCTCACCCAGCAAATAGCCGTAGTGCAGCTCGATGGGCGTGAAGGGGAACAAATGGGGCAAAATCTCGTATTCGTAATCCAGCCGGGGAACGATGGGCAGCGTGGCGAGACGCAGGCAGCGCAGCAGGGTAGCCCAGTCTTTCTCCCAGCCGATGTACCCCAGCGTGCCGCTCAGGTTTCCCTGGTAATGCCAGAGGTCGTTCTGATTGACCTCGATGAAGCGCGGCAGCTTCTTGTGCAGCAGCTTGCGCGTGCAGGGCGGGCTGTTGCCCATGATGAGCTGACCGCGCTGCTGCAGGAGCTCGATGATTGAAAGGCGGTGGTCCCTGCTCAGCAGCGTGACGAAGCCGATTTGCTGTTTGAAGGTGTTGTCCTTCTCATCCACGATGCAGGAAAAACCATCGGGCATATTGTAGGCGATGAGGGGGTCGCCGTAGCCGATAAGCTCTATTTCATCCCATCCCAACCCATCCGCGCCCAATTCCCCTGGCAGAGAGTCGGCCACCGTGGACATGGCTTTGCCGAAACTGTTTTCCAGCGTGGGCACCATGCTCCAGGTCTGCTGGAACAGCCCGCCCCAATCCGTGGAGACCTGGTTGCCATCGGGACCCAACTGCCGGCTGTCGGCGAAGCGTTTCTGGCTGTCTGGGCAAGTGTCCCTGAGGGTATCGTAATAGACGAGCACCTTGATGCCGGGGCGCGCCTCCTTGAGTTTTTGGACCACCTTTTTGAGTTGCGCGCGATAGCCCTTCCAGTAGTCTCCCGTGATGTCGTAGCCAAAGCCGATGGTCTTGATGGTTTGATCGTGATCGACCCAGCCCCCGAGCTCATAGGTATAATTGAGACCGAGGCGCGCCATGTTCTTCTTCATGTCTTCCAGATCCATCTTTAAGATGCCTTCGGTGCCGCCGAACACGTGCCAGGGGCCCGGGATCGTGTAATTGGACCCGCGATCCTGGCGCACGAGGTTGATGAAATCGTAGTATTCCGGGGACGCCACCGGATAGACCAGCCAACGCAAAGTGCGGGTAGCTTTGGCCGGGACAAAAAGCTTGTCGGTGCTGAGTCCCGCCGTCTCCTTCTTGAAATCGCAAGCGAGCGTGGCCTGATTGCAAAATACGTCATCATCGCAGATCAGGCCCAGCGCCACGTCTTGCGATTCCACGTGGACGCTGGGATTGGGCGGGGCGTAGTAGCGCACCTGCTCGTCCAGGGCGGGCAAGCCCGCGAGGCGCACCACGCCAGCCCCAACTCCCCGGAGCGACAGCTCATGGCTCACGATCATCCCCAGGGGTTCCGCGGTGGTGTTGGTGATCTGATCGGTGACGGTGACGCAGCGCGGGGAAAACGTGACTTCTCGAACCAGCTTGTAGTTGGGACACTCGGCGCTGACTTTGCCGGTCTTTGGATCGGCGTTCAGCTTTTCCGCCCATGCCTTCGCGGTTTCCGCGGACGCCGCCGCCTCCGTCAAGCGGTTGAATCCCGCCTTGGGTTGCGAGAACGCGCTCGCGAAGATCCAGCGGCGGCCGCCGCATTCGAGGCTGAAGCCTCCGCCGGGAAGAATATTGCCGCGGTACGGAGCAGAGCCTGCTCCAGGCTCGCCCCGATTGATACGGTGAGCCGCCGTCATGGCGGGCGCCAGCATCAGGCTGTCGCCGGAATCCACGGAAAGTTTTGGCGCGCGCAGAACCAGGGCGCAGTCGCTCGCGAGGATGTTGACGTAGGCGGGCTCCACTACGTTCTTGATCTCCAGGCGGTTTTGCCCGGCCGGGTCCATGAGGTCCGTGACGTCGAGAACCAGACGGTAGGGATCGCCCTCGTAGAAGGCCGCCTTGCCCATCTCAAAGTCCGCGGCGAAAATCGCCCGCCAGCCTTCCCCGCGAAACCAGGGGGCGACATCAGTGGCCGTAACAGGCGAGGCAAGCTTGCGGTTCAGCAAGCGGTTGGCGAAAACGGCCTTCTCCCCCGCCCGCACCCGGCGCTGGGAGGGCTCGACCGGTTTGCCGTTCAAGATCAGCTTGAGCCCGGAGTCGGAGCCGGCGGCTTGCTTCGCGTTAAGGCGCGCGTAGATCTCCAATTTGAAAATGCCTTTCTTCTTCTCCTCGGAATGAAGCGTGAACGTCTTGGTTTCTCCCACCGGAATGCGAACCTCTTCTTCCGGCTGAGAAGGTGCCGCTGCTCCAGCGGCCTTTTCCCCGGGCGCGGGATCCGCCGCGAGGCTGGTGAACAGGAGTGATAAGGCCATGAGAAAAAAAACCGGGTCGGACATGGAGCGCTTCAACATTGGATTTCCTTTGCTGTTAAGTCTGGCATCAGCACGCGGATTCTCTGACAGTGTTACGCTTGAAAAGCGGAAATACAACGACCCCATTGAAGGAGGTCTGCTGATCGCCCTGGCATCACGATGCCGGCGGGATCACATGGCGCGAGAAGATATGAAAAAAATAATAAAGACAGTATTTTTTTGCAGCTCAGTATCGAGTATTTTCCATGTACTCAAGTATTTTTCATGATCGAGGGCCCCGGTGCCCAAACAAGAGATCCCCGTCGCCTTTCGCCTTAAATGCGAAATCCGTTGCACATTCCGGTTCAGCGCCCGAAATTATAGAGAGACAGGACTGCGGCGCTGCTGAGCGCTCTGCTTTGGATTCGCGGGTGTTGCAAGCGCCAGCGCGCCCGTCATTTGATAGTGATGAGCACCGTGGTCTCGGCGGAAAACGCGCCTTTGCTGTCCCTGGCCTTGTAGGTGAAGCCCACCAAATCGCCGGTCTTGAAGTAGGCGTAGGTTGGCGTGAACAAGAACGATCCATTCGCATTCAGGGTCAGGTTGCCCAGGCCCGTGGTGTAGTTGTTCACCAGAACCGCCGTCAGGGCGTCACCATCTGAATCCCGATCATTGGCCAGCAATCCCGGGACCGGAACGCTGAGCGTGGTCCCCTTGGCGACGCTGTAGTTGTCCCCCGTAGCCACGGGAGCGCTGTTGGCGCTGGGTGGCGGAGGCGTGGCGGGCGGTGGAATCGTGGTTGGCGGCGGTGTCGCCATTCCAGCCTTCAGCGTCAATAACACCGACACTTCCGTCGAGAATGCGCCCTTGCTATCCTTGGCCTTGTAGGTGAAACCCACCAGATCGCCGGCCTTAAAATATCCGTAGGTCGGCGTAAATGAAAACGAGCCATCAGCGTTGAGGGTCAAGTTTCCAAGGCCGGTCGTATAGTTGTTGGCTAGAACCGCGGTCATGGCGTCGCCGTCGGCATCCTTGTCGTTGATGAGGACGCCCTTGGCGGCCATCGTCGTGGTGCCGCTCAAGGCGATATCAAAAGCGTCGGCGGTTGCCACCGGAGCGTTGTTCGCGCCTGAAGCAGGCGGGGGTGTCGATGGCGGGGGCGTGGAGCTGGCGGCCTCCACCGCAAGGGCATCCAGTCCGATCAGGACATCCGAGGAACTGACGTTTTTCTGCCCGTTGCACACGACCTTGATCGTGTGGGAGCCGGAAACCAGGCCGCTGATGGCATAGAGCAATTGGTTGTACTGGCATGCCGCGGCATAAGCATCCACCGTCTGTTTGTACGCGCCGTCAATATAAACGTCCGCCTTGCCGCGATTGCTATTGCGGACCTCATACCACTGGACGCCGGTTCCCGTAAAGGCGTACTGGAAATAGTCGCCGGGCCTGTTGGTGGCGTGGATGCTTCCTCCAAAACAACTGCTGTCAGCCCAGGTGAACCAGCCGGCGCCGACGTAGGCGACCGCCGAACTGCTGTCATCCTGCTTCGCGTCCGTGGTCGTGGTCGTGCCGGTATTTCCGCCACCGCTACTGCCGGTTTCACAGGCTCCAATATCATAGTACGACTGCTGCGGGATGGCCTGGCCCAGGAAATCCCTGGAACCCATGCCTCCGACGTCAACGCCGGCATTGACCGCGGGAGAGTTGGCGGCGGGCAGGAACTGCGTCGTGGGCCAGCCCACCGCGTGGAAGCCGCTATTGGCCAGCAGCGGATCCTGAAGCTTGCTGTGCGCGTCCTGCCCCGACGCTTGCCACGCGGAAAGCGCGGTGTAGGAGACGCCCCCATTCTGCCACAACACGTTGCCGACCGTGCTCCAATAGATATTGTTGTCGAAGGAGACGCCCCCGAAGACCCTGACGAGCCGTGGGTTCGCCGCCACCACGATGTTGTTCTTGAAAATGCTGTTGCTGATACTGCTGCTGGCATTGACCCAGAAGCCGTCGGCATGGTTGGCCTTGGTGTAAAAGGTGTTGTTGTAGATCTTCGCGCCGTCAATCCACCCGTTGGAGAAAGTGCCCAACAGCACGTCGCCCTGGTAAGCCAGGGCCGGGTCCTTTGCGTTGTTGGAGAAAATATTGTAGCGAATCACGGAGTTCGAAGTGACCTGGAAGCCGCCTCCCAGATTGGACGTGTCCGCCCCGTAGATGCAGACGCCATAGCCGCCGCAATCGTGGACGTAGTTGTATTGAATCGTATTGTTCTTGCAGTAGTAATCGATGTGGATGCCGCCGCCGTCTCCGCCGGTCATGCACGTCGTGTCGTACACCTCATTGAATTGCATCACCGCATTCGTGCAGTTCCACGTCCAGATACCGTCGAGGCCGTACACCCTGTTGTTTTCCACGAGGACATTGTCAACGCTCACGGGCAAGATTCCCGCGCAGGCGTTGGCGCCGAAATTATTGAAAACCGTGCAGTTGCGCACCGTCAGGCCCGAGGTGTGCGGGTTGCCGTTGCTGCCGGCTTCAATGCCCGCGTCGCTGTGGACATTGTAGACCGTGCAGCCCTCGATGAGGATGTCATTGGCACCGAGGACCATGATGCCGCCGCGGTCAAACGGTATGCTGTAGGACCCCCCAATATCATGCACGACGCAATTGCGAATCTGGAATCCCCGGAGCCCATCCCCAGCGATGTAAATTCCGCTGTGGTTCGCGCTGGGATAGCCGCCGGCCACCTCAAGGCTCTCGATGGTCCAGTACTGCATGCCCCTCATCAGCACCCCGTAATCCCGGGCGGCCATGTTGATTTTTGGCAGATTGCCAGTGGAGCCGTAAACGCCGATGGTGATGGGCGCGCCAGCCACCCCCGATCCCAACGGCCAAAGGGTGTCATTCCAAACACCGCCTTTCTTGAGGAGGATCTTGTCCCCGGAGTAAAACGTCCGACCGTTGATATTGTTGAAGGATTTCCATGCCGCGCTCTCGCTGGTGCCGGCAGTGGCATCACTGCCGCCCACGGAATCAACGAAGTACGTGGCGCCAGAGGCCGTGCCCAGGACTGAAACCAAGGCCGCCGCCAATAGCCAACAGGAGTTCCCCTTCATCTCATCCCCTTCAAATATAGAGCTCCTCGATCCTAAACGATTGTTTCCCTGGAAACAAGAGGAAAGATTATGGGCCTGTAAAATCTTTATGTCATGCTCGTGGGAAAGAGGATTAAAAGTAAATAATCTGCATATCGCCAACGCCAGCGGCGGGCCCATCCGCGGAATATCCAAGCCGGGGAAAACCCCCGGCTCCGCCGACTTTTCACACGGAAGATCCCTGATCAACCGTTGCGGAAGATTCTTCAGCTCCCGGGTGTTCGAGGCGATAGCGCGAGGGCGGCATGCCGTAATGCCGATGAAAAACCCTGGTGAAGTAGAGCGGGCTGCTCCACCCCGACAGCTGGGCGATTTCGCGAATACTGAACTTCCTTTTCTTCAAAAGCTTTTCGGCGTTCTCAAAGCGCAATTGTTGAACGGTTTGCCAGAGGGAGCGGCGCTGGTGCCGCTTGTAAAGCGAAGTGAGGTAGCAGGGGTTCATGCCCACGGTATCGGCGATCTCGTTGAGCGACAATCCTGGGTTGCTGAAATGCGCCCTTAGCAGTTCGTTGACGCGGTGCAGCAGCAGTTCCGCTGAGGATTGCGGGTTGTCCGAGGGGAGGTGCAACACGCGCAACAGGGAACTCAGGATCAGCTTCAGCAAGTTGGAGCTGTAATGGTCGGGATCCCCGCGCTGGCTCGGGTCCGCCAATCGCTCATAAGCCTTCTGAAGGGGTAGGCCGATGAGGTTATCCAGTCGCTTCATCTCCCTGAAGGTCAGGGTGTGGAAGACGTGGTTGGAGGCATACTGGATGCCCACTTCTCGAGATTTTTCGTAACGGCTGCCGGTGTAAAAGTAGCGCGCCCCCTTGGCCAATCGCTCCGAACCGAAGCGATAGGCGACGTGCACAACCTCCGGCGGCACGAGCAGAACATGCCCGTCGGGAACGTGAAACCGCTCGAAAGGGGACTCATAAAGAAGGGGTCCGCCCGAGACGATTTTGATCTCCCAAAAGTTATGGATATGGCAGCCCTGCGGCAACTCGACGTCGCGCAGATCGTGCCGTCGCGAGGCAACATGGATGCGCCCGCTCAACGTGTGCAGTTCATTGTAAATAGCTTGAATTCCGCGGATCACCTCTTCCTTATCGCTTTCCTTGTCACTCTTCATGGACGAGGCCTCCCTAACGGACTCGGGTTCAAGCGCGACGGGGGATTTCAACAAGCGCGGTTGGAGAAAAAGCGGGTTTCCTTGGACGACCTCCTCACCCAGTGGCGGCCTGTAAAACTCGCGCGATCTCATTGCGGTTTCTCCTGCCCTGGAGGCAGCGGGGTTCCCGCCTTCGAGTAGAACGGAAAGTTAGCGGTGGCCACGCTGAAGCTGTCGCGGGCGTAGGCGAAAAGCCGGTAGGCGCCCGGAGTGGCGGGGGCCTTGAAGATGACCTTGTTGCCCGTCGTCTTGACGATAGCGCCTTTGATAACAGGGGGTTCGGCTCCCACGGCGCCGATGGGGCCTTCTGAGCCTTTCATTTCCGGACGCACTTCAAAACTATAGCGGAGCTGGTCGCCCTCGGGGTCCACGGCCTCCATCTGGGCCGTGTACTCGCCTTCCGGAGCCACGTAGGCTTTTGCCGCCGTGCTGGTGAGGCTTTTCACCAGCGGGGCGCGGTCGGAGGGATAGGCTTTCGTCCAGGCCTTGGCCATGGCGTCAATGGCCCCGAGGGGCTCAAGCCTTCCTGGCAGGAACGTGGAATACCAAGTGTGGGTGGTGACGAAGGTGGGCTCAATACCCCAGAAATAGACGTAGGCGCCCAGACAGTACTTCTTCACGGTGGCATTGCCGGGATTGACGACGCTGGCGTTCCAGCCGTTGAGGTAAAAGTCGGCTTTCTCCGTGCTCGTCATTTCCAGGGAGGCGCCCCAGGGAACCCGCGGCGCTTCGCCCCAGGGGCCCGGAGGACCGTACTCGGTCACGAGGTAAGGCCGATCAAGGCCGGCCTGGACGATGAGGGGGGCCAGATTGGGCATGGAGCCATAGACGTTGATGCCGATGATGTCGAGGGCCGGGCAGTAAGCCTTGACCGCGTCCATCTTGGGCTTGGTGATCATGGCCCAGACCGTCGCGGTCGGGTGGTTGGGATCCACCAGCTTGATGTCGGCGGCAAGCTGCTGCACCGCTTGCCAGACGTTGACGTCGGCACTGCCCTCGTACTCGTTGCCGATGCCCCAGACGAGGATGGCCGGATGGTTCTTATAGGTGTTGACATGGGCCAGGAGGCGGTCGTGCTGGGTTTTCACCTGGCTGGGATCGGCGTAGTTCATCTCCCCCGGGCGCAGCAGCCATAATCCGGCACAGACCGTGACGCCCAGACCTTGGGCCATGTCGTAGGCCTGGGGATCGGTGGCGGCCCCCCAGGTGCGAACCGAATTCCCGCCGGAGACCTTGAGCGCCTCCACGGCGAACGGGGTGCCGTCCACCCCCGCGCCCTGGACGAAATAGGGCACCCCATCGTGAGTGATCCCATAGGACCCATCGGCCTTCTTGACGAGCTTGGTGACCCCGGCTGCGGCGTTCCAGCTTCCCGAGGCAACGGCCAGAAAAACGGCCAGCGCCATGGCAAATCCCCAAACCCTCATCGCACGCACCCTCAAGAAGAATAGGTCTTTCTGGTTGGGCGTCTCAGAGCTGCAGGAAGCACCCGCCGCCGCCCGCGGAGGTCGTGGAGAGCGCCTTGGCATCCAGAGCCGCGGCGTCGCTGACGGAGGCGGTGGAGCTTGTTCCCGCGCTGTCGGCCTTGTAGAGAACGCGCCAAGTGGAGAAGTGGGTGAAGCTCACGCTCAGCGTCGCGGCTCCGCGGTTCAATCCCAAGGTGGTGGGGTAGTTTTTCCATTGGCTCAGGGTGGGTTCATAATACTGCATCAGGAAATTCGGCGCGCTCAGAGCGCTGAGGTCGAGGTGGTCGGGCAGGGGCAGATCGAGCACCACGGACTGGCCATCGGAAATGATGCCGGTGAGCTCAAAAATCAGGTTGAGCGAGCTGTAGCCGGCGGGGGGATCGCCGGCGGGCACCGTGCTCAGCAGCGACAGCACCGGCATGAACTCGCGCAGCGACCCCGGGCCGTAGCTCAGCTTGATATGGCCGAGTGGCCGGGTATAGCCGGAGATGCCCGGCCAGTTGTAGCCTACGACCCCGCCCGCGGGCGCGGGCACCATGACGGAAGGCAGCATCACGCTTTCAGGCCGCGAACTCAGATAGTACTGCTCCACGGCATCGGGGTATCCGTTGTGGTTGCCGTCGGTCGCGGCGGGAAGGCTGGAGGTGGAAACGACGGCCGTGTCGCCGGAAGTGGACGCTGTGCTGGTGTCGGTGCTCGATGAACCCGAGTTGCCAGCGCCCGTGGTGGTGGTCCCGCCGGTTGATCCGGTACCACCCGTAGAGCCGGAGCCTGCGTTGCCGCCTGAAGAAGAACTTTCAGAGGCGGACCCGGTGTTCGTGCTCGCGGACCCTGAAGCTCCCGTGGATCCGGAGTTTGAGGCGCCGCCGCCGGTTGAACCGGTGCCACCGGCAGAGCCGGAACCCGTGCTGCCGCTCGAAGAGGAATTGCCGGTGGCGCTTCCAGCGTCGGTGCTGGTGCTCGTTGATCCCGAGCCCGCGGTTCCTGATGCGCTCCCGCCCGTCGAGCCAGCGCCGCTCGTCCCCGTGCCACCGCCCACAGTAGCGTTCCCAGAAAGTGCGGCACTGAGCGTCATCAGGACGAAAGACTCGGCGGAGAGCGCCCCGCTCGCATCCCTGGCCTTGTAGGAGAAGCTCGCGAGATCGCCATCCTTGAAATAAGCATAAGTCGGCGTGAATGAAAAGGAACCGTCACTATTGAGCGTCAAGTTTCCAAGGCCTTTGGTATAGTCATTCACCAGTTGGGCCGTCAGGGCATCGCCGTCCGCGTCCGTGTCGTTGGAGAGTATCCCAGGGGCCGCCACGGTGAGCGTTCCTTTTAGCGGGGCCGTATAGCTGTCCGACGTGGCCGCGGGGGCCCGGTTGGCCGTGCCGCCACTGGTTCCGCCCGTGCTGCCTCCGGTAGAAGCACCGGCGCTGTTTCCAGAAGACGTTCCCCCCGTGGAAGTATTGCCGCTCGACGTGCCCGTGCCACTTGTCGTCGAACCCCCTGTTTCACTCGTGCTCCCGCCCGTGGAGCCGGAAGAACCACCGCTGGTGGAGCCCGAACTATTTCCGGAACTCGATCCCGAACCCCCCGTGCCGCTGGTGCCCCCCCCCGTGGAACCCGAAGATGTGCCGCCGGAAGATGCATTGCCCGAGGCACTGCCGGAGCCTGATCCGCTCGCCGTCCCACCGCTGGAACCCGTATTGCCACTCGAGGTCGGCGGTGGCGTGTAGTCGCTGAGCGTCAACAGGACAAAGGTTTCGACGGAAAGCGCGCCGCTGGGATCCTTGGCCTTATAGCTGAAGGCCAGCATATCTCCATCCTTGAACTGCGCGTAAGTCGGCGTGAAAGAGAAAGAGCCGTCACTGTTGAACGTCAGCGTACCAACACCGTTGGCGTAGTTGTTCACCAGCGTCGCGGTCAGTAGATCGCCATCCGCGTCCAGGTCATTGGCAAGAACGCCTGGGGCCGGAGTCGTCAGCGTCCCGTGAAGGGGCACCGTATAGCTATCCCTCATGGCGGCGGGATATCTGTTGGAGGCGCCACTGGCGCTCCCCCCCAGAGTGGGCGGTGCCGGCAGCGGCGTTCCAGCGCTAGAGTTGAAGGGGAAGTTAGCGGTCGCCGCATTTCCCTGGCCGTCGCGCACATAGACGAAAAGGCGGTAGGGTCCGGCCGTCGTCGGTGACTGGAGGATGGCCTGGTTGCCGGCCTGTTGCAGAATAGCTCCCGGCACCACCGCTGGAGGGAAACCGGTGGCTCCGATAGAAGCCGTCCCGCCGGCTATCTCATTGCGCACTTCCCAGGAATAACTCAGGGTATCACCCTCAGGATCCGTGGCATTCGCGGTCACCAGATATTGGCCGCCAGGGGCGGTGTAGGCTTGGGCCGCCGGGCTGTTCAGGGCGGAAAGCTGGGGGCAGCGGTTCGCCGGGTAGCTCCCTGACCAGGCCATCTGCATGGCATCCGCGATGCCCACGAACTCATTGTTCATCAGGGTCAAGAAGCTCGTGTACCAGGTGTGGGTCACCACGTAGACCGGCTCCACGCCCCAAAAATAGACGTAGCTTCCCTGGCTGAGGTTCTTGACGGTGGTATCCGTGGCGTTCTGGATGGACGCGCGGTAGCCCTTCAGGTGAAAGGCCTCTTTTTCCGTGCTGCTGGGTTCGAGATGCGCCCCCCAGGCCACGCGCGGCACCTGGCCCCAGGGACCGGGAGCACCGTATTCAGTGACGATGTAGGGGCGGTCAATGCCCATGGCCGGAAGCGACGCCCCCAAGTCCAGCAATTGCCCGTAAGAGTTGATGCCCACGATGTCCAGGCTGGGGCAGTAAGCCCTGATGCCATTCATCTTGGCGACCGTGAGGCCCGCCATGACGCTGAGCGTGAGGTGGTCGGGGTCCGCCGCCTTGATATCCGCGGCAAGCTGTTCGACCGCCTTCCACATATTGACGTCCGTGCCGCCACCCTCAAACTCGTTGCCGATGCCCCAGAAGGCGATGGCGGGATGGCTTTTGTAGGTGTTGACGTAACGAAGCAGATCGTCGTGCTGCGTTTTCACCTGATTGGGATCGGCATAGTTTATTTCGCCGCTGTTTGAAAGCCACAGCCCCGCGCAGACCGTGAGTCCCTGGGCCTGCGCACGATCGTAAGCCTGGGGATCGTTGGCGGCTCCCCAGGTGCGGACGGAGTTTCCGCCCCGGGCCTTGAGCTGCTGCATGTAATAGGTCGAGGGGTTGGTGGCATCCACGCCGCCGCCCTTCACGAAATAGGGCGCACCGTTATGGGTAAGGCTGAAACTGCCGTCGGCGTTCTTGACCATCTTGGTCACACCGGCCTCCAGCGCGGGCAGGAGCAGCGCCAGCACCGCCAGCAGGCCCGCGAGAGATTTCGCCGAGCCTGAAGCCCAAGCCTTGAGAATTTTCTTGACCATAATCCCCATACGCCGGAACACCCTCAATGATAGGCAGGCCAAGGGGCTATGAAAACATGTAAAATACGCAAAGATATGAAAATTTCTACGCCAAAGACGACGAAACAGGGCTGAATCTAAAAATTTTACATGCGGGTAGCCCAAAGCCCGCACCGGCTCCGTCACGTTTTAAAAAATCAAAGGCAACCCCAGTTGCGGCTGCCGCCTAGCGACGCCCTGGCCGGACTCCGACGCCGGCCAGGGCAAAGCCCGCTAGATCAGTGGCTGCCGCCGATAAAGCACCCGCCGCCACCACCGCCCTTGCTGACGATGTCCAAGGGGTCGGGGGGCAGAATACCGGCTTCCTGAACGGGCGTGCTGCTGCTGCTGCTGGACCCTGCGTCGGAGGCGACGCTGGGGTTGTAGGCCATGCGCCAAATCGAGAAGTGGGTGAAGCGCACCCCCAGGGTCGAAACCGGGCGGTTCAGGACTAGGTCGGTGGGGTAATCCTTCCATTTGCTCGAAGTGGGATCATAGAACTGCATGAGGAAGTTGCGCTCGCTGAGGACTCCGAGGTTGAGATGGTCCGGAAGGGGCAGATCGATGACCACCGACTGCCCATCGGCAAGGATGCCGGTGAGCTCGAACACCAGCCCGATAGTGGAGTATCCCGTTGGCGGATCGCCGGGCGGAACAGAGCTCACGATAGACATCACGGGCATGTACTCGCGCAGCGATCCGGGAGTATAGGTAATCTTGATATTGCCAAGGGCACGGGTGTAACCGGCAACGCCGGGCCAGCTATAGGTCACAACGCCACCCTCCGGCTTGGGCGCCAGTTCCAGAGGCAGCATCACGCCCGTGGGGGTATGGCTGAGGTAATACTGTTCCACCGCATCGGGATAGCCATTGCGGTTGCCATCCGTGGATACAGGCAGATCCGCCGGAGGAACGGTTGAAGAAGAACTGGTGGTAGAGGAAGTGGTTGTTGTTGTCGTCGTGCTCCCCGTGCCACTGGAGGTGCCAGAAGTTCCCCCTGAGCTGGTGCTCGACGAAGTGCTACCCGAAGTCGTGGTACCGCTGCCGGAGCTTGAAGTGCCTCCCGCCGTCGTGGTGCCGCTGGAAGTATTGCCGGAAGATGTTCCGCTGCTGGAGCTTGAGGAACCTCCCGTACTGCTGTTCCCAGAGGACGTGCCCGTCCCGCTCGTCGAGTTCCCCGAGGACGACCCGCCCGTAGTCGTGGTCACGGGGGGATACTCATAGTAGATTTCATCCAGATAAAAGACCTGCCGGACCTGGTCGGCCGACCCAATGCCGAACCACGAGAAGGGGTTGACGATCCTGGAGAGGTCCTGGCCGCTCATGTCCAACTCGTATTTCGTCCACGCCTTATTCAGCGTCAGGGTGCCCGACTTCGGCGGAGTTTTTGCAGAATCCCCGTACTTCTGCCCGTTCAACGAACCCATGGTGAAGGAAACCTTTTCCCCGCCGTCCTGGCCGCGCGCCCAGAAGACCAGCTTCTTGGCACCCGTCAGATCATAGGCCGGATTTTCCTGAGCCGACGGGACATCGCCCCAGTAGTTGGGCTGCGCGACCACCGCCATCCCGCCCCACCAGGGATCCTTGTAAGTGATGTCGTACTTGATGCAGTGGGAGCCGGACTGGGGAGTTTCGGCACAATTGTAGGTCGAAGCGTTGATGGTCGCGCCGTCCAACATCCAGTTGGTCCAGTAGCCGTGGTTGCTGGCATCGTCGGAGTCCTTATAGACGTAGAACTTACCGTCGCCGGCATTGCCCGATGACGATCCGCCGCTGGAAGCGCCCGAGGTGCTGCCACCCGTGCTGTTCCCAGAGGATGTGCCGGTGCCGCTGTTACCCGTCGTGCCCCCGGTGGTGTTCCCAGAGGAGGACCCCGACGTGGAACTGCTGGAATATTCGTAATACACGTCATCCAGATAGAAGACCTGCCGGACCTGGTCGGCCGACCCAATGCCGAACCACGAGAAGGGGTTGACGATCCTGGAGAGGTCCTGGCCGCTCACGTCCAGCTCGTATTTCGTCCACGCCTTATTCAGCGTGAGGTTGCCCGACTTCGGCGGGGTCTTCGCAGAATCCCCGTACTTCTGCCCATTCAGCGATGCCATGGTGAAGGAAACCTTCTCCCCGCCATCCTGGCCGCGCGCCCAGAAGACCAGCTTCTTGGCACCCGTCAGGTTGTAGGCCGGATTCTCCGGCGCTGACGGAACATCGCCCCAGTAATTGGGCTGTGAGACGACCGCCATTCCGCCCCACCAGGGATCCTTGTAGGTGACGTCATACTTGATGCAGTGGGATCCGGAATGGGGCGTCTCGGCACAATTGTAGGTAGAGGCATTGATGGTCGCCCCGTCCAGCATCCAATTGGTCCAGAACCCATGGTTCAGCGGATCCTCCGCGTCCTTGTAGATGTAGAAGTTCCCGTCACCGGCGTTGCCCGAAGAAGACCCGCCCACAGTCGTGGATCCGCCAGAGGAATTGCCCGAGGCGGTGCCTCCCGTGCTGTTTCCGGAAGATGTGCCGCCCGTGTTCGTGGATCCGCCGGAGGAGTTCCCCGAGGAAGTCCCTCCCGTGCTGTTCCCGGAAGACGTGCCGGTGCCGCTGTTGCCGGAACTCGTGCCGCCTCCGCTCGCGGAGTTGCCCGATGACGTTCCAGACCCGCCCGTCGTGGAGTTCCCGGAAACGGCAAACTCGTAGTAAATTTCATCTAGGAAGAAAACCTGCCGGACCTGGTTGCCCGATCCGTACCCGAACCAGGAGAAGGGGTTGACGATCCTAGAGAGATCCTGCCCGCTGACATCCAGCTCGTATTTCGTCCACGCCTTATTCATGGTCAGGGTGCCCGACTTCGGCGGGGTCTTTGCAGAATCTCCGTACTTCTGCCCATTCAGCGATCCCATGGTGAAGGAAACCTTTTCCCCGCCGTCCTGGCCGCGCGCCCAGAAGACCAGCTTCTTGGCTCCCGTGAGGTCGTAGGGCGCCGAGCCCTCCGGCAGCGGCACATCGCCCCAATAGTTTGGCGCCGCGACCACCGCCATCCCGCCCCACCAGGGATCCTTGTAGCTGATGTCGTACTTGATGCAATGGGTGCCGGACTGGGGAGATTCTGTGCAATTGTAGGTTGATGCATTGATGGTCGCACCGTCCAGCATCCAGTTGGTCCAGTAGCCGTGGTTGCTGGCATCGTCGGAGTCCTTATAGACATAGAACTTGCCGTCGCTGGCGCCCGTGGTCGATCCCCCGGAGGAATTGCCCGAGGCGGTGCCCCCCGTGCTGTTCCCGGAGGATGTGCCGGTGCTGTTGCCCGAAGTAGTTCCCGTCGTGCCTCCGGTGGTGTTCCCAGAGGATGAGCCTGTCGTGGAACTGCTGGAAAATTCGTAGTACACGTCATCCAGGAAGAAGACCTGTCGGACCTGACTGGCCGACCCAATGCCGAACCACGAGAAGGGGTTGACGATCCTGGAGAGGTCCTGGCCGCTCACGTCCAGCTCGTACTTCGTCCAATCTTTATTCAGCGTCAGGGTGCCCGACTTCGGCGGGGACTTCGCCGAATCCCCGTACTTCTGTCCATTCAGCGATCCCATGGTGAACTGAACCTTCTCTCCGCCATCCTGGCCGCGCGCCCAGAAGATCAGCTTCTTGGCTCCCGTCAAATTGTAGGGCGGACTCTGCGGGGAGGCCTCGACGTCACCCCAGTAATTGGCTTGCGACACCACCGCCATCCCGCCCCACCAGGGATCCTTGTAGGTGATGTCGTACTTGATGCAGTGGCTCCCGGAATGCGGAGTTTCGGCGCAGTTGTAGGTGGAGGCGTTGATCGTCGCCCCGTCCAGCATCCAGTTGGTCCAATACCCGTGGTTCAGCGGGTCGTCCGCATCCTTGTAGATGTAGAAGTTTTCACTGCTGGTGTTGCCCGAGGATGATGCGCCGCCCGAGCTGGTGTTGCCAGAGGACGTGCCCGTATCCGTTGTGGACTCGGGGGGCAACGCGGCGGGCGCCGTCGGCACGGGCACCGATGAGTCGCTGTAAAAAGGGAAATCCGCAACGGCCGACTTGTTAGCCCCATCGCGCGCGTAGGCGAAAAAGCGGTACGCGCCAGCGGTGGACGGAACCTTGAAGATGGCTTTGCCGCCGGACTTCTGCACGATGGCGCCCTGCACCACGGCGGGCGCGGAATTCACGCCTCCGAACCAGTCGGTATAGTTGGGGATTTCAGGGCGCACTTCGTAGGTATAGGTGAGCGCGGCGCCTTCAGGGTCCGTCACGTTAAAGGTGACAAGATACTGGCCGCTGGGAGCCACCTTGGCTTGGGCCGCCGTGCTGCTGATCGAGCTGATTTCCGGGGCGCGATTGGTCGGGTACGTCCCTTTCCATGCATATTGCAGGGTATCAATGGCGCCCAGGGGATAACCCGCCCAGGTCTCGGTCAGGAACATGGAAAACCAAGCATGGGTGCAGACGTAGCGTTGATTCGGCTCGATGCCCCAGAAGTAGGCGTAACCCCCCAAGCTATAAGTCTTCACGGCGGTATTGCTGGGCTTGACGATGCTGGAGTTCCACTGCGATAGGTAGGAGGTTGCCTTCTGTGTGCTCGTGAGATCGATCCGGGCAGACCAGGACGTGGTGGGAGCTTGTCCCCAGGGCGCCCTGGGCCCGAATTCCGTGACCATGTAGGGCCGATCCAGTCCGGCGCCAACAATCGTGCTCGCCAAGGCGTCCATGTCGCCCCCGTAAGCATTGATGCCGATGGTGTCAAGGCTAGGGCAATAGGTTTTGACCGCGTCCATCTTGGACTTGGTGATCATAGCCCAAACCGTGGACGTGGGGTGGTTCGGATCCGCCGCTTTGATGGAGGCCGCGAGCTGCTGCACCGCATTCCAGACGTTGGCATCGGCGCCGCCTTCGTATTCGTTGCCGATGCTCCAGATGGCGATGGCGGGGTGATTCTTGTAGGTGTTGACGTAAGCAAGCAGGCGGTCGTGCTGCTCCTTCACCTGCGCCGCGTTGGCATAGCTGATTTCGCCCGGCTTTGAGATCCACAGGCCCGCGCACACCGTCAACCCCAGGGCCTGCGCGCGGTCGTAGGTCTGGGGATCTGAGGCGGCACCCCAGGTACGCACGGAGTTTCCGCCAGCATCCTTGATAGCCTGCAAGTAAGCGCTGGTGCTGAGGCTGCTGTCCACGCCGCCGCCCTTGAGGAAATAGGCGGCGCCATCGTGCGTGAGGCCGTAGCTGCCGTCTCCGTTCTTCACCACTTTCGTGACGCCGGCTTCAGCTCCTCCCAGCAGCGCGACGGCTATGCCGCAGAAAATAAAAAACAGCGCCGGCACCCCGGCGAAGCCCCGCGTGCGGGACTGTAGCGTTGATTCTTTCATAAGCACCATTACGGCCGGCAAGCCTGTATATATGCAATTTCTCTTCAGAAAAAACATGGAAAATTTTCAAAGGTATGAAAAAATCCACTCCGGTGGAGCTTTGTCGCGACAACCATCGTTGATTTTTACATATTTGGCGCCCGCGGGGCACAAAATGCACCTTTCCCGCGCTAGCCTTGCCGCTAGAATGTGAAGAGCTGGGAAAAGGGAAAAGTAAATGCCCATCACGTTGACGGACAAGGTGGCATGGATCACCGGCACCAGCCGCGGCATCGGCGCGGTACTGGCGCGCCGCTTCGCCGAGCGTGGAGCCCGGGTCGTGGCCACATGTCTGGGGGGGGCCAAGGACTCCGGGGGTCTGGACGAATTTTTCAGGGAAAATAGCCCGCGTTCAACCGTGCTTCACCAGGACGTGCGCCGGCCCGAGGATGGCGAGGCGGTGGCCGCCTGGATTCGCGATCACGCGGATCGGCTCGACGTGCTGGTCAACAACGCCGGCATTGACCCGCGCAAACCAGCGGATGAGATGAGCGTGGAGCACTGGCGCGAAGTGTTGAGCGTCAACCTGGACGGCTCGTTCTATTCCTGCCGGGCGGCCCTGCCGCTCATGAAGGAGCGGGGTTACGGCAAAATCATCCAGGTGGGCTCCATCATGGCCTTTTTCGGCGGGGCCAAGGTCGCCCACTATGTCTCAAGTAAGATGGGCCTCATCGGGCTCACGCGCGGGCTGGCGCGCGACCTTGGCCGCTTCGGCATTCGCGTGAACTGCGTGGCGCCGGGCGCCATCTTCATGCCGCTGCCGCCGGAGGAACGACGTGGGGAAATTGAAAAGACCATGAACGAGCGGCAGTGCCTGCCGGGCCTCATGGTGGCGGAGGATATCGAGCCCACCTACGCCTTCCTCGCCTCGGAGGACAGCGACGCCATCACCGGCCAGTGCATCACCGTGGACCGCGGATGGACGCACTATTGATGGCCCGCCGCGAACCGCCAACTCCTGCCTGAAGGAAAGCCCATGAAGATCACGCACATCGAAACCCTGCGCGTCATGAAGTGGCCCCAGAACATCTGGGTGCAGATCCACACCGACACCGGCCTCGTCGGGCTCGGCGAAACCTTCTACAATGCTCCCGGCGTGCAGGGGTCGGTGCTGGAACACTTCGGCCCCATGCTCATCGGGCGCAACCCCTGCGAGGTGGAGCGGCATTGGGAAGCGATGTTCCGCGTGAGCGAGCACGCGGGTTACGGCGGGGCCGAACTCCGGGCCATCTCGGCCCTGGACATGGCGCTCTGGGACCTCAAGGGCCAGGCGGCGGGTCTGCCGGTTTACGAAATGCTGGGCGGCGCGACGCGACGCCGCGTGCGCTTGTATGCCACCAGCCTCAGCCACCAGCAGCCCGCGGAGATCGCCAAGGGTCTCATGGATCAGGGCATCTTCGCCATCAAGGGCGATCCCTTCATCTCCTTCTGTCTTGAGAGCGATGGGCAGTTCATTTCCGCGGCTGATATCGAGCGCGGCCTCAGGCCCGTGCGCGCCATCCGCGACGCCGTGGGCGATGCCATGGAAATCGCCATTGACACGCACGGCAAATGGAACCTGCCGGTGGCCATGAAGCTGGCGCAGGCCATGGAGCCCTACAACATCCTATGGTTCGAAGATCCCATGCGCATGGTCTGCCCCGAAACGCTGAAACGGCTGCAGGAGGGGACGCGCATCCCGCTGTGCATTTCCGAGCGGCTGATGACGCGCTGGCAGTTCCGCCAGTACATCGAGAGCGGCGCCGCGCGCATCGTCATGCCGGACCTGATATGGACGGGAGGCATCTCCGAGACCCACAAGATTGCCATCCTGGCCTCGGCCCACGAGGTGCCGGTGGCGCCCCACGACTGCACCGGGCCGGTCAACATGTTCGCCTGCGCCCAGATCTGCATGAGCGCGGCCAACGTCATGATCCAGGAGTATCTCCCGGTTTACCACCAGGGCTGGTACGCGGAGGTGGTGGACCCCAACCTGGACGTGCGCGACGGCTGGCTCTACGCGCCGGAAAGGCCGGGCATCGGCACGCGCCTCAAGCCCGAGGTGCGCGGCCGTTCCGATACGGTCATCGCCGTTTGCAAGGAGGCACGAGAGAGTTACATTGACCACTGGGTCGCGCCACCCGGCCTGCGCTCGCCGCGCATGGAGGCGGAAACACAAAAAATGCGCGAGGAAAGAGGACCGCGATGAATCCCATGGATCTGCATATCACCAGAATAGAAACCGTCATTCCCACCGCCATCATGCCGGGCCTGGTGCTGGTGCGCGTGCACACCGATGCCGGCATCGTCGGCTGCGGGGAGAGCTACTACACCCCGCACGCGGTGGCGGCCATGATCCACGACTGGATGGCGCGGCGCCTCTTCGACCGCGCGGTGCCGTTCTCGGTGGAGGGCACCTGGCGCTTCCTCTACGAGCGCGCGGCCAACTTCGGCACCCAGGGCTGCGAACTGCGGGCGCTGTCGGCCATTGACCTGGCGTTATGGGACATCATGGGCCAGCTCACCGGCCAACCGATATGGGCGCTGCTGGGCGGGCCGGTGCGCGACCGCGTCCCGGTGTACAACAGCAGCGGCGGCCCGAGCTATGGCGCGCGCCGCGACGGCCACACCGATCCCCAGGGCTGGCCCGGTTACGGCGACGTCGGGGAAAAAGGACCGCTCAATGATTACTGGTCCATCGTGAACCAGCCGGTGGAATACGCCGGCGAGCTCATCGCCTCGGGCACCAAGGCCCTCAAGACCTGGATCTTCGACTTCGCCGCCCACAAGCCGAATGGTGGCCTGCATATCAGCCACGCGGATATCGAGACGGGCCTGAAGCCGCTGCGCGCCATCCGCGAACGCTGGGGAAAATCCATCGAAATCATCCTCGACGGCCACGGCTTCTTCCAGTTGCCCGCCGCCCTGCGCATCGCCCGCGCCCTGCGCGAAATAGATCCCCTGTGGCTCGAAGACGTCATACGCCCGGACTGCATTGACACTATCAGCGACTTCCGCAACAAGGCCGGGGTTCCGGTGGCTGTGAGCGAGATGATGGTCGGCCACGAGGACTACCGCCTGGTGCTGGAGAAGCGCGCCGCCGACTACATCATGATCGACCCCACCTGGGTGGGCGGCATCTCCCAGACGCGGCGCGTCGCCCAGATGGCCCAGGCCTACAACCTCCCCGTCACCATGCACGATTGCACGGGGCCGCTCACGCTGCTGGCCGGGGTGCAAATCGCCGCCGCGACCCCCAACGTGGCCTGGCAGGAGACGGTGCGCGCCCACCTGCAGTTCGTCTATCCGCGGCTCATTGACGAACGCCTGGCCATCGTGGAGGGACACATCGCCCTCCCGCGCCGGCCCGGGCTCGGAGCCGGCCTGCTCCCGGAGCTGTTCAGTCCCAAGCAGCCGGACTACCGCGAAAGCCGGGCGCCGGCTCCCGGAGCCGCAAAAGCCGGCTAAGACGGCCTCAGCCCAGGAACCAGGGAGCGGGCAGGGCCAGGATGCCCTCGCCTAGATCCCGCACCTCGGGATCATTGCTGAGAACGAAAGCTCCCAGCACCGGCTTGTCCAAGATTTCACGCAACCGAAAGAGGTGCTTGGCGTCACCAGGACTGACGCGGTTCGCTTTCTTGATCTCGATGGGGACGAAACCGTTTTCCAGCTCCAGCAGCAGGTCCACCTCCAAGCCATCTGAGGTTCGCAAATGGTGGAACTGGATACGCAGGTCGAGGGACCGCGCTTGCTTGTAGATTTCTGCCACCACGGCGCCCTCGTACTCAAATCCAGTGAGGTCCCCACTCCTGCCCGCCACGGCTTGCTGGACGCCTGGATCCAGCCAGTGCAGCTTGGGCGTTTTCACCAGCCTTTTGAGCCGGTTCCTGAACCAAGGCCGCAGGACGATGACCTGGTAGCTGATTTCAAGGTAACTCAGGAAACGCTTGGCGGTCTGCGGCGCGATGCCGGCCTCCCTGGCCAGCGTGCTGTGGTGGACTTGCTGCCCCACGAGCTCGGCCAGGCACCGCTGGGCCAGCACGAAGGGCTCCAGATCCCTAATCGCGACCAGATCGCGCAGGTCGCGCTGGAGGTAAGTCTGAACATATTGGTGAAGCCAGTCCCGTTTCTCTTTTTCCCCCAGATCCTCCGCCAGCACCTCCGGCAACGCGCCGAAACTCAGATAGCGCTCAAACAACAGTTGGGCCTGGGCATAGCCCTTGTCCCCCGCGGGAATTCCCAGGAACAGGGCCGTATCCTTGGGGCCGCCGGCGATCCAGCGTTGGAAGCGGGAAACCGGAATATCCTCGGACCAGGAAGCCGTCCGCATCTCCGGAATCGTGAGGGGAAATAGCTCGAAAAGGGCCGCCCTTCCCGCCATGCTTTCCCGGACTTGGCGCAACATCAGGATTTGGCTCGAACCCGTGAGGATAAAGCGCATGTCGGCGTGGGCATCGAAGGCCGCCTTCACCGACTCGAAGAGGGCGGGCGCCTTCTGCACCTCGTCGAGAATCACGTTCTGGAAACGCTCGCGCCACTGGACCGCCGACAAGCGGGTGTACTGGGGCCGCAGTATGGGATCATCCAAGGATATATAATCGTAGCCCTCCAGTTGCCGGACCAGGGTCGTCTTGCCGGTCTGGCGCGCCCCAGAGAGAACCACCAGTCGCCCATGTCGAGAGGCGATTTTTTCCTTCAATCGCCGCAGCAGTATCCGGTTCTTCATGGCAATTTAATGGCGTAAAAATGATATGTTATAGTTGTTAATATACGCCAAAAATTTAATATTAAAGATATTAAATACGCTTTATCACCAGGCCATCGTCCCCTGGGAAGGGACTCGCGCGCCGGAGGATCTGGGCACTCAGCCCGGATCGCAGGCGAAGAAGGCGAGCAGGCGCGAGGATTCGAGAGCCGCTGATTGCAGCGGTAACTGCTTCAGGGCGCTCGCCAGACATACCAGCAGCAGCACGCCGCGCAGCAGCGAGAAACTCCCGGCCAACAGGATTGGCAGCGGCAACGTAGGCCCCCGGCCCTTGGCGCGCCAAGGCACGATGAGCAACAGTCCCACCGTGGCCAGCACCCCCGCCGTGAGGGCAAAGGCGGTCGTGCGACCGAGTTGCGCCGGCAGCCCTGACAACCCTTCACGCACGGCCAGGGCCGGAGCGAGCAGCGCGGCCAACGGGAAAACGCCGAGCCAGAGCAGCCAAAGGGAGAATTCCAGGCGATCCCCCGCCCAGCAGCCCTTGAGGAAGAATAAAATCAGAACAAGGATCAGCAGGGTGTCAGCCACCGCGGGCTCAGCTCGCGCGCTGCTTCTTCTCCACATAGCGCACGAGCCAGTCCTTAAACTGGGTATCGCTCACGTTCTCGTTCAGGCTCTGCTCCAGGGCTTCCTGGCGCTCCGCCGGAGTGAGGTTGTTGTCCACCAGCATGGCGGCGCGGTTCATGCCCACGACACCGCGTTCGAGGTAATCAAAGGTCGGCCACTCCACGCCCTGGATAACCCTCCAGCGTTTTTTGACGTTGGCCAGGGGCTGGCTCGTGGCCCTGGCGATGGTCTCAAGGACCAGCGTCTCACTTTGGTGCGGGTTCATGCCTTTGATGTTGTCGTAGTGATCGGCGATCTCCTCAAGGGCTTCCAGGGGATTTTTCTTGCTGGCCATGCGAGCAGTCTAAGGGACAGCCGCCCTGGGCAACCGCCAGGGGCGAGGGGGACGGAGGGCTGCTATAGATTCAAGGTTGCGCTGCAAACTGCCGGCTGGCGATTCGGCTACGTTTCTGATGGCCGGCCGCTGGACAAGGTGGAGTACAGAGAGTTTCTGGACCACAGGATTCGCGATGTCCGACGCGCACTCGCTATCGAGCGCGATCTGATCCTGGCGTATGACCGCATAGAAAAGCGCCGTTATCCGGATTCGCAGGCCAGCCGTTCATTTCACAACGAGTTGCAGATCTTGACGATGCGCAGGAAGTGCAGGCGGTTCCAGGACTGGTTTTTGATGCGCGGGCGGTTCAACAGGTCCGTGATGAGAGCGCGATCCTGAAGGCCGTCCAGGATGGAGCAGTTCTTCCCCAGCGCCACCAGTTCCTCCTTGATCATCAGCTCGAACCTGGCCAGATCCGACTGCGCCTTGCGCACCTCGCGGTAGATTTGCGTGAAGTCATCCAGCAGCCTCTCCAGCTCGGCGCCGACGGAGGTGTTCAGGACGAGCGGCTGGTTCCTGAGCATCCCCGAGACGCGGTTCAGATCCCCGCCGATTTTTGATTTGTCGAGACGCAGGTACTCCTGGTACTCCGCGTCGCCCTGCCGCGAAATTTCATTGTCCCTTTGCAGCAGTTTGCAGGAGACGAAACAGACGTAGCGGAGCAATTCCAACAGCTCCTGCGGCAGGAATTGCACGCCCGACTCTCCGGACGGAAGCTGGTGGGACTCACGGATGGAAGATCGCAGCCTGTCCAACTTCAACAGGACGAGCTCGGCCACATGGCAGGACTTGATGTACACCAGCCATTTCTTCAGGGTCCCCAGAGGCGTGCCGGACGCGATGGCTCCGGGCTGGCTGATGAGGGATTGTTCGATGTTCGAAAGGGTCCTGTCGTAGAGAGTTTGCAGGGAAAAGGGGTTGATTTTCCGGTTCCTGCCAATCTGGGCCAGCAGCTCCACGAGTTCCCCGAGGCTCTTGCCCTTGATGCTGACGAGCCCTTCGATATTCAGGTCCGCGTCCATAGTCAGCGTTTTTTCCTGCCCCAGGTCGTAGCTCACGTTTTGCAGGAGGTTGGCGAAGACGGGAAAAATATCGAGCTGTTGGCGGGTGCGGCGCTCTTTGGAGCATTGCTCGAAGGATTGGGGAATGGTCCTGGCGAACAGGAGCGTGGTCAGAACCCCCGAGAAATCCTTTTTGATGTCGCCATCGCCCTTGAGGTAGGGCAGTTCCATCAATTGGTTCAACTGGCCGAGCTGCTCGTCCAGCGTGTCCTGGAGTTTTTGCAGGTTGTTGCGCAGGGCGGGCATGGAGTCCGCGGGAACGTTCTCCGCGTATTTGGCCCTGATCTTGCAGACCAGCAAACGACTCAGGGGAGGCTCAAGGTTCGTCAGCTCGCGGCGGATCAGCTCGCGCGAAGATCGGACATAGGCCCGCGCGTTCTCCTTCTGGTCGCGCATGTCGGATCGCGCGGAAACCATGGAGGAATCGTTCATGAGGTCCGCCAAGCGCTTTAAAATATCGTTCTGTCGCAGATCCCAGGTCTGGACCAGCTCGCTTTCCGCCGCTTTGTGGCTGCGGATGGCGCTGATCTCCGCATGCCGCTCCCCGAGCGCCGCATGGGTTTCATTGATGAGATAGATATCCTCCAGGCGGCGGTGGATCAGCAGGAAAATCTGGATGGCGAAGCGCGCCTCGCCCTTGCCGGCGAAGATGTTCTGCAGGGCCTCCTGATCGGCCGCCGCGGTCAGCACCAGCCCCTTGTCGGAGAGCCGCAGACCGGAAATCCTGCCTTCGATGTCATTGGCGCAGGCGGCTTTCGCCGATTCCAGGTCCGCCATCCCCGAGGTGTCAATAAAGTGTTGCAGCGTCTTGAAGAACTCCTCCTGGTCGGGTTTCGAGAAGTTCTTGCGTTCCACGATCTGTTTGATGAGCCGCTCGGGGAAGGAATACCCGGCCATGTGCTCGAAATACGCGCGCAGCCGGCTCAGGTTGTAGAGCTTGGGGTTGCTGCTCTGAAAGGGCATCAGCCTGGAGAAGGGGAATATCTCCTCCAGCTCAACGCCCGTTGATTTCTCAATGCCGCCGCTCACCCTGCCTGTTTTAACCCGCCAGCTCGCCGCGCCAGCCAGATCGACCACGCCGAGCCACGCGCGGGGGCACTCTGGGAGCAGGAAACGCTGCCCGAGAGTGGCGCCTGTGCTACGGCTGGCTCTCTGGGAGGTGCGGGCCCAGCGCAAAAAAAACTTGACTCGGTGGCCCCCTTCGCATATAATGCTAAATCGGTTTAATTAAGGGATATTATGGAAAGCAAGCGAAACCCAGGCGCCGCCGCGGGAGATCGGCGCTTCGAGCCCCCCGGCCCCATCGCCGGCGCGGGTCGGGCCGGGGAAGCGGCCAAGAGTCCGGCCCTGGATCGCTGGCGCACGTCGCTGTTTCTAGGTGACGCGCGTCCCCCCTGGATCTCCGAGTCCCGCCGCGGCCCCCAGGCCCTGAAGCGCCTGCTCCAGCGGCGCGGGATGGTGGATTAGTGAAACGCGCTGGCCTGCTGCTGGCGCTGCTGGTCCGGGGTGCCCTAGAGCTCAGCGCCGCCTCCACCCCTGTTCTGCCCCCCGAGGAGACGCCCGCCATCCCGCCTTCCGCGGGAGTGGCCCTTGCGGCGACCTCCTTGGTTGTGAGTTCTGGAAACCTCGAGCTGCATTTGGCCAGAAACGCCGGAGGTGTTCAAGTGACGAGCCTCCGGGATACGGCCACGGGCACCGAGTTGCAGGCGGGTTCGCTGCGTCTTCCCCTTTTCACCCTGGTCTTGGGGAACAACTCCCAGCTCAACGCCGATAGCGGCTGGGGCAAGGTGGAGCTGGCCGCCATTCCAGGCGGAACCTCCTTGCGCTGGAGCGGGGCGGGCGCGGTGCCGGGCTTGGCAGTGGTGGCCAATCTGCTGCCGGATTCCGGAAACAGCGCCTTGGAGTGGGCGCTGAGCGTGGAGAACACTTCCTTGCTGCCCGTGAGCCGCGCCATCTTTCCGCAGTTCGCCGTCGCCGATCTCGGAAGCAGTGGCCGCGTTTTCCTGCCGCGCGGGCCGGGGGAAGAGGTGCTTGGCGCCTGGAGCAGCGCCTTCACCTACAGCGAACTCTATCCCAATGGCTGGAGCGCCAGCCTGCAAGTCCTTGCCGCCTATAACGGCGCCACCGGCCTGTATTTCGCCATGCACGATGCGAGTGGCGCAACCAAGCACATTGGCGCCTACGGCTTGCCCGCCTTCAAGGCCGTGAAGTTCGTCTTCGAGCATTTGCCTCCCGGCAGCGCCTCTTCCGGCAGCTCTTTCACCCTCCAGGGCCGCGGCGTGTGGCGCCTGCTGCGGGGCGATTGGTTCGATGCCGCCCTGGTCCACCGCGAGTGGGCGAGCTTGCAGCCCGCCATGCTGCCCCCCGATAGAGCGGCGGGAAGCAGCGCGACGCCGCTGTGGATGCGCGAGCTTGGCGTCTGGACCCAGGCCGCCGGCACCGACGCGGCCACCATCGCCTCCGTCCAGGCCTTTGCCAGATACATGGGCGTGCCCACGGGCTTCCACTGGTACACCTGGCACGCTATTCCTTTCGATAACGATTATCCCCACTATTTCCCGCCACGCGCCGGCTTCGCCGCGGGGGTGAAAGCCCTCCAGGCCACGGAGCCCAGGATCCGCGTCATGCCCTACATCAACGGCCGGCTGTGGGATACCCGGGACCAGGGCACTTCTGACTTCGAGTACACGGCGCTGGCGAAACCCGCGACCACCAAGGACGCCGCCCTCGCGCCCAACACCGAGAGCTACGGCAGCCTGGAGGCGGATGGCTCTCCGGTGAAACTAGCCGTCATGTGTCCGGCCACCTCCCTGTGGCAAAGCCGGCTGCGCACCATCACCCTGGAGCTTTTCAAATCCTACGGGGTGGACGGCGTGTATCTGGACCAGATCGCCGCCGCCGCTCCTAAGCTCTGCTACGACGGCGGCCACCCGCACCCCCCGGGCGGAGGGCGCTGGTGGGTGGACGGTTATCGCAATTTGTTGGCCGGAATCCGCAATGAGATGCCGGCGGATCGCATGCTCACCAGCGAGTCGGCGGTGGATACCTTCAACGCGGGCTTCGATGGCTACCTGGTGTGGAACTGGCAGCGCAACAATATGGTGCCCGCCTTCAGGGCGATCTATGGCGGAGCCGTCCAGCTTTTCGGACGAAACTATAGCGGTGGCCTGCCCCGCGACCTGTCGGTGTGCCAGCGCGCCGGGCAACAGCTCGTCTTCGGCGAGCAACTGGGATGGGCTTTTCCTGGGATCATCTACGAAAATTCCGCTCCCTTCCTGCGCGACTGTGCCCGGCTCCGCAACCGCCTGGCGCCCTACTTTTACGCCGGGCGCATGGAACGCCCGCCGCGTTTCACCGGCGCCAATCCGCCGTGCACCTCCGACTGGCAATGGCAGGGCGCGGCGACGCCGGTGACCACGCCCTCGCTGCTCACGGGCGCTTTCACGCGGCCTGAAGTCCAAAGCACGATCCTCGTTTTCGCCAATATCTCCGAGACCACCCAGTCGGGCAGCGTGAGCTTTGACGGCGCAACTTATGACCTCAGCGGCAACGCGGTTCACCTGCGGGTGGTGCGACCGCAGGCCACGGACACTGCCGTGGCGCAATCGCTCGCTTTCCAGAAAGCTCTGGTATTGCCAGCGCGTTCCGTCCAAGCCTGGGAAATCGTCGTGGCCCCGGTCGAAGCCGGCGCGGGTGGCGGAACTATTCCCGTTCCAGCCGATGCCGTGCCTTCGGGAAACACCTCCAATGGCGCCGGGGTACCCGCGCCCACCCCGGATGTCGGCGCGGCGCCGGCCAACCAAGCGCCCGTGGTGAATGCTGGACTTGATCTGACGGTGACGTTGCCGAGTGGCGCAAGCCTGAACGGTTCCGCCACGAATGACGGCCTGCCCGCGGGAAACGCGCTGCTTTACAACTGGAACAAGGTTTCAGGCTCCGGGACCGTGACCTTTGCCGCTGCGACGGCCTCAGCAACCACGGCGACTTTTCGACTTCAGGAACCTACGTTCTGCGCCTCACGGCCCACGACGGCCTGCTTTCCGGCAGCGACGACACGCTGGTGACGGTGAACCCGGACCCCGACGGTGATCGCGACGGCCTGCCGGATATTTGGGAGCAGGCGCATGGCTTGAACCCCCTGACCGCGGAGGACGCGACCCAAGACGCTGACAACGACGGCCTGAGCAATCTGGCGGAATACCAGCGCGGGACGGCCATGGACAAGGCTGATACGGATGGCGACGGCCTGCCGGACGGTTGGGAAGTGGCCCGCGGTTTGAACCCCAGCGCGGCCAGCGATGCGGCCCAGGACGCGGACGCCGACGGCCTCACCAATCTCCAGGAGTACACGCTGCACGCGGATCCCCACAACCGCGATTCGGACAGCGACGGTTTGCCGGATGGTTTCGAGGTGGCGCACGGGCTGAGTCCGACGCAGAGCAACGCCAGCGCGGACACGGACAACGACGGCGTGAGCGACGTGCAGGAGTACCTTCTGGGTCGCGACCCCGCCACCGCTGAGCCGCCGGAAAGCTCCGTGTCCAGTGGGCCCACCACAACCACCGGGACTTCACCCCTCGTAGCGAGCACGCCGGCGGAGGTCCTGGCAACGGCGGCGAAGATCCAAGCCCCCAGCAGCGCTGGCGGCGGATGTCTTTTCAGCTTTTAGCGGGAGGCCCGGCCAGCAACGGCGTCACCCCTCCTCCTGGGACTGCCCCTTGAACTGGCTCTCCTTGGAGGCGAAAAGCAGGTTGAAAGAAGTCAGGCTGCCGTAGCAGCGCGAGATGTAGCCGTCGAGTTCCAGCTTCTCCTCGGGGGAAAGGGAGGGGTGGTTGTTGATCTTCTGCTCCAGGACGCGCAACTTCTCGCGGACGGTGATGAGTTTTTTGAAGAAAACCTCAAGGGGCAGTTCGCGGGGTTGGGTCTCCTCGCGTCCGGGAACCAGCTTCAAGCTGCCGCCGACCCAGCGCTTGCCCATCTCCAATTCGCTTTCGATAAACCCCCAATCATCCATGGATTCACGCACCGCCTGGCGGATGCGGTCGAGCTCGGGATCTCCGGCAGCATGGAGCGGCTTCATGGCCTCGAAGCTGAAGGCCACCACCGTGGCCTCGCCGCCTTTGAAGAGCACGCGATAACCCTCGCTGGTGTAGCCCACGATACGCCCCGTGCCCTTGAAGGGATGCTGGACCAGGATGCCCAGTCCCAGCTTTGGCCGCTGCGGTGTTGCTTCGCTCATGAGGTCAGTCTGACTTGTGGAGAAAAGGATCAATGGAGACAGACTTGAAGGGGAGTTGCGTGGGGTTTACAGGCGCGGTCAGGTTATTTAAGGCTCATCCGACTAATGCGTACTTTTCTGGAGTTTTTAACACGGGTGCACGGTCGAGCAAGGCTAGAACCAAAGCGAGCTGCCGGGGGATTTTCCACAGATTGCACAGATTAACACTGATAATAATCAATCCGGGCCATCCTTTCTAATCGGTGCAAATCTGTGTAATCTGTGGATGCTCCCGAGTTGAGAACGCAGAGAGCCGAGAACAAATGAGGGGGAACCCTGCCAGAGGTACGCATTAGTCGGAGGCGCCTTATTTAAAGCGCCAACTGTGCAGGCAAGGTAAGACATGGCATGCACATGGCTAAATTTTTCCAACATTGGCTTTTCCCACAAAACTCTCCAGCGTCATAATCTCTACCTCCGGCGCGTATTCGATATGATTCCGGAGTCCTCCGCTCGTGTAGAATTCCCGAAGACGCCACCCCTCGCCGCCCAACACCAAATAGGCCTTCTCGAACTCGCCGCTTCGCACCGCCTCCAAAAGGCAGATGATTTCGAATGGCACCTTCTGTTCCGCTGTTCCCCCTACCTGCTGCCATTTGAGAGACAGCAGCATTTTTCGGCTGTTCTTTGCGATTACGGCGTCCACCTTATGCAGACCACCACCCGGCCTTCTGCCGATATTGACCTGCTTTTCCCACACATATCCGCCGTGATTCAGGGCGGGCAGCACCATCGCTTCGAGAATCCCTCCGGTGCTGGTGTTTCGCCCCATCAGAGATTACGCAGTGCTAGTATCTCGCGTACTGGTGTGCGATCCCCGGTGCAACTGATGCGCCGGGGAGCCTTGAGGAATGCCAGCTTGTAGCCGAGGTTCTCATAGAGGCTCACTATGCGATCCGTGGCCTGATTGGAGAGAACCACAGGGCCCGGATGACGACACAGCCAATTGGCTAGGCGTTCTTGGTCCGCCCATGTGAAGTCCTCTTTGGCGTAACGTGTAAACTCAACATCGTAGGGCGGGTCAGCGTAAACAAAGTCATCAGGGAGAAGCGACACCTTCTCAAAATCTTCGCAGAGAAATGTCCATCGCCGTGTCACCGTGCGAAAGCTCGTGAAGTCCCGGGCGTAGTTGATGGTGGCATAGCGGCCGAAGGGGACGTTAAATTTTCCACTGCTGTTGAAACGGCAGAGGCCGTTGAATCCCGTGCGGTTCAGGTAATAGAACAGGGCTGCCGCCTCGCCGCTCTTGCGGCCACCATTGGAAATCAAGGCATTGAAACTTCGGCGATTCTGTTCGTAGACGTCTCGGTCATTCATCATGCACACATCAGCAAGTGCGCCGCGCTTCAAAGCCCGATAGAAGTTAATGAGGTGGGGGTTAATGTCATTGAGAAGAGCTCGGGAAGGTCCAAATCCCAATGTGACCGCCAGCCCCCCGCAAAAAGGCTCCACGAGACGACGGCTGCGGTACGGTACCCAGAGGGGTAGCAAGTGTGGCACCAACCATCGCTTACCCCCCGCCCATTTGAGAGGTGGTGTCGAGGCGCACTTCCGCGCGCTTTTCCCAAACATTGTCGCCGGTGCCGCCATCTTATTCATCACCCGGTCCATCTTACCCCCTCCCCAAAGCCGCAAATGTCCGATTTCGTCCACATTCTATTCACTCCCCCTGGCGCGGCTTCCTGCTGGCCCACACCCTCTGTCTCGCCTACCTCGCCATCTTCCTGCGCTTGCGGCGCATCCCCCTGTCCCACGAGCGCGCGGCGCTGGCCTGCACGCTGATCTTCGGCCTGCCGGCGCTGCTTGTTTTCCTTTCCCCGCCGCTTTTCAAGAAGCGCGCCGCCTGCAGCGCCTGCCGCCAGCGTATTCCCGTCACCTTGCCCACCTGCCCCTGCTGCGGGGCGCCGACGTCGTGAGGCGATAGGTCTGCCGTGCGTCCCAGAGGGAGATGGCGGCGTATCCAGCTCGCTATATCGGATAGCATGTTACAATGATCAAGAGTATCGCGGGCCGGATCACACAGGATATCTACGATGGCACGGATAGCCGAAACGCGCGCAAGGTTCCCGTCGAGCTGCACGGCAAGAGCCGTCGGCTCCTGGATCAGATCAACGCGGCCGCGCGCATTGAAAATATGCGCGTTCCCCCCGGCAACAGGCTCCAGGCCCTTGCCGGCGATCGCAAGGGTTTTTGGAGCATTCGCGTCAATGATCAATGGAGGGTCGTGTTTCGCTGGATCGACAACGACGCTTATGATGTGGAAATCACGGATTACCATTAAGGAACGCTGATGTTGCCAAGAAACCGACCGCCCACCCATCCCGGAGAGATGCTTTTCAAAGAGTTCATTGAACCGAGCGATATCACGCAGAGTGCTTTTGCCAGGCACCTGGGCTGGTCTTTCGCCAGACTCAATGAGATCGTGCGCGGCAAGCGCGGCGTCACCGCAGACTCGGCTCTATCTTTCGGTGAGGCGTTGGGCACGGGACCAGAATTCTGGCTCAATCTGCAAAGGAATTGGGATTTGTGGCATTCGCAGCGGAAACATAGGCCGGTCGGACCCCTTAAATCGTTGGTGAGGCGCTGAAAGGTCAGGGCGATACCAGAGCGTAGGTGGCCGACATGAGGCACCTTGCGATTTTTTGTGCCGTTCGCAGATCGCGCCCCTGAGCATGCTGATTCCGTCAAGTCCGATGATAGTTGCCGCCCCGCTCCGCGCTGGATGATCGCCGCCCATGTCCGCCGGCAGCTACGATGAAGGCGTGAGGGCGCTCCGCGAGGTGACGGGGGTGGTCGTCCCCACCTACTTGCCGGAGAACCCCGAGCGCGCCTTGCAGGTCCGGCTTCTGGAAGAGACGGTGCGCGCTTTCCTGCGCGAGCTGGGGGATCCCAGCCACCTGGTCTTGAGCGCCGACGGGGAAGACTGTGGCGCCGACGTGGTGCGCGAGCTGGCGCGCCACTGCGGCTGCAGCGCCGTCGTTCACGGCCGCAATCTCGGCAAGCTGCACGCCGTGCGTTTGGGCGCGCGGCTGTTGCTTGAAAGCAGCGCTGTTCAGTACGTCGCCGTTGCCGATAACGACGGCGATCACTTTGCCAACGAACTCCTGAACCTGGTGCGTTGCGCCCAGCACGCGAGCCGGGAAGGCGCGGAAGCGCTGGTCATCGGCGGTCGCTTGTCGCGCCACCGGCCCATGGGCTTTTTGCGCGGGGAGCAGGAGGAACTAGCCTGCCGCGTGCTGCTCGACGCGCTGCGCTACGACGCGGCCCTCACGGGCCGGCCGCTGCGGCTTGATCATGTTCTGGCCGTGGAGGATTTCCCCGACTTCCACTCCGGCTATAAGCTTTTTACGCGCGCCGCGGCCACGGCCGCTTTCCTGCGCGAGCCGGTGCTGGCCGGGACCAGCGAGACCTGCTACTACCGCCACGCCTGCGAAGCGGCCATGGTGGTCGAGGCGCTGCAGGGCGGGGCCGTACTGGCCTCGGTCCTGCGCTCCACCTTCAACGAGCAGCCAGTCTCCACTTTCGGACGGCTGGACCGCAGCGCGCTCGCCGCCGACATGATTTCTTGGCCGCTGCTGCGACTCAAGGTTCCCGCGTCTTTCGCGCGCGTGTGGCTCGACAATCACATCAGCCGCCTGCAGCTCGGGACGCTGGCGCCGCTAGGGCGCGGGGAGCTTTTCGCCATCCGCCGTCAGGTGCTGGCCGCTTATGGCGAGGACACCAAAGAAGGCCCGCTTCCTGGGCCGCTGTTCGTCTAGCATGGCCGGCGATCTCATCCCACCCCTGCGGGCCGAGGCCCTCATCCGGGAGCATTTCCCGGCATTTTCCTCAGAGAACGTTGATCTGGAGGAAGCCCAAGGCCGAATCCTGCGCGAGGACCTCCACGCCGACCGCGAGCTGCCCCCTTACGACCGCGCGGCCATGGACGGCATCGCTTTCAGCTCAGCGGAGGTTGCGGCGGGCCGGCGCGAGTTCGCCGTCGTCGGCTTCCAGCCCGCGGGCCGGCCGGCGTCGCGTCTGCCAGCGGGGGAAGGAAGCTGCCACGAAATCGCCACCGGCGCCGTGCTGCCCATCGGGGCTGACAGTGTTGCGCCTTACGAGCGCATCGCGCTGCGCGACGGTCGGGCCGCTTTCGAGGAAGGCTTCACTCCCGGTCCCTGGGCCAACGTCCACCGGCGCGGCTCGGACGCCGCGCGCGGAGCGCGGCTGGTCTCATCCGGCATGCTTCTCACGTCACCGGAGATCGCCGTGGCGGCCTCCATCGGCAAGGCACGACTGCGCGTGGCGCGGAAACCCGTCATCGGCTTCGTCTCCACCGGCGACGAGATCGTCGCTGTGGAGCAGGCGCCGCTGGCGCACCAGATCCGCGGCAGCAACGGACCGGCCCTTGCCGCCGCGCTGAGGCGCTTCGGATATTCCTTATCCAAAAAAATGCACCTGCCCGACGAGCCAGAAGCGCTGCGCCGCGGCATCGGCGCGCTGCTGCAAAGCTGCGAGGTGCTGATCTTGAGCGGCGCCGTCTCCGCCGGACGCACGGATCTCGTCCCCGCCGCTTTGGAGGCCTGCGGGGCGCGCCGTGTCTTCCACGGCGTGGCGCAGCGGCCGGGCAAGCCCTTCTGGTTCGGGACGGGACCGGCGGGCCGGCCCATCTTCTCGCTGCCCGGGAATCCCGTCTCGGTGCTGGTTTGCCTCTACCGCTACGTGCTTCCGGCCTTGGAGAACGCCTCGGGGCTGTCAGACCTGGCGAACGAGACGGCGGAGCTGGCCAGCGACTACGAGGTCAAGGCGAAGCTGGCTTTTTTTCTGCCCGTGCGCATCGAGTCACGCGCTGGTCGGCTGTTAGCGCACCCGCAACCCCCCAATGGCTCGGGCGATTTCGCGGGCCTGGCCGGTACCAGCGGTTTCGTCGAGCTTCAGCCCGGCCCCAATCGCGTGGCGGCTGGCACCGCAGTCCCCCTCTACCGCTGGTAATTTCATAATAGTTCCGCTCTGTCGAAGATTTTCCAGCCGTTCGCCCTTCATCCCCAGCTTTGGGGGATGAGTTTTTCGAATGGCCACGAAGCGGGCCACTAGGGGTGGATAGCGGTGGTGCCGAGATCCGTTCATGCTTCGACAAGCTCAGCACGAACGGATCTGATTGCCATTCACTTCAAACGAAAACCCATTCCTCGGGCTGAATTGTGTAGGCCTATCCCCCCGCCACAGGCGGGATGAAAACCAGGCGGTCGCCATCCAGCAGTTTGCGATCCCAGGGAGCGAATTCGTCGTTGATGGCGAGTTTCAAGTTTTCGCGGCTCAGCTTGAGATGATGCCGCGTGCGTAGCATGTCATAGAGCGCCACGGCGTCGCCGTCCGCGAGTTCGATCTCTTCCTCACCGAGCCCGCGCTGCTCGCGCAGCGCGGCGTAGTACTCAATACGCACGCGCATCAGGGCATCCGAAGATTGATGAACGCCTTGTGCAGGCATTCGAGCAGACGCCCGGCGGTCACGCCGGGGATGCCGTAAAGTTTGGCGGCCTCGTCGCCCGCGGCACCGTGGAGGTAGGCGCCCAGGACCGCCGCCTCTCCGGGTGGCAAACCCTGTCCCAGGAGCGCCGCCACGAGCCCCGTCAGCACGTCGCCGCAGCCGCCGCTGGCCATGCCCGGATTGCCGCTGGAGTTCACGAAAACCTCGCCTTCCGGCGTGGCGGTCATGGAGGGCGCACCCTTGAGGTGCAGGACGAACCCCCATTTGCGGGCGTGCGCGCGGATTTCTTCGGCCAAGGCGAAGCCGTGGGCTAAGGCGAAACCGCGGGCCTGGCTCTGGATCTTGAAAAAAGCCTGGTATTCGCCCGGATGGGGCGTGAGGATCACGGGAGCCTTGCGATGGAACAGCCAGCGCGGCGGGCCGGCGAGCAACTGCAGCGCGTCGGCATCGAGCACCAGGGGCTTGTCACAGTGTTTCAGCAATAATTCGAGGAAGCGCCCGGTGCCGGCCGCACGGCCAAGACCGGGTCCGGCGGCGATAACGTCCGCCCATTCCAATTTTTCCTCGATAGCCTTAAAGGCTTTCTTTCCGGCAAGTCCCCCCTCGGTTTCCGGCAGCCCCAGGGTCATGGCCTCGGTGAGTTTGGCGGCCAGCACGGGCTGGATCGAGACCGGGCAGGCCGCCACCACGAGACCCGCGCCTGCGAGCAGCGCCGCCTGGGCCGAGAGCGCCGCCGCCCCGGCGAGTCCCCGGGAACCGGCGATGACGAGCACGCGGCCATAGTTTCCTTTGTGAGAGTCCGGGGCGCGGGCGGGCAGCAAGGAAGCCGCGGCGTGGCCATCGAAGCGGCGCAGGA
Organism: bacterium; assembly: GCA_023261545.1. Taxonomy (GTDB): domain Bacteria; phylum Planctomycetota; class JADGBV01; order JADGBV01; family JADGBV01; genus JAHFOS01. The sequence goes on from JAHFOS010000002.1 coordinate 85,642, forward strand.
ACAGCTCCGGGCTTTCGATAAGGCTCGGAGGAAAACCGATGGGATCCACCTCGACCCGGCCAGCGCACTCGCGCAGCGGCGAGAAAAAAAGGCCGGCTTTAGAAAGCCCTAGGCTCAGGGTGCGATCGGCGCGAACCGTGAGGCCGGGAAGCGCGCCGCTGTCGGCGTCGCCTCCCGAAGGGATATCCACGGCCAGGACGCACTGGCCGGATGTGTTCAGAGCCTCGATAGCGGAAGCGATGAGCCCCTTGGCCGGCCCGCGGCTGCCGGTGCCGAGCAGGGCGTCCAGCACCAGGTCGGCGCCCACCAGCAACGCGGGCAGCACTTCTTTATTGCGGACGAATCGCAGTTTCATGCCGCTTTTTTCGGCGATCGCGAACTGCTGCTGCGCCGCACTGCTCAGTTCCGCGCGGGCGCAACAGAGCAGGGCCAGCACCTTGGCGCCGCGGCCGGCAAGCTGGCGCGCAGCCACCAAGCCGTCGCCGCCGTTGTTGCCTTTGCCGCAGAGCGCGATGATGTTCCGGCCACAAGCGCCCCCCAGCATTTTCTCGGCCTCTCGCGCCACCGCCGCCCCCGCGGCCTCCATCAGCGAGGCGGCGGGAATTGCGATCTCCTCGATGGCTTTGCGGTCTATTTCCCGCATCTGGGCGGCGGAGGCGAGTCTCATGGGCAGGAGCGCCTGAAAATAGTGGGGTGCATACCGATGATTTTAGCACGGAAACTGGGACGGCACGGCCCTTGCAAGCCGGCGGGCCGGGTCAGGATGAAAACACCTGATGAAAGCCGCCCTGCTCACCGCCTTGCGCCACTTTGAAATCGCGGAGCTTCCCGAGCCCGCTCTTGAACCCGACGAAGTGCTGGTCGAGATGCGCGCGGTGGGCATCTGCGGATCGGATGTCCACTATTGGAACGAGGGCGGCATCGGGCCCGCGCGCGCGCGCTACCCCCAAGTGCTCGGCCACGAGCCGGCGGGAGTGGTAGTAGCGTGCGGAAAGCAAGTGAAGGATCTGCGGCCCGGCGACCGGGTCGCCGTGGAGCCGGGGCTTTCTTGCGGCCACTGCCGCCTGTGCCTCATGGGCCGGCAGAACTGCTGCCCCAACGTGGTCTTTTTGGGCTCGCCAGGAGGCACCGGGGCCTTTCAGGAATATCTGCCCCGCAAAGCCCACCAATGCCACCTTCTGCCGGAGAGCCTGAGCCTGGAAGAAGGGGCGCTCTTAGAGCCTTTCTCCGTGGCCGTGCACGCCCTACGCATTTCAGGCTTTACCATCGGCCAATCGGCCGCAGTCATCGGCGGCGGTTCCATCGGCTTGGCCATCGCCATCGCCTTGCGCGCGGCAGGGGCGGGAAGAATCGTGATCGGCGAGAGCCTGTCCTGGCGCCGCGAAAAGGCGCGCGCGCTGGGCTTTGCGGAGGTGGGCGACACCACCAGCGGCGAATTCGAGGAGCTGGTGCGCCGGCATACTCAGGGAGAAGGCGCGGAGGTGGTCTTCGAGGCCGCTGGCGAACCCGAGACTTTCCACCTGTCGGTGCGCTGCGCCGCCATCGGCGGCACGGCGGTGCTCGTGGGCATCTGCGGGCCGGAAGACATCGCGCTGCCCATGCACACGGCGCGCCGGCGCGAGCTCAAAATCCTGCTCTCAAGGCGTGATAATCGCGAATACGCGCCCACCTTGACCCTGGCGGCCCAAGGACGCCTGGACATGAAAAGCCTGATCACGAACCACTACGCCCTGGGCGACGTGCAAAAGGCCTTCGAGGAAACCCACGCCCGCAAGCCGGGCGTGTTGAAGTCCATCATCAGGGTCAAGGGGTGAGCCGTCTGCGGGCCGCGCTCACGGGGTTGGGCGTTTCAGCTTTAAGAGCTTGTTTAAAAAATACGAATTCTTTCACCACAGAGAACACCGAGGGCACAGAGCGTTCACCTAGCCATGCTAAGCCTGAGCGTAGGCCTCCGACATAATTTTGAATTTTCAATGGATTTTTCCTCTTATTCTTGTCCGTTCTCTGTGTTCTCTGTGCCCTCTGTGGTAAAATATTCTTTTAAAAAACCAAAAGGGTGACACTAAATATACATTTTAAACAGGCTCTAAGAATTGCCATCTAGGCTGCGGTCGAAGGGGTCGGGTCGGCATAGGCGCGCAGGACAAGGATCAAGCGTTCTCCGCCAGCAAGAACTCCATGAGGTCTAAACGGCGAATGCCATCTAGATCGCTGCCCCAGGCGGGATCCAGGCTCAGCACCAGTTTGGGGTAATGGTCCTTGATGGCTTTGAGCGGTCCGAACTCGCGGGCCACCGTAGCGGGGCTGGCCAGGAGATAGGCGACCTGGATGTAGAGCTTGTCGCCAACGCGGGTGGCGACAAAGTCCACCTCCGCGTTTTGGAGCTTGCCGATACAGACCTCATAGCCGCGGCGCTTAAGCTCCAGGAAGACGACGTTTTCCAGGATGCCGGAGATATCCGCCTCGCGATAGCCGAGCACGGCGTGCCGCAGGCCGAGGTCTCCGAGGTAGTATTTCTCGTGGATCTCGAGCAGACGCCGACCCTTCAGATCGTAGCGCGGCACTCGGTACGCGAGCAGGGCCTCGCAGAAATGGCCGAGGTAATGCTGCACGGTCTCGACGCTAACGGTCAGGCGTTGCGCTTTCAAGTGATCCGCGATGCGCTTGGCGGAAATCACACTTCCGATATTGTCCATGATAAATCGGCCCAGGCTTTCCAGCAAAGGCACGTTGCGGACGGCGTGCCGCCGCACGACATCCTTGAGCAGGATGGAGTCGAAAACCGAGCGGCTGTAGGGAAGAGCCGTTTCATCCCGCAAGGGAAAATGGTGCAGACCGGGCAGACCGCCGTAGCGCAAGTAGAGACGGAAAGCTTCGCGGCGGTCGGCCACGGCGGCGGAATGAAAGGCCAAAAACTCGGTAAAGCCCAGGGTGTAGACGGGGAACTCGAGATAACGCCCGGTCAGCAGCGTGGCCAGCTCGGAAGAGAACAGATGGGCGTTGGAGCCCGTGAGGATAATATCCAGATCGGCACGGGCGGAAAGAGGAGCCACCGCCCTTTCCCACTGCCCGATCTCCTGGACCTCGTCAATAAGAAGATACTTCCGACCACCCTTTTTCCCGAGCAGCGGCCTCGCGATTCGGTCCAGATCACGGTAGGTGACGATGTCCTCGAATTCCAGCGATTCCTTGTCAATGTACAGGATGTTGGTGGCCGGAACCTTTTCCCGCTCCAGGAGATCCACCATCAGCAGTTTCAACAGACAACTTTTGCCAGCGCGACGCATGCCAGTCAGTATCTTGACGACTGGCTTGCCGATGAACGGCCGGATGCGCTCGGCGTAGATATTTCGGCTGTGGATAAAACTTGCTTCTGAATTCATGAAAGTTTTCGATTTGGACGAAATTATCCACATTTCCCGCCGACGTCAATCTGAAGCAACGCCACACCCCTCCCTCAGACCCAGGCTCCGATACGCTTGTGCCGGAGAGTTCGGTGCGCGTCGGGAAACGGCAGGGCCGCGCAAGGCGGCATCTGCCGTGGATCAGCCTGCGGCGTTTTCGAGCAACACCGCCCGCACCGCTGCGGCGTCAGCCGGCAACACCTGCTTGCGGCGCGGCAACTTCTCCAGCGCCTTGAACTCGGCGGGCAGCTCGATTTTGCGGCCCAGCGCGCGCTCTACCGCCGCCGGAAATTTCCCGGGGTGCGCGGTGGCGAGCACCATGACATCATCCCCGCCGGCTTCGGCCAGGCCAGCGTGGAGTCCCACGGCGCCGTGGGGGTCGAGGACGCAGCCGTGGTCGCGGTCGAAGTGGCGGATAGCCTCATGGCACTCTTCCTCGCTCACGCGGCGGGCGGCGAAATCCCTGCGGAATTCCGCGAGCGTGGCGGGGTCCACGGTGAAACGGCCTTGGGCTTTGAGGTCGTCCATGTACTGGCGCACGGGCGTGGCATTGCGGCCGTGGAGCAGGAATAGCAGGCGCTCGAAGTTGCTACTCACCTGGATGTCCATGGAGGGGCTGGAGGTCGGCACCACCGCGCGCGGGGTGTAGGCACCGCTCTGGGCGAAGCGCGCCAGGATGTCGTTCTCGTTGGTGGCGACGATGAGTTTCTCCAGCGGGAGGCCCATCTTTTTCGCGACATAGCCGGCGAAGATATCGCCGAAGTTGCCGGTGGGCACGCTGCACAGCAGCGGCGCTCCGATCTTCTTGCCGGACGCCTCCAAAAAGCGGAAGTAGCCATGGAAATAGTACACGATCTGCGAGAGAATGCGCGACCAGTTGATGGAGTTCACCGCCGCCAGTGACAGCCGGTCGCGGAGCGCAACGTCCGCGAAAAGTTCCTTCACCACGGCCTGGCAGTCGTCGAAAGTCCCGCGCAACGCCAGGCAGTGGACGTTGGCCTCCGGCACCGTGGTCATCTGCAACTCCTGGACGGGGCTCACGCGGCCTTCGGGGAAGAGGATGAAGACGCGGTTGCCTTTGCGCCCTTTTAGGCCGTGGATGGCGGCACTGCCGGTGTCGCCGCTGGTGGCGCCGAGCACGGTGCGCTCGCCGTGCGAAGCGGGCCAGAGTTCGAAAAGCAGGCCCAAGGTTTGCAGCGCCACGTCTTTGAAGGACCAGGTGGGGCCGTGGAAGAGTTCGAGCAGATGCGTGCGCCCGAAGCTCCTGAGTGGCGCGACGCGCGGGTCGCGGAAGGCTTTGAAGCCGCGGTGCAATAGGGATTCGAGGGCCTCGCCTTGGAGATCGCCGCCAGTGTAGATCGCGAAGATTTCCCGGGCGAGATCGGGATAATCGAGCCGGCGCCAGGATGCAAGCCGGCTGGAAACGTCGGGAAACTCAAGGGGCAGGAGCAACCCGCCGTCACGGGCGAGCCCTTCGAGCACCGCCTCCTTGAAACCGAGGCGCTGCGCCCCGCCGCGGGTGCTCTCGTAGAGCAAGGGTTGCTAGGCTCTCAGCCGTGCACCGCCGCCGGTTCCGTGTCGGCGGCGATGGGGGGCGCGATGCGCAATTCCTTGACGCGGCGGTAGATTTCCCCGGCCTGGTCGCGGTGTTCTTTCAGATAAGCAATAGCTTGGTCGCGGCCCTGGCCGATGTTGGCGTCCTTGTAGCTGAACCAGGCGCCGGTGCGCGTGAGGACCTTGGCCTCGATGCCGAGGTCGAGGAGCTCCCCCATCTGCGAAATGCCCTCGTTGAAGATGACGTCGAACTCGGCCTGGCGGAAAGGCGGGGCCACCTTGTTCTTCACGACCTTCACGATCACGCGGTTGCCGTAAACCTCGTCGCCGTGTTTCAGGGCCTCGCGGCGGCGGATGTCGAGGCGCACCGAGGCGTAGAACTTGAGGGCGTTGCCGCCGGTGGTGACCTCGGGGCTGCCGTAAACCACGCCGATTTTCGAGCGTATTTGATTGATGAACACCACCGCCGTCTTGGACTTGCCGACAACGGAGGTGAGCTTGCGCATGGCCTGGGACATCATGCGCGCCTGGGAGCCCATCTGAAATTCGCCCATCTCGCCTTCGAGCTCGCTTTTGGGAACGAGGGCCGCCACCGAGTCCACGATCACCACGTCCACGGCGGAGCTGCGCACCAGCATGTCGCAGACCTCGAGCGCCTGCTCGCCGTGATCGGGCTGGGAGATGAGCAGGTCGTCCAGGTTCACGCCGAGCTTGCTCGCGTAAGTCGGGTCGAGGGCGTGCTCGGCGTCAATGAAGGCCGCCGCGCCGCCGGCCTTCTGGGCGTTGGCGACGATGTGCAGCGCCAGCGTGGTCTTGCCCGAGGATTCGGGGCCGTAGATCTCGATGATGCGCCCGCGCGGGATGCCGCCCACGCCGATGGCGAGGTCCAAGGTCAGGCTGCCCGTGGGGATGGCGTCAACGTCCACTTTGTAGTTCTGGCCCAGGCGCATGATGGTGCCCTTGCCGAACTGCTTCTCGATGGCCTCCAGCGTGACTTTCAAGGCGGCGGTCCTGACGCTGTCAACGGAGTTCTCGGTTTTCTTGGCCATGGCCGATCCTGGAAAGTAAAGGGGTACGGCTTCTTAGCCGGCCTCTCCAAAGCTCAAGCGCAAGAGCGCAATCCGGTCTGCGTAGGGGCAACCGGTGGTTGCCCCCTTGTGGTTGCCCCATGTGTTGTTGTCCCCGCCGTGGATTTCCCGGATGTAGGGCACCCGGTGGGTGCCCCCCCGGTGGGTGCCCCCCCGGTGGGTGCCCCCCCGGTGGGTGCCCCCCCACAAGGAGCGCCCCTACCTCAAGAAGAGCCGGCGCCATAGCCCGCGCCAGGCTCCGGTGCCGGCCTGCTGCAGCCGCGCGCGCGCGCGTCGGCGCCTTTCCAGGGCTTCCTCGGCGAGGATGATGAGCGGGCTGAAGGCGCAGCCCGGGCCTTCCCCCGCCTTTTCGCCAGGGGCGGTGAGGACCTCGGGTTCGAGCGGGAGGACATCCCGCAGGAAGGCGAAAGAGGCGTAGAGGCGCGCGCCCTCCCCGGTGAGCAGCAGCGGGTGGCGGATGGCCTTGAGCTGTCCCGCCGTTTCAAGCTCGGCGCGCAACAGGTGCGCCAGGCGCTCGAATTCGTCCGCGAGGAAGTCTTTGATCTCCCCGAGATGGGCATCCAAAACGGGCAGCAATTCGAGGCGCTCCTTCCAGCGCCCGGTGTTCAAAAAGGCCGTGGGCACGGCGAGGTCCAGGACGGCGCGTCCCTGCTCGGGTTTGAGTTGCCAGCGCTCGGCCAGAGTTTTTGCCAGCGCGGCTAAGGAGAAATCCAGTTGGCACAGATGGAGCACCGCCGAGCCCGAGAAAACCAGCAGCACGGAGTTTTCCTCGTACAACCCCAGCAGGGCCTGCGGACCTGTCCTGGCGCGGCCGAGAGGATGGACGAGCGTGGCGAAGGTCAGGAAATCCTCTGGAAAAAGGCCCTGGTTGAGCAAACTTTTCTCCAAGATCTGGTGGTCCTGCAGCGGCAGGGAAAAAACGCAGCCAGCGCCGCCTTCGGCATCTTCGAAAACCTCCACGGGTTCGTGATGCGCAGGCAGCTCCCCGATGGGGAAATTCAAGCGCGGGACGTCGAGCAGCGGATGGTGGCTCTCCTGAGCGCGGCGGTAAGCCGCCGCGGCGCGCGTGCGCTGGAAATGCACCTGCGAACCGCGGAGCCAGCAGAACACGGTCTGGGGCTTGATCTGATGCCGCTCCTCGATGGGGGCCAACAGTTGGCGCAAGACCGCGCCGGATTCCTGCTCGCCGCAAGGCAGGCCGGCGCGGACGCCGCGCGAGGGGACTTGCAGCGTCTCCAGGGCCACGCGTTGGCCCTGTTCATAGCAGGCGTAGAGCAGGCGGCTTTGGACATCCCCCCATTCGAGGATGAGGATGTGCTCCTCCCGATCCAGGCCGGTCCCCGGCGCGCTCAGCCTTTTTTCACCGCCTTCTTCTGGGCGGCCTCCAGGCGGCTTTCGAGGTAGCAGCCCACGCCCCGGTAGCGCGCCTGGCGGCGCTGGAGCAGATCGTCCACTTCGACGGCGCAGAGTTCCTGGAGACGGCGCAGGATGGCGCCGCGCAGGGTGGCGGCGGCCTCCTTGGGGTTTTTGTGCGAACCGCAAAAAGGTTCAGGCAGCACGTCGTCAATAATGCCGAATTTCTTGAGGTGCGGCGTGGTGCATTTGAGGGCCGAGGCCGCCAGCTCGGCCTTGGAAACGTCCTTCCAGAGGATGGACGCGCAGCCTTCGGGAGAAATCACCGAGAGGTAGGCGTAATCGAACATATCCAAAACGTCGCCCACGCCGATGCCCAGGGCTCCGCCGCTGCCGCCCTCGGACATGATCACGCAATAGATGGGAACCCTGAGCTGCGTCAGTTCCATGATGTTGCGCGCCAAGGCCTCGGACTGGTTGTGCTCCTCGGCTTCCCGGCCCGGAAAGGCCCCCGGCGTGTTGACCATGCAAACCAGGGGCAGGCCGAATTTTTCGGCGAGCCTCATCTTCTGGAGCGCCTTACGATAACCTTCGGGGTGGGGGTAGCCGAAGTGGCAGGCGATTTTTTCCTCGGTGCTCTCGCCGCGAAAATGGCCGATGACGAAGAAACGGCGATCCTCGATGCGCGCGAAACCGCAGCGCACCGCGGGGTCGTCCTTCAAGTGGCGGTCGCCGAAGAGTTCGATGAACTCGTCAAAAGCATTGTCCCGGAAGAACTTGAAGGTGGGGCGCAGGGGATGGCGCGCCAACTGGACGCGATTCCAGTCGGTGAGCGAGCTAAAAATCTTGGTGCCGACCTTGCGGTACTCCTGGCGCAGTTCTTCCAGCTCCTTGGAGAGGTCAATGGTCTGGGCCTTGGAGAAAGTCTCCAGCTCGTCTATTTTGCGCTGGATTTCCACCAGGGGCGCCTCGAAGGGCAGTGTGAAACTCTCCATGGCCCGCTAATTTACCCCCCCCGGGCGGCCAGCAAGCCGCTGGGAACGCCTGGGAGGTCGGCCAGAGAAATAGAAAGGACGCGCGTGTCCAAGGTTCTTGTGCTCGTGGGAGAGACCTGCAAGGATCGCCCCTGCGAAGAACTCAGCCTTTACTACCTGAAATTGTGCTCGCGCTTCCTCCCCGTGGCGCGCGTCTGCTACGGCGCGGGCAGCGGCGCCCGCGAGCCCTGGATGGCGCGCGAGCGTACCGGCATCGAAAAGCGGCTGCAAACCTGCGGACGGGCGGTGCTGCTCGACGAATCCGGCGCCACCTATTCGACCCTGGAACTCCTGAAGAAATTCGAGGGCTGGATCGCCGCGGGCCGCGGGCCGCTGGCTTTCGTGCTGGGCGGGCCCTACGGACTGCACCGCGATCTTTTCGTCCCTGGGCGCGAACGGCTCAGTCTGTCAAAGCTCACGCTGCCGCACGAGCTTGCCCTTGTAGTCCTACTCGAACAGCTATACCGCGTGCTCGCCATCCGTAGCGGCAAGCGGTACCATTATTGAGCGCGGCAGCATGAAGGTCCTGGTTGACGGTGAAGAAGGTCTCATCGCGGTGCGCGCGGGCGTGAAGCTCGAAAACGTGCTGCCGCAAATCGAGTCCGTGCTGGCGGCCTCGCGGCGCGCGGTCGAGGTACTCCGCTGGAACGGCGCGGAAATCGAGGCCGACCAGTTGCAGGCCCTGCTGGAGAAGGAAAAACCCGATTCCGAGGGCGTGCTGGAGGTGTGCACCGTGGACCTCGCGGATCACCTCATCGGGCTGCTGGACGCCTTGGTTGCCAACCTGGACGGCATGGAGGAGCGCGCCGTCGAAATAGCCGACCAGTACCTCAAGTTCGACAACCGCGCTTCCCTGAACCTGCTCTCCGAGTGGTGCGGGGATCTGGACGCCATGCTCGCCAACATCCAGGAGGTGCGCCGCAACTTCGGCGCCACCGGCTCCGCTGGCGAGGGTTTCGAGGCGACGCTGGAGCAGATCCGGAGTCTGGCGGCGCAGATGCTGGAGGCGATGGAAAAGGGGCGCAAGACGGTCCTGGCGGACCTCATGGAATTCGAGATGCCCAACTGTCTGGGCAAGCTGCGGGATATCTTTCCGGTTCTCAAAACAAACGTGACAAAAATGCTGCGCCCGGTTCCTGGGGAAAAGGCGTGAACGTCCACGAATACCAGGCCAAGGAACTGCTGCGGCACTACGGGGTTCCCGTGCCCGCCGGCGCGGTGGCCGGCAAGCCCGAGCAGGTGCCGGTATTGGCTGAAAAACTCGGCGGGCGCGTCGTCATCAAGGCGCAAGTGCATGCGGGCGGCCGCGGCAAGGCCGGCGGCGTGAAGCTCGCCTCCAACCCCGAGGAGGCGCTGGCGCACGCGCGCGGCATCCTGGGCATGCGGCTGGTGACGCCCCAGACCGGAGCCGAGGGCCGGCTGGTGCGCAAGGTGCTGGTGGAGGCCGCCGTTTCCATCCAGAAGGAGTTCTATCTCGCGGCCCTGGTGGACCGCGAGAGCGCGCGCCCCGTCATCATCGCCTGCCGCGAGGGTGGCATGGAGATCGAAGCGGTGGCCCACAGCGCGCCGGAGAAGATCGCGCGCGAAGTCGTGGACCCCCTGGCCGGGCTTCAGCCCTTCCAGGCGCGCCACGTCGCCGCAGCCCTGGGTCTGGAGGGCGAGGCCGCCAAGGCGGTTTTTCCCCTGCTCACGGGCCTTTACCGCCTGCTCATCGAGAAAGACGCCAGCCAAGTCGAGATCAACCCCCTGGTCATCACCGCCGCAGGCCAGTTGCTCGCCGCCGACGCCAAAATCAACTTCGACGACAATGCTCTGTTCCGCCATCCCGATATCGCCAGGCTCCGGGATCTGCACGAGGAGCAGCCGCTGGAAGTGGAGGCCTCGAAGTATCACTTGAATTACATCCGGCTTCACGGCGAAATCGGCTGTATGGTGAACGGCGCGGGGCTCGCCATGGCCACCATGGATGTCATCCAGCATTGTGGTGGCTCGCCCGCCAACTTCCTGGACGTGGGCGGCGGCGCCAATGCCGAGACCGTGGAGCAGGCTTTCCGCATCATCCTCAAGGACAAGAACGTGAGGGCCATCCTCATCAACATCTTCGGCGGCATCGTGCGCTGCGACCGGGTGGCCAGCGGCGTGGCCGAGGCCGCGCGCAAGGTGCGCGTAAAGCTGCCGGTGGTGGTGCGCCTGGCGGGTACCAACGCCGAGGAGGGCCGCAAGATCCTCGACGAGTCGGGCCTGAGTTTCCTCACCGCCGCGAGCCTGGCCGAGGCCGCCCACAAGGCGGTGGAGGCCGTGAAGAGTTTATGAACCTGAAAATGGCAGTTGAAAGATATCCTGTAAGCGTTCAGCCCGTAATTGCCTTCGCATCGCGGCATCAACAACCAGGCCCGTTCGTGCTGAGCCTGTCGAAGCATGAATGGGCCGAAACCTCCCGCCGTTCACCCTTCGACAAGCTCAGGGCGAACGGCGAGCGACTTTTCGATAGGGCGGACTACTTGCTGTCGCATTTTGGATGAGCGTCCTCGTCGGCAAGCAGACGCGCGTGCTGGTGCAGGGTATCACCGGCAAGGAGGGGTCCTTCCACGCCGAGCAGATGATCGCCTACGGCACCAAGGTGGTGGCCGGCGTGACGCCGGGCAAGGGCGGCTCTGAGCACCTCGGCGTGCCCATCTTCAATTCCGTTCGTGATGCCGTGGCCAAGACGCGCGCCAACGCCTCGGTCATCTTCGTGCCGCCGGCTTTTGCCGCCGACGCCATCCTGGAGTCCATCGCCGCGGGCGTCCCGCTGGTGGTGTGCATCACCGAAGGCGTGCCGGTCCTGGACATGATGCGCGTCAAACACGCGCTCAAGAATTCCGCCAGCGTGCTTATCGGCCCCAACTGCCCGGGCATCATCACCCCCGGCGAATGCAAGATCGGCATCATGCCGGGTTTTATCCACAAAAAGGGCAAGGCCGGCGTCGTCAGCCGCTCGGGCACGCTCACCTACGAAACCGTGGATCAGCTCACCCGCGCCGGCATCGGCGAAACCTCCTGCATCGGCATCGGTGGCGACCCCATCGGCGGGCTCTCCTTCCTGGACGCCGTGAAGCTCTTCGAGAAGGACAAGGAAACCAAGCTCCTGGTCCTCATCGGCGAAATCGGCGGCAGCAAGGAGGAGGAAGCCGCCTCCTATATCAAGCAACACCTCAAAATCCCCGTCATCGCCTTCATCGCCGGCCGCACCGCGCCACCCGGCCGGCGCATGGGCCACGCCGGCGCCATCGTCTCCGGCGGCAAAGGCGACGCCGCCTCGAAAATCGCGTTTCTCAAACGCTGCGGCCTCAAGGTCGTGGACACCCCCTCGGAAATCGGGGAGGCGGCGCTGAAGCTGCTGAAAAAGAAGGGGCATTGATTCGGCGTAAGCGTTCAACCCACGGAACGTGTCTTCGTCTTACCACCGGCATTCAGGTCCGTTCTTGCTGGGCTTGTCGAAGCATGAACGGGCCGTGACCGCCCTTGCCGTCCACCCTTCGACAAGCTCAGGGCGAACGGCGGGGTACACGCGATGCTTGGGTAAAAAGATGAGAGGGTTGGCCTGCGGCATAGCTATCACCGTGATGGTTTTCTTACTGTCAGGGTGTAATATTCCCCTCTCCCTGCAGCCTTTTCACACAGAAAAAGACCGCGTGGCTATGCAGGAAAAGGTCGCCGGTCCTTGGCAATTGACCGTCTATGTAGGAAAAGAGTGGGAGGGGGAGGATACCCGGCCATGGGTGTTCAGTGGGAATCAGAGCGCGGTGAAGCTCGAAACCTATGACGCAAAAAACAGGCGCGCTTTGCTCGATATCGCGTTCTTCAATTCCGGCAAGGCGCTTTTTTGTGACATTTTTCCCGGAGATTCCGACCGCCAAGATCAAGACAGTGAAATTTTGGAGCTACACATGATTCCGTGTCACTCGGTAGCTAAGGTGTTCGTGACACCAGAGCGACTCAAATTCTTTTTTCTGAATTTTGAATGGTTGGAATCAGAGTTAGAGAAAGGCAACGTCAAGCTCCGGCGCATTGAGACCGAGACGCATCGTCTGTTGCTCTTCGACGAACCACCGGAAACATGGAAATCCTTTCTGCTCGAACACGGCGACAACCCCGAAGCCTTTCCCGAAAAGACCCGCATCGAACTCATCCGGCCCAACCCGGCGGAGCCGGAACCCAAAGACAAGGCACTAAAAAGTCCCCCATAGCCTTTCCCCCTCCGCATTCTCCGCGCCTAAAACCTTGAAAATAGACGGTTTTTACTAAAATGCTGCGCATGAAAAATAAATCAGGCAACCTGCTGGAGAAGGCCCTGAACCTGAGTCCCAATGCAAGAGCCGCCATCGCTCATTGCCTGATTCAGAGCCTGGAAGAGCCGTCAGACCTGAACCACGAGAAAGCATGGTTGAAAATCGCCAAGAAGAGATGGGAGGAAATCGAGCGAGGTGAAGCGCAAACGGTGAAATGGGGTGCGATTAAAAATAGTATCGTGAAAAAATATGCTAAGCCTCGAGTTTCACGCTGATGTTCGTCATGAAATTGAAAGCGCCGTTGATTAGTACGAAAATCAATCTCCGGGATTGGGTTTTGACTACCTGAGCGAACTGGAGGAAAGTTTCGCCATCCTGTTGTCAAATCCAAACGCCTGGATTAATTTGGAGTTTGGTTTTAAGAAGTTCATCTTGCATAGGTTTCCATTTTCGATAATTTATAGAATTCAAAATAATATTGTGTTTGTTCTTGCTGTAGCGCACGCCGGTCGAAAACCAGGCTATTGGCAATCGAGACTAGGGGCGGGTTGACGGGCCATTGTTATGGCGGCCATGGCCGTGGTGGTTGTGTGATCGTGGGTTTTGGGTGACCCCAGTCGATCGCAGGAAGGGTTGGCCGTAGATTGACGACAAAACCGATCGGGAGAGTGGGGTTGGGCATTACATTCGGGGTGTTCACCGCCCAGAGCTTCACACGCAAGTGCGCCATGAAAGCCGGTGTTTTGGAACACCGGGGATGAAAGACCAATCTGTAATCCGAGGAGTCCGGGAATCTCGAACTTCCCGAATCGAAGCAACGGGAGAAACCCACAAATAACTACGGCGCATTTTACACTTTAAATTAATATGGACTTCAAGTCCATGAACCTAGGATGCGCCGCGCAATTTTTACGATTCCTGGCTCGCTCCTGCATTAGAAATGGCAACAAAAATGAGAAACGTATGGGTGAGACCCCTCATGGCTGCTCTGCTGTTTTCCTGCGCGCTGGTGGAAGGCGCGCAGGAGGAGCGCGCCATCGAGGTTGATTTCGCCAAACCTGCCGGGGTGATCCGGCCCTTGAACGGCGTGAATGGCGGGCCTATCGTGACGCGGGGAGCCTTCGACCTGTCTCCGCAGTTCGCGGAACTCGGCATCCAGCACATCCGCCTGCACGACATTCCCTGGACCTACGAGGACGCGGTGGACATCGACTGCGTCTTCCCGCGTTTCGACGCCGATCCCGACGATCCGAAGAGCTACAATTTCGCGACGACGGATTACTATGTCAAAACTATTCTGCCCCTCGGCGCGGAGATGACCTTCCGCCTCGGCTACAGCGCCGAATGGCCGTTCCATCCTCCGATTCACAAGGCACCGCCGAAGGATTTCAAGAAGTGGGCCGCCGTGTGCACGCGCATCGTGCGCCACTACACCCAGGGCTGGGCCGACGGCTACAAATACAAAATCCGCGAATGGGAGATCTGGAACGAGCCGGACATCCCCTCTTTCTGGTCGGGAACCCCGGAGGAGTTCTACCAACTCTATGAAATGACCGCCAAGGCGGTGAAGGCGCTGGACCCGGCCACTCTCAAAGTGGGCGGTCCCGCTCTGGCGGGAACCCACAAGTTTCTAGAGGGGCTGCTCAAGCACTGCCAGGAGACAAAGACCCCCGTGGATTTCGTGTCCTGGCACCGCTACGCCCGCAATCCCTTCGACCTCGCTACGGAAGCGGCCACCGTCCAGGCGCTCATGGACAAATATGGTTTTTCCAAGGCCGACAACATCCTGAACGAATGGAACTATTTCCCGGGCGATTGGGACCGCCAGCTCAAGGAGCCGGAATACCGGCGCGATCTCTTCGCTAACCAGATGGGCGGCGCGCCCGGGGCGGCGTACGACGCCGCGGCTCTAGTTTACCTCCAGGACTCTTCCGTGGACATCGCCGACTTCTACCAGGGCACCACCATGTTCTGGGGCGGCCTGTTCGACGAGTTCGGCGTTCCCCGAAAGCCCTATTACACGTTCAAGGCCTTCAAGATTCTGCTGGAGACGCCCGAGCGCGCGGCGACCTCGGGATCCGATCAATCGGGTTTCGCCGTGCTCGCGGGGATGTCGAAGGACCAGGCGACAGCTAATATCCTGATCAGCAACTTCGGAGCAACTTCCAATCATTACAAGATCGCTCTGCGGGGACTTCCTGAAGGCAAAACCTACGACTGCGAATGGTATGCCGTTGACGGCAGCCGTGATCTGGGCCTCGTCAAATCAGAGAAACTAAAGCCAGGGCCGGTCACGATTTCCGGCGACGTAGAGACGCCCTCGGTGTGTTTGATCCGTCTGCGGGCGCGCTAAAGGTGGCGCGCAAGGCCGGCTGCAGCTCATGAAACAGCGCCGGATACTCAGGATGCTGGGAGAGCCCGCGTCCTCAGGCCACTCCAGCTCAACGTCCCGCCCTCCTGTTATCGGCGGTTATCAACCATTTAACTATTGTATTATGTATTGAAAAAATTTATTTTAAAATAGTATAAAGTCATGAAAACGTCTCGCTGAGTCACTCATGGCAGACTGGGCTTCCAAGCCAGGACGAATGCCTCTCGTTCTGCGTGGAGCGCGACAGACGGGAAAAACCTGGCTGATCAGGCATGTCGGCGAGCAGTTCCATGGCGATTTGGCCTATGTAAAAAACCGCGTGGCCAAGTTACACGAATGCTGATATAGAACAAACCATGCCTATCCGGTTGACGCATCTACTCTCACAGGTAGTAGCGACCCTACCTGAAACTAAGGCAAGCAGACGCCTTGCGTTGTTAAGGGATAACTTTCAACTGCCGTTTTCAGGATGATCACTTTTTGCCGCGATCCCTGACGGGGTTACTGCTGGCAACGGGCCGGACGAACTGAAGAAATGAGGCTTGGGGCCGGCCGTCGGCGTCCCAGAAACCGGCGCAAACGGCCTTGTTGAACCCCTCTCCTTCGGTCTCGGGCGCGTAAACCATGAAGTCGGGAATGAAATCGTATTTGTGGTTCTCCGCAAGGCGCGTCCCCCAAGGCAGGCCGCTGTTGACCGCTGCCACGCGCGCGCTTTGCCAGGGATTGCGCGTCACCACCCATAAGCCCGTGCCGGCGCGCGGCAGCTTTTCCCCGGCCAGTTCGATGGCTTCCCCGCCCACCTTGATGGCCAACGCCGACAATACCTTGCGCACCAAGGGACTCGTTTCGGGTTCGCCGAAGAGCACGAGGTTGAAGGCGTCCAGCACTGCTACGCTGGCCTGCCGTTCCAGCACGGCCCGGGGCCAGCCCCTGGCGTAGCGGTACCACTCGTAACGGCGCTCGTTGAAAGCGGCGCTGAATTCGCTTCCCGATCCGCCGTCGGCCTGCACAAAGAGAAAAGGATCCAGGAAGACCTCGCGCAGCGGGCCCGGAGCCGGGAGCGGCAAGGGTGGCGATTCCCGCGAATTGTTTTCACTCAACTGGAGGTTGCCCGCCACCGTGCAGGGCCAGCTCTTGCACTCCGCGGGCAGGAATTCGCGGTTCAAAACGAGCGAGCGCAGGCCCGTGGCGGAGATCAGGATCTTTCCATCCTTGGCTTCACCGGTAATTTTCTTGCGTTCCCCCAGCGGGCCGAAATCTTTTACGCTGACCCAATGCGCGCGGCTGTAACGCGGGTGATAGGTCGCGTAGTTGAAGGCGGCGGGAATAGCGCGCCGCAGGCCGGAAAGCCAGCGCCGCACATCCTCCAGCTCCAGCACCGCGGAGTGGATCCAGTGGCTTCCGTTTTCGATGCTGACGAAGCGCGCGCCCGGATGCGCGGGGGCGATGCGGCGGCGCGCGGCCTCGAACTCGCCGTAGGGAATCATGGTGTCCCTACTCCCATGAACGGCATAGACGGGAACCGCGGCAAGGTTCTCACCCAATTCGGCGGCGAAGTCGCCTTCGATGAGGTTGCGCTTCCAGGGCGGCAGCGCGTCGGGGTCCACGCCCTTCCAGGCATACCAGTCGGCGCGTCCCGAAATGACCAGGAGCCCCGCGAACAAATGGGGATAATGCGCGGCGATATTCCAGGCGCCCATGGCCCCCATGGAGAGCCCGGAGATCACCACGCGATCCGCGTCAACGCCGTAGCGCCGTTTCATTTCCTCGATGACGTTCAGGACGTCTTGCTCGCCGATGCCCTGGTAGTCGGTGTTGCCGCGCCCGAAAGGCGCGGCAAAGACGAAACCCAGATCGTCAGCCAGCTTGTAGCAGCCCTGGGGAATCATCTCCGTCCAGTTGTCCACTTCGAGGTAGGGCGAATAACCATGCAGGAAGACCAGCAGCGGACGGCCCTTCGTTTCTTCGTCGCCCGCGGGCAGGTGGACGAGAAAGGGCTGGAAGGAACCGTCGTTCTCGGAGCAATAACCCTCCTCATGAGCCCCCGGCTCCCGCTTTGGCGCCTGCTCCGCGTGGCTGATGCGCGCCAGTTCCGCGCGCGCCAGGGCGATCTCGTCCGCGACTCCCGCGGTTTCGCTTTCATCCCGGGAGCCGCGCTGCAACAGCACGCGCGCCCGACGCAGGTGCCAGCCCAAGTTCTGCCACGCCACGTCGGCGCTAGAATTCCGGGCTGGTCGCTCCGGAAACAGCTTGCTGAGCTCGTCAATCTCCCCGGAAAGCCGGTGGATGAGCGGCGCCGTCTCATCCGCCGCCGCCGGCGCCGCAACGGCGAGGGCGAACAGCAGTGCGGCGACGACCGCGGGTTTTAAATTGGGCCGACTCTGCGGCCGCCTGCTGGGTCCCCAGCGGCGGCCACTCCCGTTTCCCCTTTCCCAGGTTGGTGAGCGTCGCCAGACATCTCTGCTCTCCCTCTCCCGTCGGGAGAGGGTTGGAGTGAGGGTCTTGGAGATGATGAAGTTAGGAGAATCCTGAAATTTCGTCAACAATGAAATTCCGAAGCTTCAAGGCGCCGCCGCGCGCCGCTGGCGGACGGCCTCGTAGAGGCACACCCCCGCCGAGACCGAGACGTTGAGGCATTCCACGGCTCCCGCCATGGGGATGCGCAGCAGCTCGTCGCATTTGTCGCGCGTGCCGCGCCGCAGCCCCACCCCTTCGGCGCCGAGCACCAGCACCAGGGGCGCGCGCAGGTCGGCCTCGTAGAGCGTCGCGCGCGCATCATCAGCCGTGCCCACCACCTTGAGCCCCGCCGCGCGCATGTCCTCCAGGGCCCGTCCCATGTTCACCACCTGGATGAGCGGCACGCGCTCAGCGCCCCCGCAGGCCACGCGCCGCACCGTGTCGCTGAGGCCCGCCGCGCGGTGGCGCGGCACCACCACCGCCTGCACCCCGGCCCCATCCGCGCTGCGCAGGCACGCGCCCAGGTTGTGGGGGTCCTGAACGCCGTCCAATGCCAGGATGAGGTTGGCGCCGCCGCGCAACAACTCATCCAGATCGCGCTCGGCCAGGAAGGGGATATCCCCGCCGCTGGAGGTGGAGTCCGCTCTATGGCCGCGGGTCACTTGGGTTTGGGTTGCGAAGGCCGCGCGTCGCTCACCACGCGATGAATCTCCTGGCAGAGGCGGAAGAGCGGTTCCACCTCGCCCAGTGGCAGCATGTTGGGACCATCGCTCGGCGCGTTGTCGGGATCGGGATGCGTCTCCCAAAAGAGCCCGTGCGCCCCCGCGGCCACCGCGGCCTTGGAGAGCGGCGCCACGTAACGCCGGTCGCCACCCGAGCTGTCTCCGCGCCCGCCCGGCTGCTGCACGCTGTGGGTGCCATCGAAAACCACCGGGCAGCCGTTCTCCTTGAGGATGGGAATGGCGCGCATGTCGTTCACCAAAGTATTGTAGCCGAAGGAAACCCCGCGCTCGGTGAGCATCACCCCCTCGGGCTTCACGGCCCGCGCCTTCTCGGCTACCCGGGCCATGTCCCAGGGCGCCAGGAACTGGCCCTTCTTGATATTGACCCAAGCGGGCGTCCCGCAGGCGGCGAGCACCAGATCGGTCTGGCGGCACAGGAAGGCTGGGATCTGAATGACGTCCAGGCGCTTCCCGGCGTACTCCGCCTCCTCCACCGTGTGCACGTCGCTCAACACCGGCAGGTCGAACCGCGCGCGCACCTCCAACAACAGGCCCACGCCTTCCTCCAGCCCCGGCCCGCGAAAGCCCTTCAAACTGGTGCGGTTGGCCTTGTCATAACTCGACTTGAAGATCACCACCGCTCCCGTGCGCTCGCGCACCCCCACCAAGTGCTCCGCGACGCGAAACAGCAGTTCGCGGTCCTCGATGACGCAAGGCCCGGCAATGAGGAAAAGCCGCCGCCGCAGGTCGGCGGGGTCCAAGGGAAGGGTGAGGTCAGGCATGAAAATTACTCCTGATCACAGATCATTTGAAGGCGTTCCGTAGTCGTCATCGTGGATATTCGACCCCATCCGACGAAATAGCTTCCGCGCTGAGACACCGAAAATCCCCGTGAAATCATTTTCGGTATTCTACGAAACGGCGGTCGAAATCTATCCGGCTAAAAACGTGGCCCGCGATGTCGCTGCCCTGGGCGGAACATTGGAGGTGCGTGCCGTCTTTGTCCGCAACCGCGGCAAGAAAAAGGCGTGTGTTGGAACTTTGCTGAGCCGCCGGGGCGATGCCACGAGAGAATGGGACTTTTACGAGGATGAAGTGGGGAATATCGGCGGAAAACCCAAACATTACGATGCCGACGAGCCTGCCCCGCCCCCTCATTTCATCCACCCCAGCACCTTCTCCACCCGCTCGCGATACAATTCCTTCAGTTCCTCCGGCTCCAGGATCTCCACCACCGTGTCCCAGGTGAAGAGCCAGTTCATCAGCAATTGCGGGTTGCTGGTGTTGAAGCACAGCAGGACGCTTCCATCCTCTTCCACCTGCATTTTCTGGCCGGGGAACCATTCCCGTTCTTGGAGCACCGCGGCGTGTCGAGCCGCGAAACGCAGGCGCACGTCCAGCAGCGCGCTTCCCGGCAGGGTTCCTATGGGCTGCTCCAGCAAAAAACAGGGGTCGAAATGAGTGGGAGGCGTGAAGTGCTTTTGGCCCTCCTTGAAGTCATGAATGCGCCACAGGGCGAAACAGCGCGGTTCGCTTTTGGCGATGTCGTTGCCATAGAGATACCAGCGTCCGCCATCGCAGACCAGAGCCAGGGGTTGCACTTGGCGCGGGCCGGTCCTTGGGCTCGCCGGCTTGCTGTAGGTGAAGCTGACCTCCCGCTCGTCCACCACGCACTCGGCCAGGCTCCTCCAGAGCGTGACGTCGAATTCGGCGAGGGCCGGGGGCCGCACCAGGATGCGCTCACCATAGAGCTTGAGCAGCCTTTGGAGATCGACGGAAAGCTTGGCGATGATGTCCTTCATGACGCGCTGGAAGACTTCGTGGATCGGGGTTCCCTGGTATTGTGCGAGAATCACTCCGGCGACATGGAGCGGCAGGACGTCCCGATCCGAGACCACGACCAGATTCAGGGGCTGCGGCGGACTGGCATAGTCGTACCCTTTGCGGCGCTGGTTGTAGCGGATAGAGTGGCCGAGGGCCTTCATGTGCTTGATGTCGCGGAGGATGGTCTTGTGAGAAACCCCGTAGAGTTTCCCGAGCGCGCGCGAAGATGGGAAGCGCCTCGTCTGGATCTCATTCTGGATGAAGTTCGCCCTCTTCTGCCAACGCGTCAAGTGAGCGGGCATCGCCGTCCTCATGGGAGTGTCATCTTTATTGTATTTGGATGCACTCACTGCAATCACGGCGCGTCGCCACGGCGGGAAAAATCCGTCGCCGACCGCCAATCTCTTTATGAAAAAATACTAAAAATTCTCTCATTAAAAGAATTTCGCTCGCATGTCTCAGCCGCTGGGACAGCGCGCGGCGCTGGGCGCGGATCCTCTTAGAAGGGCGTGCTAGAACTGCTGCTGCGGATAGGCGCGGACCGGGCTGAAGCGCTCCCAGTGCGTCAGCATGTAATCCGTCAGGCAATTGCCGGTCGGCTGGGGGTTCACGCGCGGGTCGGGAAGGCGGATGACCAAACCGGCCTGGGAGTGCAGGATGACGCGATGCAGGCAGGATGAAGACGTGGTCAAGAGCTGTTTGAAACCGCTGCGACTCGCGCAGGCGCAGTGCAGGTGCTGATCCTCCGCGTCAAACCGGGAAAGATCGCGGCGGCGCCCGGCGCCATACCAGGTGGTGGGCCCATCGTGAAGCTTCAGGTGATAGGGCGAAGGGTAGAGCAGTTTCCCGCTGCCGGGACGCAGCCGCGGGCTCAACATCCCCGCGTCCTGGCAGGCCATGTCCAGCAGCGACTCCCAGGAGTCGCGCGCGATGCCGTCCAGCCGCCACAGCTTGAGCGCCCCGCGCAAATTCGAAATGGCATTCAGCAAGAACAGGCTCTGCGGGTCTTCCCGCGATCCCGACCCATCCATGCGCGCCCGCAATGCCGCGGATGCTTTTTCCAATCGCGACAGCATCCAGGGAACCTCCAGCCCTTGCTGCGGGTCGAAACCCGGGGTGTTCGACCAGTATTCCAAGGCATCGTCATCGCCGGTGTAGCGATATCCCCATTTCCCGGGCGCGACCTCGACCAGCTCCCCGCCACCACCCTTTTCCGGGCTTCCGCCGCCTTTCTCAGCGGTCGTCCTGCGATGACGCGCTTTCGCCCCGGAGCCGCACTGGAAAAGCATCCGCTCTCCGGCCAGCCAACGACTCCTAGCCTGGGCTCCGAAGGTGCTCCAGGGCATCTCCCGGAAATACCACAGCGTCACCAGCGCCGGGAGCCCGAAGGCGGTGGCCAGTTCCGGGGATATGTCCGACGCAGACTGGCAGACGACCGCCCCCGGAGCCGCCGCTCTCGTCAGCCAGGCTGGCAGCGGCACGCTCGTTTCCCGCTCCAAGTCGGCTTCGATGCGAAAACTGCCGTCGCAAGCCAGGTCGGGAAACTCGTGGCTGTTTCCGCTCGCGTGCCCCAGGACTTTCCCCAGATCGACGTCGCTCCGCCATGGAAGGGTCTGCGACGAGACGATGGCGCAGCCGCCGCGCAACATGGCGTCGAAAAAATCCCGCCACCACGGGGGCATCGGGCTATCGGAAACCAGCTCAACGGTCGAGATCTTCTTCGCCAGATCCTCGATGCGCCCGACGGTGCGTTGCATCCTTGCCGCCATTCCCGGCGGCAGGGCCGCGCCCAGCTTTTCCATCGCATCATCCGGCAGCGTCCCCTCGCGCGCCGCGTAGGCGTGCGCGGAGCCGGGAGCGAAGACGCCCTGCAACTCCCGGGCGTCGGATGCGCCGACCGCTTCGGCGGCCACCCGAAACGGGTCGCGCGTGCCTGGGAAAGCATCGCGGATCCAGTTCATGGCCATCACCACCCGAGCGGCCTGCGGCACCCATACACTTTGCAGGCCCAGGAGCTTGACGACCAGGTTCATGAAGCTCATGGGGGTATAAACCGGCTTAGGCTGAATCGAGGGTTTGGCGAATTTGACGATGTGCGAGGTGACATAGTCCTGGGTGTGAGAAAAATATACTTTCATGTCGAAGCCTTTTTAGATGAAGTTCGGGGAGGCGCCTGGAGGATGCCCGCCTTCTGGGCGGCCGCTATGACAAGCTCGCGCGGTAGTGGCGCCGTCAGCCGGAAGGAGTAGTCCGAGTTGAACGGCTCCGGGTTGCGCCAAGCACGGAAGTACATGGCGGGCACGTGTTTAAGGAGCTGCTCCATGACGATAAGCGAGAAAATTTCCGGCTTCCGGGCCAGCATAGGCGGGCCGTTCCTGGCCAATTCGTGGTTGTAGCAATGCACGGCTATTCTGAGCGTGAAACGCTCGAGGTCGAATAGCTCGACCTCGTCGGGAAGGTCGGTCAGGCCTTCCGACAGGAGTTTGTCGTAGAAGCGGTTTAGATGATGGGCATGGGTGTCGGCGCAGGCTGTGGAGCAATAGAAGCCAGCGGGGTCTATGTAGCCGGAGGAAAACTTCTGGTGGCAGTTATGGCAGTTCATGGGTGGGGGGGTGGCAGGGCTTACGCATCTAATTTTTTCATCAATAAAATCAATGGGTTGAAAAGTGGTCGTGGCAGAAAATCGCATAAAAATATGTCAAAACAAAGGCGAATTCAATTTAGATGCGTAAGCCCTGGGGGGGTGGGATGTGGGGAGGCGGGGGCGCGTTGACGAGGTGAGGGCGGGGGGTATGGTGGGGATTTAAGTTGATGAGGGGGCAGGCGTGTCTAGGAAGTCAAAGGTCAACACCAAAGAATTTAATTTTTTTTCGGCCAAAGGACTTTTTGTTAAAGAACACGGAGAAATATTGAGGCCGTATGCTAAAATAGTAATTGGTAATTGTAGCAACGAGGCTTCCACCGAGGGTCTTGTAATTATGAGCGATCCTGGGGGTGCATCAGAAAAGGAGGATGAAAAAGATGATGAGGGTCTAATTAAGGTCGAACCGGACCCGACCATGAAAAGTATTTTTGGGCACATTCGTCTGATAAAAATGGAGTGGGACGATGCCACATGGGAAAAAGATTTTAACTTGACCCTTCATATTCTTAATTTGATACCCATTGATACTAAAAATAAATCTGCGTGCAAAACGCTTGCCGATATCGAACAAATGAGGAAAATATTTAAAAAAATACGATTAAATTATGCGAATTATAAATTTTTCTGGCTTGCATGGGGCTCGAATAAGAAAATAAAAATTAATGATAATTGTGACATAAAGTCTATTGCAGTTACAAAGCCCCCTCGAGATAAAAAAAATTCTAGTTGCTGTTGTGATGGCGAGGGGAATTTTAATAGTAATCTTTTAGTAATTCATAAAAAATTTGATATTATAAAAGAAAACATTGGGCTTCTAAATTGCTTATTGAAGGCTAAAATATATGAAAAAATAGTGGGAGATCCTGGGGAAGATGAATGGGAATCCAGTTGCGCGGATATTGTTAAGAAAACTTGGAGGCACCCACTTTCGCGCATGGAGCACACAAATTGGCGTCGAATATTGCACGGCATTTCTCAGGCGTGCTGTCCCCCCGCAAATTAATTCTCCTCACCTCCCATCCCCACTCCCCCCCAAGACCCCGCGGCTCTTCCTTGACCCCAGTTTCGCGAGGTTCCCCGCGGCGACATCCTCCAGGCTGACGCCCAGTTCGCTGGCCATGTTGGAAAGGTACCAGAGCACGTCGCCCATTTCCTTCATCAGTTCCGGCTTGGCTTCCGCCGTGACCTCCCCTTTGTCGTCGCGCAGGACTTTCTTGATCTTGTCGGCGACTTCGCCGGTTTCTCCGCACAGCCCTAGGCCGGTGTAGGGGAGGTTCTTGCCCACATCCGGGTAAAACGCGAACTCTCGGGCCTTGTTCTGGTATTCGGAAAATGTCATGGCGACTCCTTTTTGAATTAGAATGGACAGCGGACAAAACTATTAACGCGGAGACCCAGGACAAAACACGTCCTCGGTCCCATTTTTTGCAAAATATTTTTGTAAGCGTTCAACCCATGAATCGCATCCGCGCATTGTGGCGCCAACCCAGGCCCGTTCGTGCTGAGCCTGTCGAAGCATGAACGGGCCGCGACCCCACCGCCGTCCACCCTTCGACAGGCTCAGGGCGAACGGCGGGTAGTTCTTTATCATGGCTGAACGCTTACATATTTTTCAAGCGACTATGATTCAACTGGTTACGGCGAAAAATAATTCGCTTCAAAACACAACTCTTTTGCCACCCAACCGAGGCTTTCTTGAGCAGCAGGCGCCGGTCCAGGGATGTGGCGGAACAAAAAGCTGTCCCGCTTATGCTTTTTACACTTTCAGAGGCTCCACAGCAGTTTGAGCGGCGCGGCCAGGAGTTGCGGATGCGCCAGGGGCAATGTGCTGGATCCGGTGTGCAGCACAAGGCCGCCTTGGAAGTCGCGCCCTGCCCGTTCGGCCAAGCGCCGCAAGCCCTGCCCATCGCCGGGACTCACGGTGGCGGAGGCCTTGACCTCCACGCCCCACACCCTGGCGCCTTGAGTCATCACCACGTCCACTTCGACCTGATCCTTGTCGCGGTAATGCCAGAATCGTAGGTCGGGATCCGTCCATCCCGCCTGAGCGATCAATTGCTGCACGACGAAAGATTCCAGCAGGTGTCCGAAGCGCGGCCGCTGGGTGAGCCAATCTGCGACCTTGAGCCCCGCCAGCGTGGCGGAAAGGCCGCTGTCCACCAGATGGACCTTCGGTGTTTTGATGAGGCGCCTGGAAGGATTGCGATGCCATGCGGGCAGGCGACGGATCAAGAACAGGCGCTCCAGCACCGCCAGATAGTGATCCACGGTGTCGCGATAGAGCTGCAGGTCACCGCCTAGACCGCTGGTGTTGAGCAATTCTCCGGTGCGCAGGGCCAGCAATTCCAGCAAGCGGTTCAGGTCGTCTTCATGGCGGATCCTGGCGATGTCCCGTACATCCCTTTGCAGCAGTGCGCGCAGGTACTGCCGGTGCCATTGCCGGGCACGGACCGGATCGCGCGCCACGGGTTCTGGGTAGCCACCCGCTGCGATGCGCGCGGGCAGATCTTCCGTGGGCTCCAAATCTGGAACTATGTTGGGTTTGAGTCGGCCCGCCAGGAAATCGGCCAGGAAGGCGCCGGGACGGCGCTGCTTCTCGGCTTCGGTCAAAGGGTACAGGGTCACCACCTCCATGCGCCCGACCAGGGGCTCATGAACTTGCGGGAGCAACAGCAGGTTCGCCGAACCGGTCAGCAGGAAACGTCCGGGGCGGCGATCCCGATCCACGGCCATCTTGATGGCCGGCAGCACATCCGGCGCGCGCTGCACTTCATCCAGCGTCACGAAATCCGGCAGACCGGCGACGAAGCCCGCTGGATCGCCACGGGCTGTCTGGCAGAGGCTGGCGTCGTCAAAGCTCACATACGCCCGTCCGGGCGCTAAAGACTTGGCCAGAGTTGTTTTACCCGCCTGCCGGGGACCGATCAAACAGACCGCGGGCGTGTCCGCCAGCGCCGCGCGCAAGGTCGGCTCGATGTGCCGGGGATAGGTGCCAACGTCGGCGTCCATTTGCTGTATATAATAGCGTCCACTTGTTGGTTTCAAGGCCATCCATTTGCTGGATTTGTGTCCGATCAGCCACCTGCTGTCAAGTAGCGCGCGCCTTGATTTTCAGTTCACGCTGGGTGAGGACGGAAGCACGGAGTACCCCATGAAAACCTTGAATTTCCTGCTCGCCTCCCTGGGGCGAAACTTCAGAGTTGTTGGTGGCCCTGCAGTTCTTCTTGAAGGTATTCATCAGCAACACGGAGAAGCCGATGATAGCGCCTTTCGATCCAAGGTCGGCCAGTATGCTCCAAGACATGGAAGCGCCAACGGACAACCCCTCCGCCGGCTTCGAGACGATCAGCATGCGCGCCGCCGTGGTGGCCGGCAGGATCGCATGGCAACGTCATGCGTTGCAACGCATGGTCGAGCGGGAAATCCAAAGAAGCTCCGTGAAGTCGGTCCTGCTCTCGGGAGATCTCATCGAGGATTATCCCGGTGCTCGCCCGTTCTCCTCGGCCTTGTTCCTTGGATGGGAAGGCCATCGGCCACTGCATGTGGTCGTCGCCTTCGATGGTATTTCACGCCAGACCTTTATCATTACGGTTTACGAGCCGACGCTGGCTCGCTTTGAACCTGGTTTTCGCAAAAGGAGAAGAACGTGAATCGGCTCCCCAAAAAAGGCTGTCCCCTGTGCGGTGGGCCGCGACGGAGGGGCACCACCACCTTCACCTGCGATCTCGGATTTGGTGTTGTGGTCGTCCGCAAGGTTCCCGCCTCCGTTTGCGTCCAGTGCGGAGCGGATTGGATCCCCGACAAAATGGCCGAGCGGATCGAAGTGCTGGTCGGTGAAGCTCGGAACAAGCGCAGCCAAGTGGAGGTGATGGCGCTTTCTTGATAACTTGAGACGCGGAGACTGCGAGCCACCACCTTAGCCGCGATCCCACTCCGGCGCATTCCTCTTCTCAAGGTCGTCTTTTCACCGCTCCGTGCAGATAGTGATCGTGATTGCGCGCGAGGTCCCGAGGCAAGCCTTCAACCGTACCCGCCAACTCCAGGAGAGCCTCCCATAGCTGGTCGGCCGCCCGACCCGACCCCTTCGGAAGTGAGGAAGCGCGGCCTTTGTCCAAGGGCGATACATCCACAGCCAGCCCTTCGGGGAAAAAGGACTTGTTCCTGAGCACAATAACGCCGCTTTTTACTACCCTGCGCGCCGCCGGTTGGCGGGGCCCGGCCCGTCTCGGTTTCGATGACGCGGAGCGCTTGGAGGTTTTTGGGGTCGCCATGCCCCCATGATAACCCATCAATAGCGATTTGAAGGGCAGGCGGACATTCCGGCAGGTGAGGCAAAAGCACTGTCCCTCTTACGCTGGCAGCCCCAGGACCGGGTGACGAGGAAGCAGAAACCTCCGGGAAGGCGGGGCATCCTCATATTACATTGAGCACGGGATGGACCCTATCCCAGTGCCTGCGCAGATAGCCTTCCATGCAGTTCCAGGGCCTCGGTGCATTTCGGGCGGGATCGGGCAACCGGAGCGCCAGTCTCGACATGGAGTGCAGGATCACATGGCGCAGGCAGGAGGAACGCTCTTGGAAAATCCGGTCCATTTCCATCGGGAAAGCGCAGAGGCAGTCGGGGAAGACGGCCTCCGTCCCGGGGAGCGGCATCCCGCTTTCCCGGACCCCACCGTACCAGAGGGTGTCTTTTTACGCTCAAAGAGCACACCATGCGGCTGATTCTTGGCGGCTATCCAAAACCATGAGCTGACGGCCTTCCTGGTCCGCAAGAACCCATCGCCGCAGATCGATAGTCAACCCCTCGAAATGGATTTCGAAATTAACGCTTTGGATCCCAGTGGCAATGACGATATGCGGCTCCCAATCCTCGTCCAGTTCGAAATTGAAACCGGCCTTCTCGTAAAAGTCCCCTTGCAAATCCTGGTAAAGTGCGCAGAACTCCTGAGATTCGAGATGCCACATCAGCCGGTCGCCCTCGTGGGATAATTTGTCCACGGAGCAACGCAAAAGGAATCTGGTAGGCTTGTAGCCTCGCAGGACTTCGCCGGCCCTCGCCGGATCGCCCTGGCCAACGAACCAGCGCTTCACCGGCACATGCCAGTGCTCTGGCCTCACCAAGCGGGCTTTGGGGTTTTCCTTGAGGATCTCGCCGATGGAGTCCACGACCGCTTGGAGTTCCAGGGAGTGGTTACGTTTCTCGAAGACCGGCGTGGCGGCCAAAAGCCAGCCTTCGTCGGTGCAGCTTGGGTTGCCGCCAGCAACGCGGATGGAGACGTCGAAGGGGAAAGAGCCGGAACGCCACCTCTCTGAAATCGTCATCTGATTAAACAGTAAACAAGGGCTTTAAAATTTCATGTACTTTGTTGTAACCATTTGCAATTCGCTCGCTCCAACTTTTACCTTCTATGGGTATCGCGATGCCCCAATGGCGGTCTCTGGTTACTAGCGGCTTATTTATTTTTAGAGAGAGCGCATAGTTCTCAAGAAATTTTCCACTCTCCTTTTTCTTATCAGCAGTTAACCACAATAACTCTGGAGTGGAGTTGGTCTCATCACCAGGAAAAATCCAACAGCCAAACCAAAAATCGCTTCCCTTGTCACGGCTCCCCTTGTCACGCAGCGTATAACCGCAAGCTATACTGGAACTATATTTTCCACCCATTCCCTTGGTTGCATTAAACCGTTGTATGAAGCCGGGACCGCATTTCAGTCGCTCAATAATTTCAAAGACAACCCGATCAATCTCAAACAAGCACATGATAAACTTGCCCCTGTTGTCATCAAATTGTGACGTTGATTGCAAAAAATGCGGATCAATATTTTTCATGACTTCTAGAACCTCCTTTGAGTAAAATGTGCAATTAGTGCGATCTGGCTCGATCCTCGCATTGTTATTTATCGCATTACTAATTAGCTTCTGGATACGCTGCCAGCTAATTCCGACGAAATTAATGGATGGGTGCGCTTCTCCATTGAGGGGGTACTCATCGTTGTTTTCTTCAGCAAGGTGTATGCGCCATTTTGGTTTGGGGATGGTTGAAAACTGCGCGATATCGATCTTTGGCTTGAGACTTAATTCGGGAGCAATTACGACAAGAGCATTCTTGTCCCTTTTCGGGACATCGAGCTCTCCTAAATATTTCCCCGGCTGATCGTCCGTCCATTTTGCGTCAATCTTAGACTCGATGACGACCACAAAATTCTTGTCAACCCATTTAAGATCATATCGCCCATCTCCTTTGTCGGTTCCCTGCTGAGTATCGCAAGAGATGGGAGATTCGTTGCCGATTTCTCCCTTTCCTTCATCTTTCCAGATTAATTGGGCAAACCCTCTTCGGAATTCAGGACAGTACTCGATGAGAAAGGCGAGCGACTCTGTGACCTGATCTTCCGGTTTTGGTCGGCCCAACAGTCGCAGCAAAAGATGTCGCCGGCTCATGTTTGGGCACCTCGATACAGCCCTGAATGAGTGTAGAGATCGTGCGTGGTTGTCAAAACCCCACCCTCCTTCCCTCGCCCCGATCCGCCGCCTCGCGGCGCAGTTCTTCCAGCAGCGCCGGCGTGGTGTGCTCGACTTGACTCAGGCATAGTTTTTGCTGCACGACCTTGAAATCTCCGAAGGTGAGACTAGCGGGAAAGGCCTGCCTCAAAGGTAGGCTGTCGGCCAGACCAGCTCCGAAGCACCTAGCAAAAAGCGCCTGCGCCTGATCGGGCCGCAGAGGGCGAAAATTCAGCTTGAAGGCGAAGCGGCGCAGGCTGGCTTTGTCCAGGTGGCCCGGAAAGTTGGTGGCGAAGAGTGAGATGCCGCTGTGCCGTTCCATCTGCACCAGCAGCTCGTTCACCTGGGTCACCTCCCAGGAGTGCTGGGCGTGCTCGCGCGCGGCGAGGAAGCTGTCGGCCTCGTCAATCAGCAGCAGGGCGCCGTCTTCCCGGGCTTCCTCGAAGGCATCCCGGATAAGGCTCTCGGTTTGCCCCACCCACTTGCTGAGGAGGTCCGAGGCTTTCTTGAGCAGCAGGCGCCGGTCCAGGGATGTGGCGAGATACTTGGCGTATTCGGTCTTGCCCGTTCCCGGCGGCCCCTGGAGCAGGATAGCGATGCCGTGCAACTGGCTGCCGGAACGCCGCGGTGTGTCGAGGAAGCGGCGCGCGGCGGCGAGCACTCCCGCCGGATCGGGATCGGCGTTCACGAACTCCAGGCCGTAAACTCCCGTGGGTTGCAGCACGTTTTCGCCCTGGCTGCCCTCCAGCAGGCGCGCCTGGCGCTGCATCACCTCCTCGGCGATGTGCAGGCTTTCCTGGGGATTGGCGGGATCCGCGCAGGCGCCTAGGACTCTGAGGACCGAGCGGATGTTCGCCGGGCTCAGGGGAAAGCGGGCGCTGTATTCGCGGATGCGTTCGGGGACGATGACCTCGGAGTAGGGCGAGTCCGCGAGGGCCTGGCGCCACATTTCCTCCTTGGCCTTGGCGCTGAAGCCACGGAATTCGTGGCTGAAGTCGAAACGCCGCAGGGTGCTCTCCTCGATGCCTTGGTGGTGGTTGGTGATCCACACGATGCGCTTGCCGTGGGACTCCAGAAACTGGTTGATCCAGCCCTTCTCCAGGGTCGCGCGGGCGGCGAAGGGGAAGCTCTCCGTGTTCAAGATGCTGTCGGCCTCATCCACCACCAGCAGGTCGTGGCTCGGGTCCATGAAGGCCGCGGCCATGCGCAGCCGGCCCGCCGTCTCCTGCGGCTTGGCGTGCTCGCATTTGAGGAGCTGGGCGCGCAGCCCGGCCCGCCGCGCCAGGGAGCGCGTGAAGGTGGTCTTGCCCAGCCCCGTGCCGCCGTAGAAGATCAGGTTTACGCTCTCGCCGGCCCGCCGCAGCAGGTTCAGACAGATATCCTTCATGCGCGCGGGGAGTTGAAAATGATCCCAATCCAAGGTCTCTCCCTCCAGCGGCTCGCAGGCTATTTCCTGGGGCGTGCGTTTTACGATACCGTTCAGATAGTTCAAAATGTCAGCGGAAAGACTGAAATTTCCCAGGGGGTCGCTGCTCGCGAAGAAATTCTCGTCCAGCAGGGCGTAACGGCTGAGGTTCCCCCTGATGGAGAAGGCCTCCTCCACCTCCGCCTTCCGGAGCCCATGGCCGGCGGCGATGAAGGCAGCCAGAAGCCGCTGGCTATGGCTGTTCATGGATTCCGACAGGAAGGTGCTCAACTTCCGGCTGGACGACGTGAGGTAGGCCGTGTGCAGCACGGCGGACTCGCTTTGCGACAGCCCGAGGCTGGCCGCCAGGGCCTGCATGCGCTTCTTCCATTCCCGCGCGAAGCCGCGGGAACGGCTGGGCCGCACCACGTTTCGCAGGAAGGACCCCACGCCCTCCGTGAGCCATTCGCCGTCCTCGCCGCGCCCATACTCCAGGATCAGCGTCGCCGGTTCCTTGATTTCATGCAAAATCTCGCTGTGCCATTCCTCCGCCACGTCCGTGGTGGCGTGGCCGGCGTCGCTCATCTCCTGGATGAAGCGTTTGCCGAAGTTCTTGTTGTCGGCCCTGCCCAGGATCAGGGAGAGGCTCAAGAATGCGCCTTCGAGCCCCGCCCTGCCGGCCAGACGCCGCAGCAGGGGACGGGCGATGTCGAGCAGCTCCTCCCCGCCCTCGTGCAGGCTTTCCCAGATCCCGGAATCCCCGGCTTTCCAGTATTTTCTCCGGATTGTCATCGCGCGCTCCTATTTCCTGTTTTGAATCTGGAGCAATTCTAATCCGGACCGTGGACAAATCGTGTCCTCGATAATCCGGCGGGGCCAGAATCCTGGCGGGCGCGGCGGGAAAATCGAAACCGGGGAAAACTCGAGGCTCGCGGCCTCGGTTCAACAACAGCGCGCTGGATCTCCGCGATCTTGCGATTCGTCCTGGTCAGCGCCCAGCATTTCTCCCAGGATGTCGTCATGCGGGCCCAGAGGCCGCAGGATGCGTCCTGCGCTGATCGGCTGGAAGAACTCGGCACGCTCACGGCCCACATGCGCCGGCCTACGATAGATTTTGCCCTGGGAATCGGCTGGGGGTTTCTGGCTCATGGATCTGGCATTTTCGGGATTGTGCTATTGTCCCTTAACCCGCGAAGGCCTCGAACAGGGCGGCGCCGGCTTCGCCGTTTTCCGCTTCTAAAATTGCGAGGCCCCAGCGTTTGCGCTGGCGGCGCAGGGCGAAAAGCAATTCTGCCGCGAGTACCGCGCCCGCCGCGCCTGGGCAGAAACCCCAGGCCAGGCAGCCGCCGCCGGGGTTGACCCGGTCTTCTTCCAGGCCGAGGGCACGGATGATTCCTAGGGCTGAGGCGGCGGTGAGCTCGCCCACTTGGAAAAGCGCCACCTCCGCAAGTTCCAGGTTGGCCTGCTTCAGGACCTCGCGGGCGGCGCTCGCCGCGGCGCCCGGGCCCGCGCGCCTGTGACTGCCGCACAGGCGGCCCAGGGGTTTGAGGCCGGCTGCCGCCGCTTTTTCGCCCTCCATGAGCAGCAGCCAGGCCGCTCCATCGGCTCCTGGCGCGACCCGGCGCGCGCCGCCCTCCAGGTTCTCGTCGGCGGCGCAGCGCCAGGGCTTTTCTTCGAAACCGCCGGGGCGGGCGACGCGTTCCGCAGCCTCCAGGGGCAGGACACAACTGGGCGCCACGCCCGCTTGCGCGCGCGCGCGGCTCAGGCTCGTTTCGCCGTAACGGGTCAACGCCTCCTCGGAGGGATTTTCGCCACCCGGGGCAGCGCGCAGGAAGGGCGGGAGATAGATGTCCGGCTCCACCGCGGTGATGCGGGGGTGCGGCCCGGCCGGGCGCGCGCGGCTCAGGGACTCGGCCCCGCCGGCGAGCACGCAAGCCGACTCGCCGAGAGCAATGCGACCGTGCGCCCATACCAGGGCCTCGAAGCTCGACAGTCCCATGCGATTTATTCCCAGGACGGGAAGTCCGCCCGGCAGGCCGGCGATGCGCGCGGCGGCGCCGGCGGCGGAAAGCACCGGCGCGCTCTCATGGAAAACCCCGCCACAGACGACCTCGTCAACCGCCATCCCAACTGGCAAACCGTGTTCGAGAAGCTGGCGCGCGAGCCGACCCGCGATTTCTTCAGGGCGCATCCAGCGCAAGGCCCCGCCCACCCTTGCCAGGGGACTGCGCGCGGCGGCGGCGATGACGGGAATAAGGAGGCTCATGAATGAAAAAGCTCCGGGGCGCGCAACACTTGCTCTAGCCGCGCCTGAATCTCCGGCATGCCCAGCAGCGCCAGGAACGCTTCCTGTTCGAGTTCCAGCATGTGTTCCGGTCGTACCCTGCCGGGTCGGGTCAGTTGCCCGCCGCAAAGCACGCCGGCCAGGGCCCGGGCCACGGCTTGCTGGACGTGATCCCAGCCCTTCTCCTTGGCGCGGCGGTGGAAGTGCTGGGCGAGCAAGGCCCCACCTTCCTCCCCCGGCACTTCCAGGGAAAGGATTTCCAAGGGCGGACGCCAGCCCCGCTCCGCCAGACGCAGGGCGTCCTGCTTGGCCTCCAAAATGCGCCGCGTGGCCACGCGGTTCAGGGTGTCCGTGGGATTGAGCCAACCGCGGCGGCAGGCGAGCGTCATCCCTGTCTGCAAGCGGCTGTGCAGCACATCCTCCGCGTAGGGGATCATGCGCTCCGCGGCACCGGCAAGCCCCACGCCGTAAACGCGCCGGGCCAGTTCCTTGAGCCCACCTCCCGCCGGGATGAGGCCATAAGCCGCCTCGTCGAAACCCAGGGCCAAGGTTTCGCCGGCCTGCACCAGGGAACAATGCCAGGCCAACTCCAGACCCGCCCCCACCACGCGGCCGCGCGCCGCGCACACCACCGGCAGGGGAAACGATTGGATCATGGTATGGAGCTGAACGCGCGAGCGCAGATAAGAGCGGACCTCCTCGAAGCGGCGCGCGCGCGCCAGGGCCAGGAAGGGCCGCCAATCCTGCCCGGCCAGGAAATGCTGGCCCTGGGTGCCGAGGACCAGCCCCGCGCCCTCCTCCTGGACGCGCCTCAAGGTCTGGTGCAGCGCCTCCAGCAAGGGCGGCGTGACCATGGGCTCCATGATCTCAAAAAGAAAGATGCCAGCGCCGAGGTCCCAGAGGCGCGCGCCGCGCCCGGACTCCAGGGGCGGCCCGTGGCGCTCGAGTTCGCGCGGCTCCAGTCCTCCCGAGCGCGGCTCGGGCGGCGTGCCTGGGCTGACATCCCCGCGCCGGGACGGCCCTTCGCCGTCCGGCATCCGCAGCCGGTCGCGCACCTGATCCGCGCCGATGCGTTCGAAAAGCTCGCGGGGGCCGAGGCTGAAGCCGGCGCCCACCCGCGCCACGGTGTCGAGATCCTCGTCATGGAAAAAGTGCGCGTCGCGATGGCGCGCGGCGCAGGCGAGGTACGCGGCGAGCAGCCGCCGGGCGACGGCCCCGGCCCGCCCCTCATCGCCGAGCGCGCGCCGCCAGCGATCCTCCCCCGGTCCTACCGCGAGCCAGGCGCCCACTTCCTGGACCATGCGGCCGCGCGCCGCCGGGGCATACGCTCCCGTGGCGGGCCGGAAGACCTGAAGGCCCGCCAGTGTGCGGCGATACACCCCGGTCCCGCGCCCCTCCGCGCCCTCGCGGTCCGCGATGCGGCGCAACAGGGGGGGGGCTTCCCGACCCGCCAGCGCAAAAAACTCCCGCGCGCCGGCGAGCCCCAAAAGGTCCGCGCGGCCAAGGATTCCCCCCTCGCGTCCGAAAAGTCCGAAGCACAGGAAGTCTATGTCCTCGGCCTGCAGACCTTCCTCCATCATCCCCAGCCCGATTTCCAGCATTTCCGCTTCCAGGAGATCGGTAAAACCGCAAGCCGCGTCGCGGGTGGGGATCAGCGTGAGGCCGAGGACGGGCTCCAGGAGTTCTTCCAGGCGCCGGGGCAACGGGCTGGACTCCGTCACGAATTCCGCGCAAGGACGCAGGGCCAAACGCCGGGGAAGATGGATGCGCTGGAAGTTGGCGCGCCGCGCCTCCGGCAGCAGCTCAGCCAGCGACTGTCCAGACACCCCGAGCCGCACGCCCACCAGGTAGGTGGTCTCGGAAGCTTGCTGACCCAGCAGCGCGTAGAGTTCCTGGACCGGAGGCAGATCGGAGGAACCCGTGTCGAAAATAACGTCAGCGTAACCGAGGAGTTCGCCACTCAGCGGGCCGGCTTGGATGAGGCCCAGCGCTTCCGGAGCGCCCAGCGCCCCCGCGGTGGCGAGCCGGACTCTGGCCGCGGCGGCCTCCTTGGCGCCACGGCCATCTAGGAGCACGCAGGGAACGCCCGCGGCGGCCAGCAGGCCGGTGAGTTCCAGCGCGCGCTCCCCGGTGCCGAGCACGGCCGCCCTGCTGCGCGGGGGAGGCATGGCCTCAGCGCTCGGCGTGGCGCCGGCCCTGGGTAGATTCGGACGGCATGGGGGACTCCATCAAAAAAGGATAGATGGAACGCGCGGGACCCGTCACTCCTTTGGGCAGCCAGGGAAGGTGCTCAAAGTGTTCTGAACTCCACCCGTTCCAGATTTCGGGGCTGTGGTCCGCCAAGCGCACGGCCGACTTGTAGTGATGAGGCCCAGGCAGGTGCAGCCAGCCGATCCAGGCCGGTTTATAGGGCTCGTCCACCTTGGGGGGGACGGGAATAGCCGCCACCGGTTTGTCCGCCCCCGTTGGCAAGCCCTGCTCAGCGGCGGGTTGGGCACCAACGGGCGCGGGCGCTTTCTCCTCGGCGTGGCTGCTGGCGAGCAACAGGGAGATACAGGAGAGGATCGTCAGGGATGATTTCATCATGGGGATAACGAGTTGATGAAGCGCGTGAAGCCCGCCGCATTGTCGCTGCCGCGGATGAAGGCGCTGTAGTTGGCGTCAGGGAGAATAATGGCCGTGCCACTGGGATAAAAATACTCGGCGCTGCCGTTCTTGAGCAGCAGGTTGCGGCCCTTCGACAAAAAGAAATAATTGATGCCCAGATAGGACTTCTGATCGAGCGTGTCGATCACCCGCGTCCTGATCTTGCTCGTGCTGTAGAGGATGCCGAGCGGGTCACCGGTGCGCGCGAAGGAGGCGAACTGGAAGTAAACCGAGAGACCCACCGTTTCCTCGGGACCCACGGTGATGGCGTTCCCGCCCGCCGCCAGGGGTTCGGCGATTTTTTTCTCGCAAAATTCCAGAAGTTTTTGGGCGCGGGCAGAGTTGACTTTGTAAAGGGCTGGACCTAAGCCGGGAATTTCAGTTTCGCTCAGATATTGGGCGACGGCCGTAACGAAGGTGGTCTCCCAGTCAATGAGCACGGGCTTTCCCGAAAACATCTCCGCGGGCGTGACATAGCAACTGAGCACGTAGTTGAAAGGCAGGCCCGACTGGACCACCACCACCAGGGCGGGCGCGGAGGTCGTGACCTCGGAAGCCTCGAAGAACTGGCTCAACGGCTGATCCTCCGACGCCAGGGTGGTGCTGATGATCTGGTAGGCCTCTTTGCCGGGGCCGGCGGCGTAAACCGCCGCAGAAGGAAGGTTGGGAGGATCCTGCAGCGGCAAGCCCTTGGGCACGTTGGGGATGCCCCGGTAATCTATGTAGCCTTGCACGGGAATGGTTTCCGAGCTCGTGTCCACGTTGAGCCCGATGGGCACTTTGAGCGAGGTGATGGGCGTGCCATCGAGCAGCACCTTTTGACCGCGCAGCGCGAGCTTGCTCCTGACGCCACTGTAATAGACGACCTCGCGCCGGCTCTGGCGCGCCGCCTTGGATCCAAAATTCCTGCCGAGCTGCACGATGAGGGAGAGGTTCTCGCCGGCTTCAGTGGAGATCAGCGTGAAGCGCCGCGAGGACGTTTCCAAGGGATACGGCGGCGTGGCGGAGCGTTTGAGCGGATGGAGGATCTCGGCCACCACCCGTCCGCCCAGGACATCGAGCAGGCGCGCGCGCGCATGGGTGCACTCCCGGGGATCTTCGCGGTCGAACTGGTCGGAAAAAATGACGAGCGGCTGATCCTCGGGAATAGTAGCGAGCTTGGCCCGCCCCGTGTCCTGAACCAGGGTGATCCCAATCTCATAGCTCAGGGGGTCGGCGGGGGGACTGCCACTCGAACCCGAACACTGGATGGCCAGCGCGGGCAGCAGCAGCAGGGCAACGACGATGACGAGGCGCCGGAGCATGACTCAGAACTCTATGGTCAGGGGCGTTTCTGGCGGCGGCTGCGCCGCTGCCGCCGCGGGAGGCGCGGGCTTTTTCTGCAATTGTCTGTAGTAGAGCATTCCGGAGACACCGACCACGATCAGGGTGCCGAAAAGCCAGGCCTTCTTGTTGATGTGCGTGGTCGGGAACTCCTGCGGCAACGGCAGCGGACGCTCGGGAGGAACCGCGTCCCCAGGCGGAGAAAGCCGGAAGGAGGAAAAACCCTCCAGCGGCTCCAAACCCTTTTTGGGCGGGCGCTTCTCCAGCGCCTTGTCGAGTGCCGCGAGCCGATTTTCCACTTCGCTGAGGAACTCCCCCTGGACTTTGGGGTCGCGGAACAGCCTCTCATAGTAGGACCTGGCGGAGTCCATGTACCCCAGATCCTCAAGCTGCCGGGCCAGATCGAAGAGCTGTTTTGCATCCATCTCCGCCGCTGACAGCGGCGCGCGGGACATCAGCAACGGTCCCGCCACGACCAGCAGAAGAAAGAGCCTCCAGGCACCTACCATTCTTCGATTTTATCCCAGCCGGGAAAGCTGCGAGAGAACCAGGATCGTCAACAGCGTGAAAAGGGCCAGCGCCCCCCAGGCGAGGATGCGTCCGGCGCGGCGCAGCCGTGATGATTGACGCACGAGGTACAGGATTTCGCTTTCGGTGGTCTCACGTGCGGTGGCGGCGACGCTGGGGATGTGCCCCTCAGCTTCCGCAGGCTTGGCCTTTCTCCCTTCACTTGTCCCATCACCCATCTTCCCCTCAAAAGAAAACGGACGGGGTGAAAAGACCGGCGCCGCGGCCATGGGCAATTCACGCGCGGCGACCGTTGCCTGGGTCGCCATCTCAGGGCCGACGGCAGCGCCGGACATCTCGGGTTCCCCCCTCCCGGGTAAGCGTTCGGCGCTAGAAATCGCTGTTCCCCCGCTCCCTTCGGGAGAGGGATGGGGTGAGGATCTTGGCGCAGGTTGGGGCAAAGTGGAAGCGCTGCTCTCCCGATCTTTCTCCTCGTCAGCCCCTCGCCTAGAGCCTGACTCAAAATTTTTCCCACCAGCGGCGCCCTCCGCAAAAAGGTGGTCGGGAAAAAGGCTCCCCGTATCGCTAGCGCGAAATCCACGGAAGGGATCTCCGGCACGTGGAAAGAGGTCGTCTGGCGTGGCCGCGAAGTCTGTATCCACCTCAGCGCCGAGCTCCGCGGCCTTTTCTGTCTCACCCGCTTCCGAGGCGAAGGCGCGCTGAGAACCTTCGTCCTCCTCCCGCGGAGCCTCTTCGGCAAACTCAGCTTCCTCGCCCGCCGGGGCCGCCGCGGGCGGCTCTTCGCCAGGAAAGAAAATATCGGAGGTGGAATAGGGGAGGCTCGTGGCCTGCGATGCCTCTGCTCCCCCTCTCCCAGGTTCCACAGCTTCGTCCGACGCCGCTGTTCTCCCTTTGCCAGGTTGGAGAGCGTCGCTAGACACCTCTGTTCCCCCTCTGCCTTCGGGAGCGGGACGGGGTGAGGGTCTTGGAGAGGGCTGGAGCGAGGATTCTGGAGAAGGCAGGGCCGAGGTCTCATGGAAACTCTCTGAGGTCTCGTGGTTCCCCTCGTTGTGCGGGACGACCTCCCCTGCCTCATGGCCCTCCCGCGAAGCCGGCGGCAGCTCCTCACCCAATGGCACCGCAGCGATCTCGACCCTCGGCGGAACAGGCAGCTCCGCTCCCGCCTCCGGCAACGCCGGCGCTTCGATGGCTGGCGGCAGCAGGCGCCGCGCGGCCTCTTCGTCAAGGAAGGCCGCGGTCTTCTTCGCCGCCTCCGCTTTTTCCAGGTCGTTCAGGCGCTTCAAAAGCAGCGTGGAATCCCAATAGATGCGCTCCGGCTCGGGCTCCGCCGTTGCCGCAGCTTCGCTCTCGACGGCGGGGCGTGCCTCGGCCAGGCGGCGCTCGCGCTCCGCTTTCCAGGCCTCGTCCTCGCAAATGAACGGGATGTCAGTTCCCGTGCAGGCCGGCCTCGGCCAAGGCAGCAAACGCGGTTCCCCTGCTTGCGGCTCGCCGATCTTCTTGAGTACTTGCTCCAGTTGATCGAGTTGCATGGAGCCGTCGCTCAACGCCGCGAGCCCCGAACGGCAGACTTGGCGCAGGCGATGTTCAGCTCCGGGGTCGGAGGCCGCGGCGCAGATGAAACCTTCCCGCGGACGCGCCTCGATGATGAGCAAGAGGTTCGGATGGCCACACCCCGTATAGAGATCGAGGAACCCGAGCCGCAAGGCCGCAATCTCCCGTTCGTTGAGCCCCGACCACCGCCACACCAGCCAATCGCCGTGCTGCTCCGCGGTTTTCTGGCCGCCCGTTGGCGCCGCGGGCGGTCGAAAGTCCCCGAGGATGATATGCAGTAGCCTCAACAACGGAGCATCCCGGAGCGCAAAGGGGTAAAGGTTCAGGAAGGCCGTGAGCGCGCCCGCCAGACTTGGCGCCGGCTTGCCGCTGTGGGAGGGGAGCTCGCGGCCCAGGTTCCAGGCGAGTTCCCCGAGTCCCCCAAGCAAGGGCGTCTTGTGGAACCATTCGGCGAAGCGCTTGGTGCCTTCGGAACTGGTCCAGTCCAGGATCTGGATGACGTCGCAGCCGAGCATGAAATCCTCCAGTCCGGGGTAGTGTTCCTTCGCCCGGCCCACGCCCCATAGCCACACCCAGTCCGGCCGCGCGACGATATCGAAAGTCCCCTGCGTGGGCGTCAGCCAGCAGCCCCGTCCCCATTCCTCGGGCCAGGACTCGTTGCCCTGGGTCGGCGCCAGCACCTGCGCCTGCTGGCCGCTGCGAGCCAGGGTCTCGGCGAGGTAACAAGCGCTGCCCGCGGCCACGGCATCGAAGCGCGCGGGCGGAACGATGAGGTGGCGCGGCGCCTTCAGCCTTTCGACGAGATCGATGAAATGCAGCCGCCCCGCCATGGATCTAAAAGCCGGCCATTGTGGGACATGCCGGGCCGGTGCAAACCCGGCTCGTCAGCGTTTATTTGACGACTTCCGCCAAAAAAGGCTCACCCGAATAATGCGTACCTTTCTAGAATTTTCACGCCGGTGCCTGGTCGAGCAAGACCGGAACCAAATTTAGCTGCCAGGGGGATTTTCCACAGATTGCACAGATTAACACAGATAATAATCACGCAGGACCGTCTTTTTTAATCAGTGCAAATCCGTGTAATCTGTGGATGCTCCCGAGTTTGGAGCACTGAGGAGCAAGAAAAATAGGGAAGACACTGCCGAAGTACGCATTATTCGGATGAGCCTCAAAAAAGCCTCGCGCGCTCGGAACGCCATGGCCTGGACGGAGACTCCTGGTAAAATGCCTGAAGATGAAGGCGCCATGACCCCGGTCGTAGAAGAAGAAATCGCGGCTCCCTCTTTACCCCCCATTTTGGAGGGGTTATCCCCTGTTTTAGGGGAGGTGGGGGACGAACTCCTAGCCGGGGCCGAACTCTGCGCCGCCATGGATCTGGAGTCGGCCTGGTTGTCCGGCCTCAAGTCCAAGAGCCTGGGGGCCTTGGACGCCGTGGCGTCCCACTACGAGGAGCACCTGCGCCGCGCCGCCTACCTCTACATGGGCGACCGGCACGCCGCCGAAGACGCGGTCCAGGAGACCTTGATCGCCGCTTTCGAAGGGGCGCACCGCACGCGCCCGGGAGCGCGCCTACGCCCCTGGCTTTTCGCCATCCTCTTCAACCAGTGCCGCAAATACTGGCAGAAAGAGACGCGGCGGCGCAAGCGCGAGACCCGGGCGGTGGCCGAGCGCGGCGAGGCGGTGGATCCGGGAATCTCAGACACGGGCCGGGAACGCCTGGATCGTCTGCAACGCGCGCTGCTCAAACTCGAAGGCGAACACCGCGAGGTGGTGATCCTCAAATACGAGCGCGGGCTGCAGCAGCATGAAATCGCCGCAATCCTCGGCGTGGCCGAGGGCACGGTGAAAAGCCGCATCTCGCGGGCCTTGGCGAAACTCAGGGAGTGGATGAAGGCGGAGGAGAACGATGGAAGAGAATAGCGATTTCGAGCGCCAGCTCGCGGCGGGCCTCTCCGGCCTCGCGGACCGTGCCGGCGGGGGAAGCGCGCGCCGCGCCGTGCTCGTCGAGGCGGCGCGCCGCGAGCGGCGCCGGAAGACAAGGTCATCCCTGTTGCTGATGGCCGCGTGCCTCGCCGCTATCGGACTGCTGCCGCTGTGGTACTTCGTGAACCTGCCCGCCGCGCCGAACGGCGGGGAGGTCAGCCCTGCCCTTGCCGC
Organism: bacterium; assembly: GCA_023261545.1. Lineage (GTDB taxonomy): Bacteria > Planctomycetota > JADGBV01 > JADGBV01 > JADGBV01 > JAHFOS01. The sequence continues at coordinate 126,760 of JAHFOS010000002.1, forward strand.
ACCCCTGGCCCAACCCCCAGCGGCGCCTTCCTGGAACACGGTGGAGAGCGACTACAGCGTGGACCTCGATCAGGGCTACCTGCTGCTGGACGAGAACCTTCCAGTGCGCGCCGTGCGCCGCGTGAGCGTGCACTCCGTGGAGTCCTTCGATCCCCGCCGCCAAATACGGGTGCGCTACGACGCGCCCGTGCAGCAGGTCTCCTTCGAGCCGCTCGAACTGCATTGAACGGCCAAGGAACGGCGCGCAGCGCCGGGTTACCCCTCTGTAAACACTTTCGCGAGGAGCTTCCGTGACGAAACAATTTAAGCTGTTTTTAGGTTCGCTGGCCGTGCTGGCTCTCGCGACCGCGGCCCGTGCCGAAGACTCCGCCCCCGCGCGCACCTACCTCGGCGTGGCCTGCCGCCACCCCGCCCCCGCCGAGCGTGAAAAACTCCAGGGCGACTATGGCCTCAAGGTGGTGTTAATCGCGCCGGGCAGTCCCGCGGAAGCCGCCGCCGTGAAAACCGGCGACATTTTGCGCAAGGTGGATCAGCAACTGATCTTCAACCCGCCTCAGCTCTCCGCGCTGATCCACGGCTACAGTCCGGGCACCACCGTGCAACTCGAGCTTTTTCGCGACGGATCTCCTGTTTATCTCTCCGCCGTGCTCGCGGAAAAACCCGAAGAGCGTCCGACCACGGGTGGCTTCCGCAAGGCGCTCCGATCCGGCGCCCTGACTTCCGGAATCCTGCAGGGCACCGATGCCGGCAGCGGCGCCTGTCCCCTGAATTGGTTTTGCCCGGCGGGGACTTGTGTCCCGGGAAGCACCCAAGCTGGTGTCGCTCCGGGTTTCTTTCCCTTCGGGTTCGCCTTTTCGGGGATCTCCCCCAGCACCGTCAGCGGGTCCGATGACGCCTTGGGGCAGTTCCGGTGGATGGACCACGATGCCTTGCGGAAGCTGATGCAGGGACACCACGAAGCGTTGCGCCACAATCAGGAACAACTGCGCGCCGCGCTGCGGGACCTGCTGCAAAATAGCGTTTCGCCTGAGGCGGATGGAACTGAGGTCCACATTTTTCCCTCAGCCGAAAACAGCGGTCCCGGCCCCGCCCTCAACGTCCAGGTGATCCAGTCCGGCGCGGGGAGTTCCAGCAGCACCTCGGTTTTCAGCAATCCGCACGGATCGGCGGAATTGCGCAGCGAAAATGGCAGCGGCACCCTGGTGGTGCGCGACGCCACCGGGAAAACGCTCTACAGTGGACCGGTGGGGGATTTCCAGCCCGCGACTT